>NZ_JBFRHH010000006.1:0-449294 GCF_052115765.1 Paenibacillus sp. 2KB_20 | reverse complement strand
AGAGGTTGTTCAAAAAGTCCGCTTTTGATCACGAAGCGAATCAGGAAGCAGCTCGGCATCGAATCTTGAATTCAGCCGGGCCTTCCGGTGCTCACGTACCCAAAACGTACGCTCCGCTCCTGACGTCCCTAGCTTCATCCAACCTTCTCGGTGCTGAAAATTGACCTTTTTGAACACGTACTATAAGCCTTTCAAAATACAAAAAAAGCACAGCCTAAAATAGGTTGTGCTTTTTTCGGTACAGTTTCAAAACGGTCCAGGATCTTCGAAGCAAGGTTCGATCTAGGCATACACCCGGATGCGGGCAGCTGCATACACTGCCGATAAGCAATCGCAGAAGATGTTGTTCTTCCATTCACGTCTGTGAAAAAAAGAATAACACATAATCCGGATTCGTCCACATAACCATTTACAGAATGGACATGAACGTCTTGTCCGATTACCGGAATGGGTCCGGTTATTAACGAAAGGAGGAGGATCGGTTTGTCATCCACCCCAGAAGGGAAATGGACTGCGGAGCATGGGAAATGGGCCAAACGAAAGTTCAGATTTACGCGTAATGACTGGATGGGTTATCTATTCAGCGCCCCTCTGATTATCGGTGTCATCGTATTCGCCATCTATCCCATGTTCGCCGCACTGTTTATGAGTTTTCATCAGACATCCGGGCTCAATTTATCCGGCGCTTGGGTGGGCCTGAGCAACTACCGTTACGCATTAGAAGATTCCTTATTTTGGCAAGCGCTTACAAATACGTTTGTCATGGGGATTTGGTCTGTACTGCTTGGAATTGCACTGTCGTTTATTCTGGCGAGCCTGATTAATAATCTGAAATGGCATCTGGGACGCAATTTTTTCAAAGCGGTATATTTTCTGCCCAATGTCGTGTCCGGCGTTGCTACAAGCCTGTTGTTCTCCTTCTTGTTTTTTCCGTCCAAGGAAGGGCTGATCAACTTTGTAATTGGTTTGTTTGGTATCGATCCTGTCGGCTGGTTCACGAACCCTGAAGTTGCGCGTTACAGTATTGTGCTCATGAGCTTGTGGGGTGCGCTTGGGTATAACACGATTATTTTTCTGGCTGGTTTGCAAAGCGTCCCTCGGGATCTCTATGAAGCTGCAGAGGTGGATGGGGCTGGCACCTACCGGAAATGGTGGTACATTACAATCCCATACTTGCGTCCGATCTTTGTGTTCATGCTCATCATGGGTACCATCGGCGGAATGAAACGGTTTACGGATGTATGGTTAATCGGCGGAACCGCAGGTAATCCTGGGGGAAGCTTGATGACCGTAGTGCTGTATATTTACCGAAATGCGTTTCTCTCTTCGCAGATGGGGCTGGCTACGGCTGTATCCTATCTGTTATTCGTCATCATACTCATCCTAACCGTGTTCCTCATGCTGCTCAACCGCCGCAAAGACAGTTTGGACTAATGCCATTATCCATTTTTCGGGTCCGTAGGGGAACCTTATTCCAGAAAACAGGAGGGTAACTATGAGCAGTTCAGCCTTGCCCAAGGAGCCTGTGCGCCGTAAACGAATCACACTTCAACAGCTGATACTAACGCTGGTTCTGTTGGTAGGTTCATTCATCATGATTGTGCCATTCTTATGGATGCTGGTAACGAGCTTCGATTGGGCTGCACGATTAAATATTTCATTCCCGCCGAAAATATGGCCGGAAGAGCCTTCGATCCGAACATATGAAGCCGCCTTCACCAACATTAATATGTTTCGATACATCGGCAACTCCACGCTTGTAAGTGCAGGGGTCATTATCATCAGCTCATTGTCCGCACTATTATCCGGTTATGCCTTATCCAAGCTCCGCTTCAAAGGAGCAAACTTCGTCTTGCTGCTAGCGCTAAGCACGATGATGATTCCGTTCGAAATGACGATGATTCCGCAGTATCTTTTGTTCAGTAAACTCGGACTGGTCGATAACTACTTGGCTTTTTATTTGCCGGCCATGAACTATGCGTTCGGTACTTTTTTAGCCAAAGCCTTCTTTGATCAATTACCCAGCAGTTTAAGGGAAGCTGCCGTTCTGGATGGCGCCAAGGAAATCACCGTATTCAGCCGGGTATATCTGCCGCTGTGTACGCCCATTATCGCCACCATGGTCATTCTGCTGTTCTTAGGCGTATGGAATGATATGCTGTGGCCGCTGCTGATCTTAAAATCGGCTGCCAAGTACACGATCCAGATTGGATTGGCCATGTTTACGTATAACAACGGAATCAATCAGCAGCCATCGATCATTATGGCAGCAACAACTACGAGCCTCATTCCGGTTATCGTAGTTTATATGTTCCTGCAGCGTTATATCATCGAGAGCATTGCGCTATCCGGTATCAAGCAGTAATTCAAAATGGAAGCTAAATTTATGTGGGGGTGTTTGTGTATGAAAAAAGTTGTGCTGCTTATCCTGTCATTCGTGCTGGTATTTACATTGGCCGCTTGTTCAGGCAGTTCGGGAAAAGATGTGACAGGCGGCGTGAAGATTGAAAAAGTATCGGACATGAAAGGTACGGTTCGCGTTGCACTGGCAGGCTGGCAGCTGGATAACGGGATCGATGCACTGACAGGCAACCCGACCATCGGACTCAACGAGTATTTAGATAAAACGTTCAAAAAAATGTATCCGAACATCAAACTGGAGGTTTATCAAATCCCCTGGGAGAACGTAAAAGCCAAACAAACGGCCATGCTGCTCTCCGGCGATGCGGATATCTTGTATACCGGTGGAGCCTTTGCATCACAATGGTACCAGGAAGGGCTGCTGCGTGACCTGGACGACTTGATCGAAAAGGACACTACGTTTGACAAGGGCATCTATCTGGAAGGCATTATGAATAACTCCTATAGCACCAAGTCGCCCGACGGAAGCAAGCAGTTTGGCATTCCTGCCGTTCTTGGCCGCCGGATGACGATTTATGATAAGAAGCTGTTTGAAGACTGGGGCGTTGAAACGCTCTCGGCACAGCCGGGACCGGATGAAATTCTGGAGAAAGCCAAGCAAATGACCGGCAAAAACCCGAAAACCGGTGAAGACAATTTCGGTCTGTATTGGAGCGGCAACTCATTAAACGGATCTACCTTTGTTGCGTTAACCCTTGCTTATGGCGCCAAAGGAGCGGATGGATCGTTGAAGGATATCAAAAGCATTAAATGGCACCTGAATTCTCCGGAAATGGTCAAAGTGCTGGAATGGCTGAAAGAAGCCGCACAACTGCCGCCGGCAGGTTTCGTAAATGCCCAAGGAGCTGAGAATTTCGGTCTGGAGAAGAACAATATCGCCATCGCCCTCGATTCCACCGGCGGCTCAACAATGAGTGAATTCCGGTCGAAGCAGAACAAAGAGCTGTTGGACCGTTTTGAACCTGTGCTGAACATGGGGCCTAAAGGCGAAGGTTGGGTGGCGGTTGACCCGTTCATCATGGCGAAGAATGCTAAAGATGTGGATGCATCATGGGAAGTATTAAAATTCTTGACCAGCTACATGACGCAAAAATATATGTATGAGAACTTCTCCAGTACCCCAACACTTAAAAACGCTGATTTTGTAACACCGGAAGATAAGTTTGTGAAAAAAGCACTCGAAATCGCAAATGTTGGCCACTCGGAGCTCATGGATGAAGCCAATCCGTTTTATATGAGCGATATCGCTCCAGCTATTAACGGATTCATTAGCCAGGCTGCATCCGGAAATGCTCCGGATATTCAGAAGTTTCTGGATGATCTGCAGGCTCGTGCTGAGAAATGGTCGGCAAATCTGAAGTAAATCAGGAGGGGACTGCACTAGAGACGGGCTTAATCATGATGATTATATGAGTCAAACAACTCAATATATTCCAATATTATGTAAAATGTGCATTGTCCCGATGATACCTGGATAAAAAGCAGCTTTTATGGTGGCATTATCCCCTCAAAGTAGACACTCGAAAAAACTCATGTTTTCATGAGAAGGGAGTGAACTTGGAGGGGATATTTTTATGGCTACAAAAGGGACAGTTTTTTCAATCGTATAAAAATCTCATTATCATTAGATAATAGCAAGGATATTGAAATCCATTGGAGCGTGATATTTTGGGAAAATATGTGAAATCAATTACATCGCCAAAGAGATTTATCGTGGGGAACTATTTACTAAAAGAATTAGCTTCCTATACCGCTACTTATGGTGACCATGCGTATGTTATTTGCGATGAATTTATTTTGGATCGTGCGCGCAGGGAAGCCGGTAAATCTTTTGAAGAGGCCGGACATCAAAGCGAATTTGTAAAATTCAACTATCAAATCACTCAAGATGAAATCGACAGACACCGCCAAGCGGTGCAAAAATCAGGTGCCAATATCATAGTCGGTATTGGCGGCGGGAAAACATTGGATACAGCTAAGGCTACCGCATATTACACACATCTGCCTGTTGCGATTTTCCCGACAATTGCTTCAACAGATGCGCCGTGTACTGCACTTTCCGTCATTTACAATGCAGACGGTTCATTTGACCGTTACCTGTTTTTGCCGACAAATCCTGACATCGTGCTGGCAGATCCCAATATTCTGGTAAACGCACCGACACGGTTTTTTGTGGCGGGGATAGGGGATGCTCTTGCGACTTATTTTGAAGCGCGAGCATGTTATCAGAAAAATGGAGATAATTTAGTGAATCTAAAGCCATCCCTAGCCGGCTTAGGTATTGCAAAAATGTGCTATGACACCATTCTAGAATATGGCCTGCAGGCTAAAATCGCCGTGGATCAGAACGTCTCGACCCCGGCCGTTGAAAAAACAATTGAAGCCACGATTTATTTAAGCGGTGTTGGCGCTGAATCCGGCGGCTTGGCCGCTGCCCACGCAATCCATAATGGAATGACGGCCGTTCCATCGCTGCATCATGCGCAGCATGGCGAAAAAGTGGTCTTTGGTTTATTAACGCAGCTTGTTCTCGAAAGTGCTCCACGAGAGGAAATCGAAACGGTTATCCGTTTTATCAAGGAAGTAGGGCTGCCGCTAACCTTAAAAGACCTGGGTCTGGATGAATTCATAGAGGAGGAATGGCGAAAAGTAGCAGAAGATGCGTGTGCCGAAGGAGACACGATGGGCAATTTGCCGCACCCGGTAACGCCTGAAGATGTGTACCAGGCCATCATTGCTGCAAATGCATTGGCAGAACATTATTATAACTAACGTCTACAGAATTGGATGGAGTTGATGTCGGGTGACAAAAACATAGTAACATTAGAAGCCGCTGATTATGCGGCTTTTTATTTTATGTTATCAAGTTCTGTATAGAGGGGATTGTAGCAGGCATTAGACCCGGTTCGTTTTCCGGTAAGCGGAAGGACTGACTTTCATCAGCTTCGAGAACACGCGGCTGAGGTAGAAGCCATTGTTGAAGCCGCAAGCTAATGCGATCTGCTCTAAATTCAGATGGGTATCGACGAGCAAGGACTTTGCTTGCTCCAGCCTAATATGGCTTAAATAGCGCGAAGGAGTCATCCCCACGCTTCGGGTGAATCTGCGGGTGAGCTGAACGGGACTGATGCCCAGCTCGTCCGCAAGCACCAGCATGCTCATGTCCTTATAGGCGTTCTGCTGGATATAGAGCCGTGCCTGTTCCATCAGAGGATCGGCAGGTTCTTTGTCTTCGCCAACCACGCCGACCGCTATCGACTGCAAACAAAACAGCCAAATATCGTTCAGCGCATGGTTTTGCCAATAGCTCCGCTGATCGATCTCCGCGGCAGCTTCGTCCTGCCTCTTGAAATATCTCAAATTATCGGCAAACCTCTCCTTATGCGTGACGGCGGGCTTGTAGGCAGAAGCCGCCAAACGGTGGTGGACGTCCTGCTCTGCCTCTTGCCCTGCAACCGCCTCTCCCGATATAGAGCCTAACGAAAATCCGATGAAATGAAAAGACGGCGCATGGATAACGTCGCGATGAAAATCGACGCCCGGCGGGCAAACGATGACGTCGCCCATCTGCGCCATTCCCTCGCTATCGCCGATCCCATAACGGAAGCTGCCGCCCTCCACCGCAAATAGAACCCAATGTCCGTAGGTGTCCACGCTGTATTGAAATTGTTTCTTATGATTCCAAAAGACATGATGCATTAGGCTAGGATATAGGATGGGGCTTCGATTCAACATCATCACCGCAATCAGCCTCCCAAATGAAATAAAGTATATGCCAATATGATAGCGCAGTGCATGTTAAATAACGACCCCCTCGATTAAGATGATAGTAATTCTAGACTTGGGGGGATTCGATTGAAGTTTGAATTAGTAAAATCCGACATTACCGTTATTGGCGGAGGCTTGGCCGGCGTATGCGCTGCCGTTGCAGCCGCACGTCTCGGCCAAACCGTGTCGCTCGTGAACAACAGACCCGTACTCGGAGGCAATTCTAGCAGCGAGGTACGGGTGTGGGTATGCGGCGCTACGGCGCATGGCACGCAGCGTTATGCTAGAGAAACCGGCATCATGGGAGAAATGTTCGTCGAGAATCAATTCCGGAACCCGGATGGAAATCCTTATTTATGGGATCTCGTCGTACTCGAGACGGTCCGAGCAGAGCCGAACATTGCCTTGTTTCTCAATACGGATGTGCACGAGGTCGAAGCGGAAGGCGCGGAGGAGGAGCGCATCATGAAGTCAGTCACAGGCTGGATGATGGGCTCCGAGCGGAAAATCCGGTTTGAAAGCGATATGTACATAGATTGTACAGGAGATGGCCTTGCGGGTTTTCTGGCAGGCGCTAAATACCGGATCGGCCGCGAGGCCGCAGAGGAATACAACGAGGACTGGGCACCGGAGACGGCGGACGATATTACGCTTGGCAGCACGCTCCTGTTCTATACGAAGGAGGCAGATCGGCCGGTCAAGTACATTCCGCCGAGCTTTGCGAAGGACATTACGCAAACGGCGATCCCGATGAAGCGGGTCATTCGCAGCGGCGACTCAGGCTGCCACTATTGGTGGATCGAATGGGGCGGCGAGCTGGATACGGTGCATGATAATGAACGAATACGCGATGAGCTCTGGTCGGTCATTTACGGGGTATGGGATTATATCAAAAACTCCGGCAATTTCGATGCCGATCGCATGACGCTGGAATGGGTCGGGTCGCTCCCTGGCAAACGGGAGTATCGCCGATTCACAGGAGATTATATGTTGAACCAAAACGATATTATCGCGCAGGTGCCCTTCACCGATCGCATCGCCTTCGGAGGCTGGTCGATAGATCTTCATCCGCCGCAAGGCATGTATTCGACAGAGAGCGGTTCAAAGCATTTATTTTCGGACGGCATCTATCATATTCCATTTCGGTGTCTGTACTCCAGCAACGTCAGCAATCTGATGTTTGCAGGCCGCGATATCAGCGCAACTCACGTCGCATTCGGTACGACGAGGGTAATGGCAACCTGTGCCGTCATCGGCGAAGCAGCCGGAAGCGGTGCCGCACTGTGCGTGCAGAAAGGGATATCGCCGCGTGTGTTGCACCGTGACCATATGAACGACCTGCAGCAGACGATGCTCAGGCAGGATGCGTCGATTATCGGGATCGCGGCAGACGACCCTTACGATCTCGCCAAATCGGCCCGAATTACGGCATCCAGCACAATGACCAAAGTGTCGCTGACGGACTCAACCTATACACACCCGTTGGACAAAGAACTGGGCATCCTGTTTCCCGTGAATCCCTCGCTTGAATCAGTGGCGCTGCTGATCGATGCGGCAAAGGCTGCTACTCTTGAAGTGGAGCTGTGGCATACGGAAAAAGGTGAAAATTACGTGCCAAAGCAGATGGTGGCTGAAGCATCGGTGTCAGTAGCCGAAGGTACCAGGCAGTGGGCTAAGCTGGATTTAGTTTGGCAGCCCAATGCAGCCTGCAATGCATTCCTTATTATTAAAGCAAACGAAGCGATTCAACTTCACGGATCGGATTCTCCGATGACCGGCGTGCTGTGCTTTGAGAAAGGGCCAAAGCCGATCGTCTCGACTCTTTTAGAGGATCGTCAGCCGGATCAGCCGGTCGTACAGTGGAGCATGCGCCGTTGGAACCGCAAGCCGCTATGTCTGCAGGTTACGCCAAATACGGAAGCGTACGCTGCCGCAGCGGTGACGGACGGGTATATTCGGCCGTTCGCCGGTCCGCATTTATGGATGTCCGAGCCGATGTCTCCAGGCAAACCGGAATGGCTGCAGTTGGAGTGGGCTGAAGTGCAATCGATCGCCGAGATCCACGTCACCTTTAACGACGATATTAATGAAGACTTAATAAATTTGCACCATCACCGCACCGCTTTCGAAGCGATTCCCGAGCTCATCCGAGCTTATCGGATAGAAGCGCTCATCGGTGAGGAATGGGTCACACTGGCTGAAGAGAAGCACAACCATAAGCGCAAAAAAGTGCATAAGCTCAGCCGTTCCATCTCGTCGCATACGATTAGACTATGGATCGACGAAACGAACGGAGGACCACGCGCGGAGGTTGCCGAAATAAGAGTCTATGCTCTATAATGGAATAAATAAAATGACATCGCTTTCATTTTGTGCTAAAGGAGAGGATATCATGATCATAAAGCCGCTTGGCGTATTGATCGTCGAAGATGAAATTCCTCTGCGCCAAGAGCTTCGGATCTTTCCATGGGAGGCGTGCGGAGCCGAATGGATAGGGGAAGCGAGCAACGGGTCGGAAGCGATGCAGCTATGTGCTGAACGCACGCCAGATGTCGTGATAACGGATATTACGATGCCGGTTATGGACGGAATTGCTCTCATACGGGAACTCCGGAAGCGCCACCCGAGCGTACAGATCATATTGTTAACCTGTCACAGCGATTTTCATTACGTACAAGAAGCGCTCCGTCTTGGAGCGCTTGAATATATTTTGAAGGTGTCATTGGAGGAAGAAGAGCTTAAACAGGCGATGGACAAAGCGAGAGCTGCGGTCGTCAAGGAGCGCATGGTGCACGAGCATGCGAGAAGGGAACAGAGGCAGCTGCAAGCCGCCTTATTCGGCAAGCTGCTTCACGGGCAAGAGCCAGCCGGCTCCGATTGGCAATCGATGACGCTAAGCGTAGATCGTCCAATTCGACTGGTACGACTTCAGCTAGACATTCCTCCAATAGGCTATCTGCCTGTGAAGGACACGGTTCAACAGAGGCTGACCGAGCAGGAAAAAAGGGATCCAAACTGGCTGACTTGGCTGACGGTACGGGAGCGGGAATATTTTGTTCTGCTTGAAGGCAGAACTCCTACCGATGCTGTTCTTGAGTCACTCCGCACGTTCGTTCAACACTTGACGGAGCTATTGGATCGGAAAGAGACCAAGCAGGAGCGCTACGCGACAATATGTGCGCTATTTAGCCAACCGGTCACATCGAAGGAAGAAATTGCATCGGCGCTCGCCTATTCGAACGAGTGGAAAGATGCGCTGTTTTACGACCGATGTCCCGAGGAAAGCGCTGTGTACACGCAGCATTCGTTGCCTCTAACGGATCTGACGGAAAAGAAAACGAAGGAATTAAACGAGATGCTGAGAAAAGCATCATTGTCTCCTGCGAGCTTGAAGGAATGCTTGCTTGGCGAGTTCAGGGATTGGTGCATCGCAGAGCGAGTGAAGCCAAGTCAACTGAAGGAACGGATACTTCATTGGCAGGTAGATTGGCACAGGCAGCAAGAGGGCGCTGAGCTAAGCGCAGCCCGAATGGGGATTTTAATGGACGCAGGAACGTTAGCTGAGATGATCGCCAATATGGTTCAGGATATGGAAGCTGACGAGCTAGGGAAGTTGCGTTCGCGCTTTGAGATTCGTTTGGCCGTGCAATGGATCAAAGACCATCTCAAGGAGCCGATTTCGCTGCCCATTATCGCAGAGCAGGTAGGGCTGAGCCCACATTATATCAGCAAATTGTTTCGCGAGGAAACGGGGAGTACGGTCAATCAGTATATAACCCGTCTTCGTATGGAGAAGGCGATTGAGCTTCTTAGGCATTCGAATAAGAAGGTATATGAGGTCGCGGAAGAGGTCGGCATTCCGAGCTACCGCTATTTTACCGTTACGTTTCGAAATTGGACCGGGGTATCGCCGACGGACTATAAACGGAATGGCTGATAGCACGGGAGCGTGAGAACGGGCGCGAAAGAAGGGGGATAATGACGAAACTGTTTCATTGGTATGCCAGCCTTGGTCTCGCTACCAAGCAGTTTATTTATTTGTTCATCGTGACGCTGCTGCTCGTTCAAGTGCTTGCATGGCGAAACCTCCACGAGGCTGAAAGTCTGCTTCAGAATCAAGTCATTCGCGATGCAGAGCTGCTCGTCAGCCGGACGAATCAATATATCGATGCAAGTTTGGACAATGTGGAAAATATGCTGCTGCTACTCTCGACCCGCGCCGATTTGCTGGAGGAAGGGAATGAGGTGGCAGCTGTCGAGACGCTTCGCAAGTTTGCGGGAATTAACAACTCCATTGCCAGAACTTTGTACATGATTCGAGCTGACGGTCAAGTATTTGCAAGCTCGCAGGTCGTTTATGACATCATCGGCAATCCAAATCTGAATCAACTCTATGAGCTGGCGCTTATTAACTACGGGGCCATTAACGTGAGCGAACCTTATGATTCGCCAATGTCGGGGCGAACGCTTGCTTACGTACTGCCTATTGCGGATGCTGGCAAAAAGGTGAAGGGTGTCGTAGTCGCTGAACTTAATCTCGATTTGCTCACGGAGCGTATTGCGCCGATGATCTATCAATCTTATATACTGTTCACGAAGGAAGGCAGCGTCATTAATCGGCTGGATTCCCGCGATAAGCTGCTCCCCTTCCAAGCCGCCTCGTATCCGCCAAAGCTGGAGGAGAGCTTTCGTGGGCAGCTCGCCTTGCTCAAAGTCGGCGTAAGCGGCATAAAAGGGGATTCCTTGAATCCGCTCGTTGCCGTGAAGTCGACCAAAAACCGTCTAGGCTGGTCGCTTGCGGCGTTCATCGAAGAGGATTATTTCTATCAGGACCTTCAGAGGCTGAACAACAACTACCGGACCGCGAGTATCGTATGGATCATTATGCTTCTGATCAGTGCGTATCTGCTCAGCCGATCGTTCACACATCCGATTCGCCGATTTGTCGAGAAGATGGACCGTCTTAACAACTTTGAGGTTGTGGCGAAGCTGCCTGTTACGAGAATGGACGAAATCGGCAGGCTAACGCAGAGCTACAATGCCATGCTCGAGAGGATTCAGAGCCTGCTCCAAAAGACGAAAAATGCGGAGGAGCAGAAGAAGGAATACGAGCTGAAGATGCTGCGAAGCCAGATTGCGCCCCATTTTCTGTATAATACCCTTGCCTGCATAAGCAGCTTGGCAAAGCAGCAGCGTATCGACGAGTTGCGCGATACGATTCGTTCACTGGTCAAGCTGTTAAGCTTCAGCTTCGACAAGCAATCAGAATACGTATCCCTTGAGGAGGAGCTGGAAGGGCTGCGAATGTACATGCATATTCAGCAGGTACGCTATGGGGAACAATATCAGTTTATGATTGATATTGTTCCTGACCTTCTGCAGTATCGCATACTTAAGCTTACGCTGCAGCCGCTCGTAGAAAATGCACTCTTCCATGGACTAACGCCGAATCACGGCGGGCTTATCGTCGTGAAAGGCGGGCTGAGGAAGGGGATTCTGAGACTCTATGTGCGCGATAACGGGATAGGCATCAAACGGGAGAAGCGCAGCAGGCTGCTGTTGGAAAATCAGGACGGTGGGCAGCGCTCCATGTACCGGTTTACTGGCATCGGGCTGCGGAACGTGCATGAGCGGATTCGGATCCATCACGGTGAGACGTACGGCTTGCGGATCGGAAGCGCGGAAGGGGCAGGTACTGTTGTCCGCGTCGATATGCCCGTCCTGACGGAAAGCGACGAACGATTAGGTATTTGGCGTTAACCAATAACGATACCAAGGCTGTCACGTGGTTTCTTCAGACCATTCGTGACAGCCTTTACTCATTAATCGTTGATATTGATGTAGATGGATCCATATTCGATGTTAATGATGATGAAGGAATTACGTACATTTTTTACGTTTTTGTGTATATCGAGGAGACGTCAGGACCTTTATACTTACCTTATTGGAAGCGCATTCAAACTATGGAGGGATACGATGGAAGCCAATCAAAGCCTAACGCCAGCCCCTCGGATACGGCCTTCTCCGCGGACAAAGCTGCTCATGATTTTAAAATTGGCATGGCGGTTTAAAGCCTTTTACGTCATGCTGCTGCCCGGCATTATTTATTTTGTCATATTTCGGTACTTCCCGATGTACGGAGTCATTATCGCCTTCAAAGATTTTGCGATCCTGGACGGCATAACGGGCAGCTCGTGGGTCGATCCGTGGTATAAGCATTTTCAGAGCTTTTACGAGTCGCCTTACTTCAGCCAGCTGCTGACCAATACGCTGTTGATCAGCCTCTACAAGCTGTTATGGGGGACGCTGCCGCCGATCATGCTGGCCGTACTGCTGAACGAATGCCGCGTTCGCTGGCTGAAGTCGATCGTACAAACGCTGACTTACATGCCGCACTTCTTGTCTTGGGTCATTATTTTCGGTATTCTTTTGACGCTCTTCTCCCAGAACGGCGGTCTCATAAACCGCTGGATTGTAGAAGCGGGGGGAAGCTCGATCCCGTTTCTGACCTCGACGGAATATTTCCGCAGCATACTGGTCGGATCGGAGGTATGGCAAAATCTCGGCTGGGGAGCGATTATCTATTTAGCCGCGATGGCAGGCATCGATCCGACCCTCTACGAAGCGGCGAAGGTGGACGGTGCGAGCCGAATGCGAATGATCTGGCATATTACGCTTCCTGGCATTAGAAGCATTATCGTCCTGCTGTTCGTTCTGAAGCTTGGCCATCTGCTTGACGCAGGCTTTGATCAAATTTACATTCTGTACAATATTCAGGTGTACCCGGTTGCGGACATCATCGACACATGGGTTTACCGAACCGGTCTGCAGCAGCTTAATTTCAGCTTGGCGTCGGCAGTCGGATTGTTCAAATCGGTCATCGGACTCATCCTTGTGCTTGGTGCTAACCGCGTGGCGAAGAAATGGGGTGAGGGCATATGGTAAGAGGCCTCGATGATAAAATTTTTAACACAATCATATACGTTATTCTCGGACTATGCGGACTTATCGCCATTCTGCCGATCCTTTATGTTGTATCCGTATCCATCACTCCGTTCGGAGAAGTGCTGCGTAACGGCGGATTCATATTGTTTCCGAAGGAAATTACGTTTTCCGCTTACCGCACGCTGCTGACGGAGTCCAATATTCCGAAGGCGTTCCAAATAACCGTTCTCATTACGGTGATCGGAACAGCGGTCAATCTCGTCTTGACGGGACTGATGGCGTACCCGCTCAGCCGTCGGAATTTGCCGGGAAGAAACTTTTTTCTGCTCATGATCGTGTTCACCTTATTGTTCAGCGGAGGGCTTATTCCGACCTATCTGGTCGTTAAGTCGATGGGGCTGCTCGATTCTATCTGGGCGATGATTCTGCCAAATGCAGTCTGGAGCTTTAACGTTCTTATTATGAAAAGCTTTTTTGAAGGACTGCCGGAGGAGCTGTTCGAGTCGGCCCGAATGGATGGAGCCAAAGAGTTCCGCATCCTGCTGCAAATCGTTACGCCGCTTTCCCTTCCTGTATTGCTGACGGTTGGATTGTTTTACCTGGTCGGCCATTGGAACGAGTTTTTTCAAGCGATTTTTTATGTGACCGATCGCACACTCTATCCGCTTCAGGTCGTCGTCCGGGAAATTCTGATGCAAAGCCAGCAGCCGCTTGAGAACGCGGAAAATATGATGCCGACGCAGACGATGCAGATGGCATCCGTCATGATTGCGAGCTTGCCGGTCATCGTGATTTATCCGTTTCTTCAAAAGCATTTTACAAAAGGGATGCTGCTTGGTTCGATTAAAGGTTAACTGATGAAACCATTCAGAGAGGGGTTAAGATCATGAAGAAATTAGGGACTTTGCTAGTAGCCGTTTCATTAGCGGGGGCTTTGCTTACGGCATGTTCGGGGGGGGATGGCAATGATAACCCGGAAAATAATTCGGGCGCTACCGCCAAGCCCGGAGCGGAAACGACGGAGCAGCCTAGCGGCAAACCGGTTAAGCTCGACATTATCGAGACGGGGAACAATCTTCCATCGCCCGATAAAGACATGATTAAGCAGGAATTGGATAAGGCGCTGAATATCGACCTGAACTTGACAGTGTATCCAGCAGCGGACGATTACAACAATCAACTAAACGTTCGGATGTCCTCGGGGAACTTTCCCGACCTGTTCATGGTCGACCGGCAGCAGCTAATTCAATTTTCCAAGCAAGGGCTGCTGCTTGATCTGACGCCGTATATGGATAAGCTGGAGCAAACGGTAGCGTTCATCGGGGAGGACAGCGTCAAGAAGGGGATGGTCGACGGGAAAGTATATGGCATCTCCAAATCTCCGCAAATCCCTTACAACACCTTATGGATCCGCAAGGATTGGCTCGACAAGCTGAAGCTGGAAGTGCCGACGACCGTGGAGCAGTTGGCTTCCGTAGCGGAAGCGTTCACTAAGAACGATCCGGATGGAAATGGCAAGCCGGACACCTTTGGTCTAACGGGCGGCAAGCTGAGCGCATTCTCGACCGTTTTCGGAGCCTTCGGCGTCGGAATGCCAGGCAACTTCTACGAGAAGGACGGCAAAGTCGTCAATGCGCTGCATGAACCGGCAATGAAGGATGCTTTGGTCTTTATTAAGGACATGATTGGATCAGGATCGGTTGATCCGGAGCTGCTCGCCAATAGCGGATTGCAGCATCAAGAGAAGGCGATCAAAGGGCAGGCGGGCATCGTCTATATTGATTGGCCGAACATGACGAAGGAGCAGTTCGTGGAACAAATCAAAACCGTTAATCCGAATGCGGAATGGCTGCAAATCGCCGCTCCTTCGGGTACAGGAGGACAATTCGACGGTTCATGGGATATCGGCGCGGCGCCTGGGAGATATGCCATTCCGAAAGCGCTTGAGAAAGACCCGGAGAAACTGCAGCGGGTGTTCGATCTGCTCAACTATATTTCGAATCCGGACGGAGGCTCGCTGCTCGTGCAGTTTGGGGTGAAGGATACGCACTTCACACTTGAGGACGGCAAGCCGAAGATGACGGACAAAGCGGGCGAGGTCGGCCATTCTTGGCTGTACCAATTCACCGGCAGACCGGAAATGGAGTATTTGCAAGCGAAGTTCGCCGGACAATCGGCTGCAATCGAATTCGCGAACGATCAACCCCGTATTGAAGCATTGAACGGATTTATCGATAATCCAGAGGGATATAACCCAGCCGATGCGAACCGGTACATGGAAGAGGAGATCGCGAAGTTTATTTACGATAAACGTCCATTGACCGAATATGATGACTTTATCAAGACGCTGGAAACGTCTATGAACTACAAAGCGTTAGTGGACAGCGCCATGGAACAGCTTAAGACGCTCGGTTACGGGAACTAAATAACGGGAACGAAAGGCCGACCTCATTCGATGCAGGTCGGCTTGTTCTATCATACGCTATGTGTTTTTCGGTACGACGAAGGATTGACGCCGCACAGTTTTTTGAAGCTTTTGCTTAAATGATGTTCGTCGGTAAATCCGCAATGCTCGGCGATTTGGGCAAGGGTAAGCGAAGAATATACAAGGAGTTGCTTCACCTTGTCCATTCTAAGATTAGTCGCGTAGGCGCTTGGCGTTATGCGGAGCTCGCGTGTAAACAGTCTTGTCAGTTGCACCTGGGTTAGACCAAGCTCCACGGCGATCGACTTCAACGATAGGCCGAATTCTGCTTGCTGCTGAAGCAGATGCAGGGCTCGCCCAAGGGTCGGATCCTCACTGAACAAGGTCATCGTATGCTGCTCGGATTGCTCGATCTGAAGCAAATAGAGCAGATCCCTGAGAAGATGTTTCTTGTACATATGACCAATCCCTGCATGCAAGTATTGGGCGTCGCGAAATTGAGAGAGGGTGGATTGGAAGCGTTTGTTGTTCAATAGCCGAAGCTTGCCGAAAGTCGGGAAATTCGCCGCACGCGGCGGCTCCTCTAGGGAATTGATCCATTGAAACCCCATGAGATGGAACGATAAACCGTCCGTTTGCCGGTAGAAGGTTAGATCGGGCGGGCATAATACGATGTCATCCTTGACCGCTCTTCCGCTTTGGCTGCCCATTCTGTAATTAAAAGCGCCTTCTTCGACGATGAACAACGCCCAATGATCATACGTATCATGCGTTTTCTGAAATTGAGGGGTATCCTTCACGTAGACATGGTATTGCAGATCGGGATCCAGAAATCGGCTGAACTCCATTGCATGACAACACCTTTTCATAGAATGAAATTATTTACAAGGGAAATCGATTTTTCTTACATTATAACATGATGGTTCGCCAAATATAATTAAATTAAATACAAGTAGGAGGTATAAAGGATGAAGACAGCCAATTTGGAAATACCGAAATTAATGGAGCAATTTCATGAACAGGGGTATTTGGTTATACCAGATATTTTGTCGCAGAAACAAGTGAGCCGGCTGAATGCCGCGATCGACGAAATTGTTTTGACGGAACCAGAAGCGCTTTCGCATAATATTTATAACAGCGTAGAACGCCATGCCGAGATCGCTGCATTAATCGATCAGCCTGCCATTCTTCCGTTAATCGTTAATTTGCTTGGCCACAACATTCAGCTTCACATCTCCCACCTCACGATCAGACAACCGAATCCAAGCGAAGCCCAAACGGCCACGCACAGCTTTATCGATTGGCATCAAGACGGTCCGCATCCGCAGTTTCCTGTCATTAACGGCTTGACGGCAACCTATTATATTAAAGTTTGCTATATTTTGAGCGATATGTCGGAGCCGGATCGCGGCAATACGAAAGTGATTCCGGGCAGTCACAAGCAGCCGTACAATCCGAATCACAAGGATGTGCGCCAGCAGCTTGACGGAGAGGTACAAGTGTGCGGAAAACCAGGTGACGTCTTCGTGTTCGCCCAAAACTTGTGGCATGCTGGCTCGCCGAATCGCTCCGCATTCACAAGAAGGCAGCTGTTCCTCGGCTACAGCCCGATCTGGATGCGTCCTATCGACTATCATTCGGCGTCTGTGAGCCTGCTGAAGGACGCCGATCCGATACGCCGCCAGCTGCTTGGGCAGATCAGCGACAACAAATTCAATTATTACGTTCCGGAGGATTCGATGGTGCCTCTCAAATCCATGCTGATCCATCCATCCTCGCAGTAGCTATCACTATCCATTCGAATGGGAAGAATGAACGAGGAGGCATTGGCGCAGGAGGAGATAATGTCACCGTTGTTATCAAGTTCTTGTCCCCGATGTCGAGGGACAAGAACTTAGTCCCTATTGAAAGTCGCTATTTTAGCGACTTTTTTGTTTTATCGGCACAAGTTCTTGTCCCGAGCCAAGGAACAGATTGATGAAAAGCAGCAATGATGGTTGAGGCCAAAGATTCTAGTTAGGATCCTGAATACCACACGCAATAATTACGTAAAATAATAATTTGACGAATAATTATAAATAAGTTACTCTGGAAACAAGGGAGGTTGGCAATAAGTGGATAAAATTGCGAAGCTGCATTATATGAAACGCGTGGAAGCCAAGAGTGCTGAGCTCCCGTGGTACGTGACCGAATACATCGATGGCCGAAAACGCAAACTGTCGCATACGACGCTGCTGAACTACTGTCACGATTACCTCATCTTTTTTGATTGGCTTGTATCAGTTAAATCGAACATCCATGATCGCAAAAACATTGAAATGTCCGTACTCGAATCGCTGACCGTCCGTGAAGTCGAAAATTTTCTGTATTATTTGGAATATCAATTGGATAACAACAAATATACGATCAACCGGAAGTTGTCCGCATTAAAATCGCTGTTTGATTATCTTCAAAACAAGGCCGAAACTCCGGAGCTTAAGCCATATATTCAGCGTAATGTCATGGCCAAAATCGACTTTAATCCAATTAAGGAAAGCCAGGAAACGATCGCTTACCGAATTGAAGGCAAAATTTTGCGGGAAGACGATCTCGAGAAGTTCCGTCAGTTTGTGGCTCATGATTTTGGGGAACTCCATAAAACCAATAAACGTTTACAGCGCTTTCATGAATTTAACCGGGAACGGGATACGGCGATCGTTTCGCTAATTCTCGGCTCCGGACTGCGTTTATCCGAAGTAGCGGGAATTAACATCGAGGATTTGGATATGAACAAAGGCCAAGTGCGTGTGCTGCGTAAAGGCAATAAAGAGCAATATGTATACTTTAGCCAGCAAGCATTGTTGGACCTGGAGAGCTATTTGAAGATCCGTGAAGCTAGGTATAAACCGGAAAAATCGGAAAATTACCTGTTTATAGCAGCGCCGATCGGACGCAAAGGCCAAAGCCGGCGGTTGACGCCAAGGTCGATCGAAAAGCTGATTGAAAAATACGCTGCAGCGTTTGGTAAGCCGGCATTGACGGTGCATTCCTTGAGACACTCATTTGCAACACGTTATCATCGTGAGAACAACGACGTGCCGAAGCTGAAGAATCAGCTGGGACATTCGTCGATTCAGACAACGATGATTTACACGCATTTAACAGATGAAGAGATGAGAAAAGCCGTCAATAATATGGATAAGATGAAATTATACGATTGATGCAAAAATGGCCGTTGCACGGTCGTTTATTTAACACTTTTACACAAAACTCGTATTTTGTACATATGTAGATAAAGTTATTTAACTACACTTCTGTCGTATCATTTATGTGTTAATTGTTTCACACCGGGCTTCGAAATCCAGCTTCCCTCCCCGTGCAAATTCGGATTGAGCTTTTTTAGGTACTCCACCTGCGCTTTCAAATAGGCATTCTCTTCTTCTGCACTACTAAAATGTTTCTTGGTCCAGCGTCCTCGGTAATCCTCGAAACTTTCCCCGTTTTGATGCTTACGTACCCATGTTATGATTTGGCTTTCGCTCTTGATGCCCAACTAGCTATATTTGCAGCTTGTTCAATCCCTGTAAAAGAATGGTTGTTTTTTGAATATCTCCGCCACGATCAATATACGCAGACCATTTGGGGAAAACCTCGCTTCGCAGTACCAAATCGTCCTTGAGCGAACCATCCGCATGGAAAGGTTCTATAGCAATTAACTTGTGCTCTACTAAAAAATTTATTAGTACCGTTTTCATTGAAGTAACTTGCTGTCGATAAGACAAGCTTTTGCTTCTTTTTAACATCGTGGGGTAACTGTATCTTAATATACTCACGCTTATCACCTCGGATTTCACCTACTGGTTATGGCTATTCTAACGTATACATAAATTCCTAGTCAAATGAGGAGAATTCTATGCCTATAGTGAACCCGCAGCACCTGTATATTGCTGCAAAGTTCCGTTAACATATGTAGATAATTATATATTTACATTAGTCTCTTTAGTTGGAATCAGGCAAAAGATGTTTTTTCTGCTTATGCCCAGTTAGCTAGTTTCTCCTTCCCCTCTTCAGAAATTATTTTCATCGGATTATCGTGTTCCCAAGGTTTTGTTGCAAGTATGCAACTAGGATTTTTGGATAGGAAGTCGTTGCCCTTTCGGTAACCTTTGCATCTCCGTGGTATATCCCGCATGCTTCAACCCGCAAAAGGACGTATCCTTCCTGTGGTTCGTGAATAGGAATCACCACGAATTGCATGGGTTCCCCTTTTTGCAAGTACCTGTATGGTTTTTATTGTGTGCATCTAAAGGGGAGAATACCGATTAGATACATGCCTAACCGGTAATAAGAACATGTTCTTGTCCTCGACTCGGGACAAGAACTTGTACCGATAAAACAAAAGAGCCGCTACAATAGCGACTTTCAATGGGACCATGTTCTTGTCCCCCGACAATTAAACACGTCTTGCCCTCGACTCACGACAATTGTCTAATGAAAGCCTGAGTAATTGAGTTAATCTATCCTACCGATTAGCTTAAAAAGGCAACGGATCACTCTGATCAGCTACCTACTTTTCTTTATTTAACTATCGTTCCCCGTTAGCGTGATGACCTCACCTGTCATTTATGGAAGGGATCTCTGTAGCGGCAACTTTTTCAGGCCACTCCTTGCGGAATGGCCCTTACTTTCATATATTGAACGATTTCCGTAAAACAGTTGATTCTAGTCTCTCGATTCAAAGTAATTGATAGGCCGGATCTCAATCCCCCATCCAAACTGCTCGCCTGATGCCACTTGTACAGTTGGATGTAAGGAAGCAATCCGGATAGCTTCCTCCATGTCCCGTGCTTCTATGAGAAAAGCACTACCGATCATCTCCTTCGTTTCGATAAAAGGACCGTCCATAACCTTCACTTTCCCATTCGCCCGCCGCAAGCATTTCGTTTCGGATGCGAGACCAGCATCGATAATCACTTGGCCGCTCTTGTAGAAATTTTCTAGGTGGGGCGGACATTCGTTCATTATAGCATCAATCTCATCCTTTGGGCGGGCATCCATTTTATCTGACTCCAAGTAACCCAAGCACAGAAATTTTATTTCATTTCTCCTTTAACGTGTGAGTTTGAAGCATTCTTTCTTGCCTCTATTTAATTGACGAACGGTATATAAAAAAATCGACATACCCTAGAAAATATTTTAATAAAATAATCTTTATCTTTATATAGAGCGATCTTCCGCAGGTTTGCTTTTCAAAATTTCACTTTCAGCTCATTTAATAGCAAATTTTAATCGCTGTGTTTGTATTGAACTAACGTTTCCCGTTAGCTTTACGGGCTACCGATCACCCCAACCACTTTCCCCTCAATTTTATCTGTGGGTAATGAGCCGAACAATTTGCTATCATTACTGCGTAACCAATCATCACCTACAAGATAAGCGCTGTCTTCGGGGATCTCGATTTCCTCCATGCTCAGTTGTTGAAAATAATCCACATTGTTTTTAATGTTTTTTCGTATGTAATCTTCTAAGTCAACACGCTCTAAAGCTTTTTTCAAACTATCGAGATCAGCACCCAGTCGATGTGCTCTTCCGTAAAAGGCATCAAGCAATTTCCCGTTAATATAGATCTGTCCTTTTTCAATCTTTACTTTTTCGCCAGGTAACCCGATTACTCTAGAAATACTGTACTCACCAAGATTCTTTTTAGTTTCAGGATTTGTAAAGTATACGATATCACCGCGACTAATCGCATGATCATTGTAATACTTCAAATCAACCACAACCTGACCTTCTAAATCATGATTCCCACGATCCATGTTGTCATAGTTATGATTGTAGATGACCTGCCCGGAATCTAACTCATTTTTGGTTACTGTATTAATCGTTGGTTTGGTTATGGAATCAGTTATGATTTTACTTGTTCGATCTGAACTACTACATGCTGCAAATATCAGTCCAAATACAATAACGATAATGACCACTTTCATCATTTACCACTCCCCTCGGACTTCTTTTCCTTTATACGAAACTTAAGGTTAAGTGTTCCAAAATTACAGTGGCTTGATTGAACTAATCTGCCCGTAAGCTTAATGAAATTGCATAGTAACATAGTTAGATCCTTATCTAATCGGTAATCGGACTATGTTCTTGTCCTTTACGGCAATCGGTACAAGTTCTTGTCCATGGCTCAGGACAAGAACTTGTACCGATAAAATAAAAATGTCGCTAAAATAGCGACTTTCAATGGGTCTATGTTCTTGTCTACCGACACTTACATTTATGGATTGTGTCATTCCGCTAATTTTAATAATTTCACCACTTGTATTAAATTTGAAATCTTCTTCGACAATTGTCCTTGTAGTTGTGTTATTACGGTCATCAATATCTATTTTCCTTTTTGCCCGAAGCGTGATTATTGTGTTATGTGAAGTCCCTGGCTTCCTGAATCATCTCTTACATGATCTTATTCATTGGTAAAGTGCATTGAAATCTTTCAACACCAGGGTATTTCTCCCCTAAACTCATGATTTCAAATCCAATATTTTTATAAAAATTGACTGCATCTTTATGTGTTTCTGCTATCATCTTGTTTATTTCATTTTTCTTTATATATTCATTAATCATTTCTCTTCCTATTCCTTGCCTTCTATAATCAGATCGAATCGCAATATGTTTCAGCTCAACTTCCTTTGTTGAAAGATGGATTAGTCCGATTAACCCTATAAGTTCATTATTCTTAAGTCTCCCAAAAAGTTTCCTAGCGTCGTCTACTTTGTACATATTGAGCTCTTGAAGTATTCTTTCATTATCAGGCCACATACACTCGGCTAATAAATTGCTTACTAAAGTTACTTCATGATATTCCTTCAAATTGATCATATTGACCCCCTATACAAAAGATGGATTAAAGGGTTAATGGGTTTTATTGCTCTACAGGAAATTCACATAACGTTCATGTATTCACGACGTCCATCTCCCTTAGATAGCTCTTATCGAAGGGAGATGGATGTGTCCGCCTGACTCCGCTCCCTTGCTTATCTCTCCCGGTGGATCAAGGGTCGGCAACAGCCAACCCTTAGCGTGAATTATTATGTTATACGACGGAACCTTGAGTTACTTTCACATTCACTTTATTTCACTCTCATGAATGGACTCTTAACATCCCTGTCATTCCTTCATGTTTATTAAATCCGAACTTTTTATCTATAAATGATTTTTCTGGTAAATTTTCCTTTAAGCACTTTCAACTTTGTATTGAATGACAACAGCAAACACTGACTGATTTAAAAATTCTTGGGCAACATCAAAAATTCAGCTCCAATAATGATATAACAATTGGAAATCTAAAGTAGACTAGACAAGCCTGGGATTCGAGAAGGGCAGCTGGAACCCAGTTTTCATACAGACCCGTTCAATCTCCTCAACTGGAAACGATGTATTTCTGTTCTTCGAAACGAGATTTGTGTAGAAATCATTGATCACTACAGCTATTGGAGCGTACCGCATTATAATCTCCGCTGCCGAATCCATCACTTCTAGGAGTTCCTTACCCTCAGCACAACGACGTATGAATTCGATTCGTTCAGAACGGTTCATCCTACCAGTCAATGCTGCAACTAGCCAGTTCACTATTTGTGTTGCCACATAACATCCATCATGAGTCTTGTTCAATTCAAAGAACTCCAATTCGGAATCTGACAGTTCAAATCGAGAAGACGTTGCAAGTCCGAAGTCCGAAATATACACATGGTGTCCGTCGGTTAAAACATTGTTAAAGTGAACGTCGAAATGTAGTAATCCGTTCGCACTCATAAAGGAGACCGTTGAGAGCAAGTTTGAGTCCAACAAGGCAAACGCTGAATTGGCTGCATTCTCACCAATAGCGACCTGTTCGGTAAGCCAGTTATTCAGATTATAAGGTACGTACTCACAGAACAGTACAACATTGTAGTTGGATTGCTCAAGGGCCTCAATACGACCCCGTATTTTTGAAGTACCCCAAAACTCAACCATTTTGGAAACATCGCTCAGTTCCTCAGAGATTGGATTACGCCGTTCTGGGCTTTTTAACACCCGCCAGTGATACATTAGGGGAAAGTTCTCACACTGTCTCGCCAGAACCCAGTTGGTGGTCATTGTATGGGCAGCGACCTCACGCCACACTCCACCACCTGGTGAACCTATCCCATAGTGGCAATACGGAGGAAGATTGAACGTGTTTCTAGTAGACATATAATTTTCGGAGTGGCTTTCTAGTTCCGTAAGCGGCACCATTTTCACGAACACGGGTGTATCATCAATTTGTAAGAAAGCCGTTGTACCGCCAATACCAGTATTTAGAACCGTAGCTTTTTCCACTCGCTTGTTAAGTTGTTCATCACTTAACAAACTTAAGGCAGTGGACACGGCGGCATAGCGGGCAAGTCGAATGTCGTGAGTCGATTGTTCGTTCGTTGATAATTTCATAAGGGATAATATCCTTTCGCTCTGTTGTTTGGGTTAATGCATTTTTACCATTAATCTAACTATTATAAGATTTATTACAATCAATAAAAAACGAATGGCTGATAGCTACACCATGAAATCCGAATACCCTTATTATATTCCTTCAGCAACTTAATCTCCTTCCTTTACTCCATTGGCACCCACTTTAAAGATTCATCTCTCCGTTCTGTCGTATAACGTCTTATCTACGAACTTCGTAAATAATTCCATATGTAGAGTATTCGTGAATTTATTAAACTATCCTGCCCGTTAGCTTAATGAGATTGCATGGAAACATAGTTAGATACTTATCTAATCGGTAATCGGCTCATGTTCTTGTCCATTACGGCAGTCGGTACAAGTTCTTGTCCTCGACTCGGGACAAGAACTTGTGCCGATAAAACTCTTCTGCATACTGATTTGACTGCAACCTTTTCTCTATGGATAACTGTTTGAATCTGTAGAAAGACGATTCAGGATGAGTATGTTTTGGTTGATCGACAAACAACCAATGTGAATGCAGGCATTCGCCATTAAACCATTCAAATATAGCAGCATACCCATCTTTCGTTTCAAAATGATCAATAAGTCTAATGAGATTTGGACGTTCTAATGTCTTATACAACGGCACGGCAACCTTTAACCTAGAAATTGCTTCTCTAGGGTTTCCGGAAAACTCCAATGGTCTACAACCCGCGTATTTAACAAATAGCTTTTTACCGTTCTTTTCGATTCCGAAACTAATGTTACCAGAATCTTGCTGATCAAACACACAAAAAACATTACCAATAGATTGAAGCCATGTGAAATCGTGCTGATCCTGAAGTTCAAAAGATACATTGTCAATCTTGAACTTAATCGGCTGTTGATTCATATAATCGTACCCTCAACTTTGGGTAAAACGCGGCTGCCGATATATGCCGGCAGCCGCGTTTTAAGCTATCGTGTCCCGTTACTTGAATTACTTATATTTCATATTTTTAATGCGATTACCGTCGCTTTTTAACAAAAATGATTTGTCTATTTATCTAAAGAGGAGTAAACAGCTTCAAGGTAAGCAACTGAAACTTGTTCCGCCTCTTTTTTATATTCGATATTCCCTACATGTTGACGAAGTTGTTGATATAGCCGAATGGTCATTTGTAAAGCGTGGTAACAACTCTCTGTACTATGGTTTGGAACAGTTTCCTTTAGTTCTTCAAGTTCTTCGCTCACATATTTTTCGAGTCTTCTTACTCCTGTTGGAAGTTCACCGTTTTTGATAAGAAACAGTGGTCCAAGTGCTGAGCTTCGCATATAGGTAAGGTGATCGATTAACTCGAATAATTCTCCTCTTCCCAGTTTTGTCGCACCATAATGCACCCATACCCAAAATCGATCCTCGATCCATTGGGGACTAGAGTATAGATAGCTCGGTGATGTTCTTTGAATTAATTCACTTATTTCTGCGCCTCTCTCCCAAAGGATAATTGGATTCTCAACCCTTTGTTCAAGTTCTTGAACAGTAACAAACTTTAAGTCAACGTGTAATGGCGGCGCTCCATACAAGCAAATAATTAATCGTGGCTCTCCCACATGTTCACCTGTAAAGGCAGACAATAAACTTCCTAGTTTCTCTGCAATTTGAATGCGGTAATCCATTATCTCTTCTCGGTATCTGGCATCGTATACAACAATTAAATCCAAGTCGCTGTACTCATCCATAAAACCTGTAATCATGGAACCCCCTGCAAGAAGTCCAAGTAAACGATAGTCCTCACGGAGTTTTTCTTTGGCTAGGTTAATAAAATCTTCATGCATTTGTAAAGGCATGGATATCACCCCTAAATTATGACCCTGAAAAAGGGTATTACGCCATCTTATCAAATGTTCAATCACCAGTCAAACAGTATTTTAAACCAATCATATTATACCGAAATACAATTGGATTATAACTCAAAAGTATAGAGTCTCATAATTGTGATATTAAGGATGCGTTTTTAGACAATGAACATCATTCACAGTTATGTTCAACTACCCTGCCTGTTAGCGCAACGAGGAGATTCCTCCCGTTGATATCCCTACTTATCGACTATATTAACCGTTAGCGGGAAATAGAGCTGCCACTCGGCAGCCCTTTTTTTCATTGAACTATCGTTTCCCGTTAGTTCAATGCCAATCCCATTCCGAGTAATGGTGATTATTAGGCCCCATTAAAGCCTCGCGAACGTGATGTAATCGACTTGGACAGGCTCTGCCGATTCGATCCGAAGTGCCCGGTTGATCGTCCCCGATGATATTGCCCATGTAAGAGGACCTGCAACAGGATGTCCCGGACGGACGTTCGGAACGGAACCCCGCTCTGGTTCGCATAGTCGATCATCTCGTCCAACTATAGACGCGATATTGCTCGACGTTTTCTTCGAACATCGTCCGGATCGCCGTCAGGTCTTCCGCTTCCTCCCACAACGAATATTGCGCGCTGCTTTTGCTCTGCAATCGGGACAGCCAGACTCGTTCCGCGACTGCTAGGTGCCAAACCAGCTTCAGAAGGTCCTTGTTCTTCGTCTCACTCTCCTTAAAACGCGTCCAAGATGCATCCGTCCGCCCAGTACAGGTGGTCCATCATGCACTTGATCGTCTTCATTTCGGTTTCCCCCCTCTTCGTCTCATTGATTACTTAAATCTACTGTTTCCCGTTAGAGCTTAACAATTCATTGCAATTCTCGTCCTATCTAAATTGTTATTGATCCTTTTCACGTTTAGCCGGACCGTTATGAGCCAAAGACTATTCCACGATATGATCCGACAATCTGTCATGGAGAGAACGGCGACTATGGCCGTCTCACGCCGGCCAGTGCAGCGAACGAAACGTCCGGATCCTGGCCGGATCTAGAGAGCGATCGAATCACCTAGTTGAGGTGGTGGCCGCAAGTCAGGTCCACGCTGAGCGACGGCAGAACGAGCGGATCCGGAAGCGCCGATCGGGGGCAGCAATTAAAGAAACAGCGGCAACCATGGACAAGAATATCCTAGACTACCGCTTATTGTCGTCTCCCGTTAGACATTCATGCCGCACCAAGCGCGGCACCATAGAGAATGAAAGTTAATCCGTTCTTTAATGGTGCACCTAATTAATTTGAATCATCGTCTCTTGATGAAATTATACTTGGGACTCACACTTCACCAGAATTCCGGGACATTGTTCTAATAAGGAGAACGGTTTTGAGAAATACTTTTACGGGATGACACAGGAGGTGAACTATAAAATGAGCACTAAAGCCAAACCCGATAAAAACAACCCAAATAGTAGTCCGTAACGATCTAACGACCCGAACGTGCAGAAATAATTCGAAGTAAAGATACAAAGACCGGACTAGGTTGAAGCGAAAAAAGAAAAAGAAGCTGTTGTCATAAAAATATTTCTCTTTTCTTGTTGGAATGACTTTAGATCGTTGCTTGTGTCTGAGTAAGACAATTGCGGTCATGGCCCCTGTTCCTAATTGATTCTTAAAGGTTTTTCGCGGGTAGGCCATTTTTGGAGCTTCTCATCATAATTACACCCAGAAATACGGCTAGAATCGCCACAGCTGCCATAGGGATTTGTTTATCGACTTGGTAGAGAGTGGTGCTTACAATAGGAGCGATGATTGCTGCAATTCCCTGCATCGCGGCAACCAGGCCGGCAACCCCGCCTTGTTGTTCATTACTGACGGAGAGAGACGCGCCTGCCATAAATCCGGGCATCATCCATCCCGCACCTAGACCGAACATAAAAAACGCTAAGAAATAGAATGGAAGGCTAGCTGTAAACAGGAATACGATCATACTGAGGACGAGAATCATAGAACCGAGCAGGATCATCGGCCGCGGCTCCCATTTAAGCCATTTCGTCTGAATCAGTTGTACAAGGAGCATAGCCAGACCTGTAAGCATCAGTCCTAAGGAAACCACTCTCGCTACACTTTCAGATGCGAGATTTAGCTGATCCTGCAAATAAAACCCGCCGATGACCTGAACCGTTACAATCCCCAGCATCGTGATTAAAGCGGCTAATAAATACATCCGCAATCCGGGTTGAAATGGACTGATTTTAACAGGTCTTTCCTTTACTACCGGTTTCGTTTTAGGCATTAGCAGTAGTGTGACTAAAAATGCAGCAGCTGCAATCACGATTCCAAAATATAATGGCCATAGCAAACCAATTAACGTAAACACGCCGGCAATGGCCGGTCCGATAATAAGCCCCAGTCCGTTTGCGGAACTAATGATCGCCATGCCGCTCGCTCTTTCCTTTCCCTCCGTCACATCCCCCATATAAGCCTGTGAAGAGGATAAGACTGCGGGGATGAACATCCCGATTAAACTACGCGTTACGATTAACAGAAGCAGTAACAGTCCACCGCTAATCCAATGTTTAAGTCCGCAATAAAAAGTAAGGGTCAGCAATAAACTGCTGATGCACATCCCAATAAACCCAATCAGAATAACGGGTTTCCGCCCCTTCGTATCACTTACATTCCCCCATACCGGCGCCATAACCGCCATCATGACAGAGCCAAGTGAAATAATAAGACCGGAATGAGTTTCCTTCAGCCCTAATTCCCGAATTAGCGGAGGCATAATGGGGGCAATCAGCATAAGCCCCAACATAGCTATAAAAACGCTTAAGAAAACGCTGTACTTCACTCTCTTCATTTCCCTACACTCCTCTTCATAACGTATCGTTTGATGAGGATTATAAGTGAACTTTGACTGCCTCCGCTCCCTTGAAAAGGAAATATTACGGTCAAACGGATTATTATTGATTTTTGATCGCTGATGGCTTCACGCCATATCTTCGAAAAAACTGCTCGGAAAACGCACTCACGTTGCTGTACCCTACCCTCATTGCCGCTTCGGTTACATTAGCCTCACCGTCTTGCAGAAGCTTCATCGCATAGTCGAGACGAATGTGTCTCAAATATTCGAATACGGTCAGTCCGAAGCATGCTTTAAACCCCGACTTCAGTTTAAAATCGTTTACCCCCGCCATTTTGGCAAGGGCCTGCAGCGAGGGGGGATCAGCCATGCAAGATTCAAGTACTTGTTTAACTCGATGCAATTTTTGAAGATCGCCTGTAGACAAGCCTCTTGGTCTTGGTATCAGGTCAAATAATTGAATCATATGCCTATTTAAAAGCTCCAATGCGAAAGCTTCCATCATGAGTGGGGATCGGTTGGCATTTGTAAAAACCGAGATCAATTGCTTGACTAGTGCCATGCTTCTGGTATCGATATCAAAATAATAAGCTCGAGAGGCCTGACCATCTAAGATCCTGTTAAACTCAATTTTACGATTTAGCGATGTCGCCAATTGATTGGCCGCATAGTCAAATAAAGTCACCGGTATGCCCAACGCGAGCGAAACGTACCGTTCCGTTGCAGGGGGATAAAACCGAGCTTTAAAGTTTTGCATAAAAGCAAGAGCTCCCTTTCCGGCCGGAAGCTCGTGAATCTGATCGGATACCATGACTTGACGTTGACCAGAGAGAGCAAACTGGAGTTCCACCATTCGCCCTTTTGAAGCGAAAACAAAAGGACAGGATGCATGATAGCAAATATCATAGTATACAATTTCGATTCCACTGTAAGTCGTGATTCTATCAATGCTCCCGGTACCCACTTCAGGCCGAGGCATTAATGACACCTCATTTTTTGGGGAAAATAAGGATTCATTGAAATACCGTTTATACATCAATGTCAACGATTCCATAACCAATTCACCTCACATGAGGTATTATACGTTCTTTGTAAAAATAAATAAATATTTCATTTATATATTTACATTTACCGTAGGGTTTATATAATGAACAAGAGAGGTGATTGAATTGGCGCGTAAATTTACTGAACAAGAACTGGAAATGATTCGGGGGAAGCTTCTTCAGGAAGGAAGCCGATTGTTCGGCAGATTTGGTCTTAAGAAAACAAGCATCGAGCAACTGACAAAAGCTGCTGGCATCTCACCTGCGGCATTTTACAAGTTTTATGCTTCCAAGGAAGAGCTTTATTTCAAAATATTCGAAGATAAAGCCTATCACAATCAGGCCTTGCTTATCGAGGAAGTCACGAAACAGAATGAAGGCTCTCCCAGCACCGCTATCCGTCAAATGTTAACGAAAGGGATGGAGCAGATCCAGGAAGATCCATTTCTGGAGCACTCCGAAGATGATCTCAATTTCGTCATGCGATCGGTTTCCAAGGATGAGATTGCGGCACATGTCTTCCGAGACTATATGCAGTTCAGCCCGGTGTTTGAACAACTGCAAGCAAACGGCAAAGTGATTCCGGAAGATCCTGAAGTCTTAACAGCCATTGTTCAATTGTACTTTACCATGAACGAGCATCGGTCCAAATTTAAACCGCAAATATTCGACCAAGCCATGGCACTGCTGTCCGAATGGATTGCCAAAGGATTTACACAGGTTCAGGAGGTGCAAGGAAAACCATGAAGTCACCTTCTGTCGGGTCCCCCGCTGAGCAAATGCTGTCCCGATCGGGTATTTTCTCCGCATGTATCGTCTATGTGCTCTTCTTTGCCGTTTTGAACGAATCCGTGTTTAATGTATCCATCCCTCGGTTGGCGGAACAATTTCAAATGCTCCCTTCTCAAGGGAGCTGGATTGTCACGACATTTATCATTACTTTTGGTATCGGGCAAACGGTTTTTGCCAAATTGTCCGACCGCTTCGAAATCGGTCCCTTATTGGTCATTGGCATTCTTATTTACGTAATCTCCGGTATATGTGGAGTTATCCTGCAGAAGTGGTATTCCTGGGTTCTCATAGTCCGAGCCATTCAAGGATTCGGAGCTTCCTCTCTGAAAGCACTCACTCTAGTGGCTGTGGCCCGGTATTTCAGTCCAGAACGCAGGGCGAAGCTTTTCGGTCTGTTTATTTCGGTCGAAGCCATGGCCTTAGCCGCGGGCCCGATCGTTGGCGGATATATCACCTCGACTCTGCATTGGTCTCTCTTGTTTCTGATCCCGCTGTTTCTGCTTCCTGCGCTCACCTTGTTTCTTAAACTTCCCAGGACGAGTCAGATCAAGAATAAAGCTAAAGTTGACCTGTTCGGGGCAAGCTTGCTTTCGATTTTCATTGCATGTTTGATGCTTGCTTGCACGGAAGCGCAGTGGTATTACTTACTGCCCTGTTTGCTTACCCTGGGCATACTTATTATCCATGTGATCCGCGCCCGGAACCCATTTGTGGAGCCGATATTATTCCGCAATCTTCCTTATCTGATCGGTATCAGTATTAGCTTTATTGTGTTCGGCATCATGATGGGCATCGTTTTTATCGTACCGGTTATGCTGGCCGGTTTGCATCAACTGCCGACGGATCGAATCGGCATCGTGGTGTTTCCAGGCGCCGTTTTCTCGGTAATCTTTGGCGTTATCGCCGGTCAAATGACCGCAAAGAAAGGTCATCGTTTCGTCTTTTACATTGGATATCTACTAATAGGTGCGGCGTTGCTGCTGTTTGCCGGTATGACGGGTAGATCGCTCTGGTATATCAGTGGTTCGTTGGTTTTTATCTATATCGGGATGTCGTTTGTGCAAACTGCGCTTACGGAGACCGTCACCCGAACGCTGCCCGCTTCACAAATAGGAGCCGGAATGGGATTTTATGGGCTGGCCGTTGGTGTTTCAGGCGCTGTTGGAACGGCCGCCGTATCTTCCTTGTTAAACGTAAGGGCGCTCGAGATACCCATTCTTCCTTTTATTGAACAAGCCAACGCTCATATTTACAGCAACCTGTTTCTCCTCCTTTTTGTTTTATCACTAGTTGCCGGAATCCTGTATTTGAGCATATTCGGAATACGTCCAATCCTTCGAAACGATTGATCTTGAAATGTTCACCACTCTCTCCTCCGCAAATAATGGACAGCGTAGCTGAGCCAAGCGCTAATCCCCAATGAGCCAAGAAAAGCCCAAGCTAGTAACTGGTAAACCAAGTTCCCCAAGGACCTACGGTTTGTTGTTTTTTTTATTTCGATTGGTGGTGGCTAGGGTGGTGGATATCATGTTGCAGCTTGACCGGGAAGAGTGCGAATACCGTTAGTTGGAGAGGCCATTTTTGTTAGCGATGTGTCTGGATACGTAGATTCCCAAACAGAGTTTCCACATGACCGGGGTCCTTCAGTTTCTTTACATTTACTTCCTGAAGCGCCCCGTCAGCCGCTTGGACCGTCAGGGAAACATTTCTCCAATCGGAAGACAGGTTCAATAGAATATCCTTATAAACTTTTTCCGGCAGACTTACAATGAGTTCCCTTTTTGGTTTATCTATATAATTAAGATAGGCCCGCTGCGCAAATCCCGATGCGATCCGCAAAGTTGAACCTTGCATATCGGTTTCGAGAGTCCAGTGATCGGCTTTGGCCTTTTTTCCCGAAAGACGGGCGGTAATTTGTTGGTTGGAACTTTTTTGCAGAATCAAATCCACGTCTCTAAGATCCAGCGTGATGTTCGTAATTTTATCGCCGGAAACCTCCTTTCTGACATCTACATTTTCATAGCTTAAAAACTGATACCAGATGAAAGCTCCCGCTGCAGCCAAAATGATCGCAAATCCTATGGCAAATTGTTTTCTCATTGCATATCGCTCCATTCTGTCTCATCCACTTTGTTTCTATTGGTTCAACCTTTGCCTTCTCCCGAGGATTGCGGCTACGTAGAAGATCAGGGAAAGCACAGAATAAATATAGACATTCCTTCCTTCCGACAAATCCATGAAGTTAAGAACGGGAAGCCCGTTCAAGGGCCCCATGTACCAGATGGACAAATAGATGATTTCGAACGCCTTTCCGCTACGGCTCCACACCCCGCAAGCCAATGCCAGCGTCGGCACAAATACCGCCCCGCTTATCCACACTGCCAGCATCGTCAGCTCCTGCTCGGCAATCAGTCGTACGGCAAGTCCCGAACTCATCAATACGGCGAGGATGATACCCGCGGCCCATGTTGCATGAAGCTGCATGCTTATTGGGCCCGGCGAGGAGAAATGTAGTTCCTCCGTCCTGAAACGCCGTTCCCTGGTGCCCATCGCCGACCAGATGGCCAGCGGCCAAACCCATGATAGCGGCCAAATGAACCGTTCAACCGCTCCGAGCGGCAAAATAAAGCCCAAAACCGTAAGCATAGTCGCAGCCAGGAACCATATGCGGTAGCCTGACATCATCAGTTTAAATTCACCCCGGAGAAGAGGTAAAAAAGGCTGTCTTCCCGCTTTGATTGTTGCCGGTGTTAATGCGGATGAAGAAAACGTCAAATCTTCGTCAAAGGCGATGGGTTCAACCGGCATCACGACCGTTGCCTGATTTTGTTCTCCAGCAGAGGGCCGGGATTCCTTCACGCGAAACCGATTGAAGAATAACGAAGCGATCCAGGCAAATATGATCGAAGCCGCTATCCATGCGAAACGTCCGAAGATCACCGGCCATGACCAGTTGACACCGTGCCATACAAAGCTCTGGGCCTCTTCATCGAGGAACGTCAAACCTAGCGAAAATTGGCCGTTATAGTCGGGAAATTGTTCCTTTAATGATGCGGCAATACTGATCATAGGAATGGCCCGTCCGAACGGGTCGGTAAACGTAAAATAGCTTCCCATGGGAATGGGCTTCGCACCCACAAAAACGGTCACGATCCAGATGACGAAATAAATCGTATTTCCTATCGTTCCTTGCAGCTTCGGAATGATTTCAAACCATATGGCGATGGCCGAAATTAATGCAATCAGGGGCAAGGACATGAACAAAAATGGCGAAGCCAGTGCCCACAGATCGATGGTTCGGTCTTCTCCCCTTACCAACTGCATGATCAAAGCCGATAACATCGTTATGGCGGCGATGATGCATAAAATGCTTACATTGCTGAAGTATTTTCCGAGAACATATTTGCTTTTGCCTACCGGTGAAGCGGCAATGATCGGCCCTGTCCTTGCCGTCCGGTCTACGTCCACCGCCTTGGAAATGAAATAAAACCCGATCAAGGAAAAGAACACCGAAAAAGAAATGGCGACGCTTGTTCCCATCCAAGCAGAATTATAGAGGCCGACATATTGATCGAAAACGAGTGTTACATATTTTCCGTTGCGCGGTGGCGAGAAGATATAGCTGAACAAGACGGTAAGGAAAATGACGACAAGAAACCCCCGGCGCCGGATCCGTTCCAGAAAGTCCGCTCTGGCAATCTGATAAATGCCTGAGATCATGCTCTTTCTCCCCCGAATGAAGTTAAAGAAAGGTAGGCATCCTCCAGCGTGGGCGCGACCGGCTGCGCTCCGACGAATGGGGTTTGATCGGCGATCACCCTGACCTGAAACCCTTCGGAACGGCGGACCAAGCCGCTGATGAGCCATTGATTTTTCACCGCTTGCAGTTGGCTGCTTGGAACCATCGTCTCCCATACCTTCCCTTGCATGTTTTTGAGCAAATGTTCCGGATCGGAATAGGAAAGCAGCGCTCCTTTTTGCATGACGGCAATTTCGGTAGCGGTAGATTCAATATCCGATACGATGTGCGTGGAGAATATGACGATGCGTTCCCCCGCCAAATCGGAAAGAAGGTTGCGGAAACGGACTCGCTCCTCGGGATCCAGTCCGACGGTAGGTTCGTCAACGATCAGCAGCTCAGGGTCATTGAGCAGTGCCTGCGCGATGCCGACACGCTGCTTCATCCCGCCGGAGTATCCTCCTAGCGGACGTTTGCACACCTCCGTCAAGTTTACCAGCTGAATCAATTCGTCGATCCGCATGCGCGCCGATCTTCCCGTCAAGCCTTTTACAGACGCACAATATTGCAGAAATTCCACCGCATTCAAATTCGGATAGACGCCAAAATCCTGAGGCAAATATCCAAGCACCTTCCTTAACCTGTCCGGTTTTTTGGTAATGTTCACACCATTCCACAACACTTTGCCTTCCGACGGCTTGGTGATCGTGGCCAGCATCCGCATCAAGGAGGACTTGCCGGCGCCATTAGGCCCAAGCAGTCCAAGCACGCCGGATTTTAAGTGTAGGCATACGTTCCGCACGGCCCAAGTTTGCCCACCGTAGTTTTTGCCGACGTGATCCAAATATAGTTCCACCATAATCACTCCTAAGAACATGAATTATCCTTTACCTCGATGTGTATTATACAGGCCAAAAGTAAAAAACAAGTAAACGGCCAACCAAGTCATGGCAAAATCGTATACGCATGAAAAAAGCCAATCCTTCTTGTAAAGTGAAGGTCGGCTTTTCGTGTTTATTTTCCAGTCGATAAACTGGGGAGCGAAATTTCAACGGCAGTCCCTTCATTGGTCCTGCTTGTGACCGAAATGTCGCCCTGATGCGCTAAAATCAATTGTTTGGCAATGGCCATGCCCAGTCCCGTTCCCTCGGACTTTTGCTTCGTCGTGCTCCCCCGATAATACCGATGGAATAAATACCGCATTGTTTCTGCGCTCATCCCGACTCCGTCGTCCTTAATCACGATATGAATACGTTCGTCGCGGTACACAGAAATAGATATCGTTGTTCCCGGAGGGTTGTGAAGCACGGCATTCATCAGAAGGTTGTACAGGGCCCGTTCAAACAGCTTGGGATCGTAAGAGGCATCGATCCGCTCTTCAAGCGCATCGCAATTCAGCTCATGCTTGCTAGCCCGGGGATCATTCCCCACATCCGCCGCGATCCGCCTTACAAAGTCGACGATGTCGCCGCTCGTCGCGGACAGCGGAATGTTCTGATGGTCCATCTGGAAGGAAAGATTCAAATCCTGAATCAGCTCTTCCAAATGTTCGGTCTTTTGCTGGATCTCCCACAAAAATTTCGTTTTTTCCGAATCGTTCCAGCCGTATTGCGGGGATAGCAGCATGGAAGCATAGCTTTTGATATACGTTAGAGGCGTTTTCAAATCATGCGATATGCCGGCTCCCCATTCCCGCTTCAATTCGTCCATCCGATCCCTTTCCATGGCATTGTTTTGCAGGTTTGCCGTCAGTTTGCGCATGTGCATGATGAGGCCTTCGTACAAATGATAGGGATTTTTCAGCTTTCCATTTCCCTTGTAAAAACTTCGTTTTAACGGAGGTGCTTCATACTTGTCACCCGCCAAAAGCGTGATCCATTTCATCAGATAGACGAGCGGTTTGCCTAAATACCAAATGCAATACAAGAAACAAAGAAGAAGACTCCCAAACAAAAAAACGAGAAAAACGACCGTTTTCCATTGCTCTACAGTTATGCCGGGAAACATGGGCGTACTTTTTGCTGTAAAGATACAAGCGATCCCTGATACCGTCAAAATGACCAAGATCCGAACGAATAAGCTTCCGACGATATGGACCCCAAGCCGGAGATAAATGTTCATTCGCTTTCACCCCCGTTAGGTGGCACGAATTTATAGCCGATTCCACGGATATTCACGATCATTTTGGGTTGTTTCGGATCTGTTTCTATCTTTCTGCGCAGATTGGAGATATGCATGACGACGGTCTTATCGTCTCCGAGATAATCCGTCTGCCACACATGCTCGTACAGCTGACTGGCCGTAAATATGCGATGAGGACGGCTGCATAGAAATACCAACAGCTCAAATTCCTTGGCCGTAGGATGTATGTCTTCGCCGCGGACGACAATCCGCCCTTCATCCTTATAAATTTGAATGGTTCCGTAATCCGATATGGAAGGCTCCGGAGAGACAAGCTCCTTGTAGATGTTTTGCCTTCTCAACTGAGCCTGAATTCGTGCTACGACCTCGAGGGGGTTAAAGGGTTTCGTAATATAATCATCCCCGCCTATTCCAAGTCCCGTCAGCTTATCGAGGTCGCCTGAGCGGGCCGTGACAAACAATATAGGGACCTGCGTATATTGGCGGATTTGCCCGCATAATTGAAATCCGTCCATATCGGGAAGCATCACGTCCAGAACGATGAGATCATGGCTCTCGGTTTGAACGGAGCGTAAAGCTTCCTGACCCGTCATGGCTTTTTTTATCCGGTGATAGCCCTCTTTTTGCAATAATATTTCGATAATTTCGAGAATCCCTTGCTCGTCGTCTACCAAAAGAATTTTTTCATTTTTCATTTCGATCATCCTCAATTTCAGATCCTGCTGTCCGCAGGTTTATGTAGGGCTTGCTGAACGATTCTTTATCCAAAATTCAGAGCTAGGCGCCCGCGAGACAGCATCGCGAAAATAAAGCAAAAAAGAACGCGGAGCCTGCGCTCCAGGTTCATCACCAGAAGTTGCAGCGTAATAACCGATTCGTTTGTCTTTGCAAGGCGTGCTCGAATGCAGCCAAGCCCGTACTTGCGCTTACCTTCACCAAATTTGCCTTCTATCGCGTTTCGTTCACCGGTATCCTGTTTGACGACTTGCTTCTCTTCACAATGTCGGACCGTTTTTAGGCTTGCGTCCCAATGCTGGTCCACTGATCCGAATACCGTGCTGCTTGCAGAAGTTCCGGTTCTCGCGCGTGCGGTAGATTTGATCCGCTTGGACAACTGCCGGATAGTCTCCCATTCGCTCGCAGTACTTCTCGATCACATCAATAAGCGTCGTGCTTTCGTTAAAGTTGTCCCAAGACAGACGATCAAGGAACGCATAGCCCTTTGTCATGCTTACCGCGATCTTGGCTCCGAACTCGACGCGCGCCTTAGCTTTCCCGCGCACGATCGGCCTGACGTGCGGCTGATGAATACTGACGATCCGATCTTCCATCTGGTGAGAACGCTCATTGTACATTTGAAGCTGCTGACGATACAGTTCATGAATCACCAACAGGTCGCGATAGGCTTTGCGGCTAAGCAGCGTGAGCGGCTGCATCTTGGCTTGTTCGGCGATGATTTCCAAATTTCGTCCCACGTAACTGAGCTGGCGTCTAATCGCTTTGCGAATCACTTTCGGTCCCGGCCTGCATTGCTTGGAAACCGCAAGAAACTGCTTGCGTGCTTTTTCCCGGTAAGTGCGCGGTTTCGCCGTTTGTCCGATGACCGGCTCTTGCAGCGTATCGATAATCGCTTCGAGCTTCTCCCGCGCTTCATTCAGCAGATTCAAATCTGTGGGATACGCCACATCCGCTGGCGTACAGGTGGCGTCCACCAGCACCGTCCCTTGATTCGGCAGCGCAGGGGCTTCCGATTCTGCAGCTGATTCCGGACGCACTTCGGAAACAGGTTCATTCGTTTCAAGAATCTCTGACTCTGGAGCTACCGACTCCACCGGAGACGTTGCTTCTGACGATGCGACTCGCGCTTCTACGAACATCGCCTGCTGCTCGGCTTCAGCAGCAGAGGCGCGCTTCTCCGAGCGCTTCACTTTGCCTTTACCACCGCCGCTTGCGTCGTTGCTGTCATCATCGTCTTTCGTTTCCTTCGCGCCTGCGGAGGCGACGATCTCGTTAAGTTCCGCCAGCACATCCGTCAGGCGCTTCCGGAAATGCGTCATCATGGAGTGATGAAACGGTTGCTTCATGACGAATCCGGACAGACCAATGAAGTATTGCATGTATGGATTTTCGCTAATCGACTCCAAGATTTCTCTGTCGGTCAACTGCATCCTCTCTTGGATGATGAGCGCGCCGAGCCCCATGCGCAGACTGATCGTTTGCTGTCCGCGGAAGGTGTCTTTGAAAAACTGGCCATATTTAACTGAATCCCCTTGAGATTCTGAATCATCATTGCCCGATATGAAGGATGTTTGTGACTTGTAAGCACCTCTTTATCTTTTCTGTAGCTTGCATGTCTTTTAAAATTCCAATTTCCATGATCTCTTTGAAAATTATCAAAGGTGTTTCTGTTTACCTCAGAAATGTCAAGAGTTAGTCCGGGAAATGAGATCGTAATATTGTCTATATCCATCATATGCCCCCGAGATTCTAAAACAGGCGATAACTCATCGTAAACATGCTCAAGAATCCTTTTCTTGGAGAACAAATCTTTGAACGGGATTGACAAATAAAAATCCTCGACATGATACCGCTCACATTCACGTCCATAAATGTCATAAGAAACAGCTTGCTCTCCCACCCAATCAAAGCAAGATACATCAATACTGACGTCTAAGGAATTTAGTATCAACTCATCAATGATAAGTGGAGTGTTACCACGCTTGTACTTAAACAAAGGTGCTGCGAGAAACTTGCTATAACTTTGGAGCCCATACCGATATTGAAACGAATCATTCACCGCTCCACTAATATCTCTCATCATTTCAAAGAGAAATCTATCAATACGTTCCGTTCTTGGGAAATTGAGATTATGATCATCATAGTCTAGGCGCATTGCCACCTCCTCCACTTTTGCGGAACGAAAACACCAGTCACCAGTGTATATTTTCAACCTTCTCGAAATCATTGAGCTATCCTGCCCGTTAGATTGCTTCTTCCCATGCAAGATGATTATTGTGATTTGCGGAAATTACGATAATCTCTGGGTATTTGTAATTGATATGCTTAATAAATGCTCCTTCCCAGTAAGATCCGCCATGTCCTGTGCAAACCAAGAACTTTCTAAAACCTTGTCTGACCTTCGCCAAAGGCAAACCTGGCTCTCAATACGCCCCAATGGATATCATTCGAGAGGGCCGGGTACAGGCTCAAATCCGTGTTTTTCTCATACACGCAATTCCTTTCGAATTTTACAAGTATTCATGCAACCTATGTAGCGCTGTATTCATGAACCATAAGCACCTGCTCCATCGAGCTCGTAAATCCAAGCTCCTTCAGCACGTTCACCAGTTCCTTATGCGAAGCCCGGATGTTGAATGCGGACCGCTTGCAGGCATAACCGTGTTGTATCATCTCCAGTACCGCGGTCTTCATCACGGCTTCTGCATCCGGATGTCCTGGAGCGGCCTCACAGCGAAACAGCGTAATTGCTGCCAAACTACCTGTGGCATCAAACACCCGCTTAAACAAACCAAAGCCCACCTGTTCTTCTCCTTCATACACAATAACGCATTCGCCATCCTTGATACTGGAAGCGTCTGTCTGCCAGACTTCACCGGATCGATAGAAGGCTACCGATGCAGCCTCCGCTGCTAGGCCTCTGACCAGCGTATACGGTGAACGAGTATTCTTCGCACCTTGCTGCTCCGGAGGCTGTTCATTCGTCATGATGAGCAGCCGGTCGATGATATGATATCCAACGCTTTCGTAGAGACGAATCGCTGGCGCATTTGTGCTGATCGCCTCTAAATAGGCACGATGGACGCCTTGTTCTACGTACAGTTCTTCGTTTTTCTCCATCATGATTTTTCCGATTCCTTTCCCCCGGAAATCGGGGGCTATCGCCGTCCCGCCGTTACGTGCAATCTTAACACCATCTTCCTCCCGAAAGCCGTTCATGACGATGCCGGCCGGTACGCCATCCATGTAACAAGCGAGTGATCTCTCCATGCACAGACCATCATTTCCGATACGGGCAATGAAGCGGTCCAGCGGCATCGAGGCGTTCACCATGTACCCTTCAAATGAGTGATTCCAGAGCTCCGATACTTCCCGAATCGGAAGCTCGCTTAACGGTTTGTATGTAATCATATTCAAATCCTCCTAATTAGCCGTGAGTGAGTAAGGCATATGCCGCTCATTCAGGAACAAAAGTTATCGGGCATCGGGATTTCCGCCCATGACATAAGCCAAATTATTATAACACACCGGGATTTGGATCATATCGGCAGTTTGCCGGCCGTGATCGAGCACAGTAACCACGCTCCTGAAGTGTCCGCCAGCGAAATAGAAAAGCCTTATAATCGAAGTCGATACAAGGCTTGTCAAATTATCGCCCGAGGCCATTACACAAGCGCTGGCTTCGTTACCGGATAACGTGCCGCCAGAGTGGAGGAACGCATTTAAGCACACGCTGAAGAACCCTCCAACAGCACCAGTGAACCGCATTTTGCACGACGGAGAGGTGCTGCCTTTTGGCGGGGGCATTATCGTGATCCATACGCCGGGGCACACCCCAGGCCATACCAGCTTGGGGTAGTACCAGCGTAGCTGACACCACCCGCAAACACATGGATAGAAATGTAAGAACCCTCCGCTTCTGGAGAGTTCTTTTTATGAGTGATAGATTTATCAATTGCAGTCAGTTCGTTAAACTATTGTCCCCTTTAGTTTATAAGTCGCAATCTTAAAATCATTAAGTCTTCATCGAAATACTGTTCATCAAACTTTAATGCATGTGGTTCTATACCGTAAACTTCAAACCCAAGCGAGATATATAAGCGTTTTGCTGATTTGTTATTAGACACAACCGTCAAATGAATCTGTTCCAACCCTTCACATTCTTTTGTTGCTCTTTCAATCAAGGCTAATAGAAGGGCTTTACCTAACCCCCGTCCTCGAAATTGAGGCTCTACGTACATACCGTAAATGTTTCCTTTATGTGCCGTCTTAAGCCTGTTTTCACGTGAAAAATTGACAATGCCAACTAATTTGTTACTGTCGTCAAAACATCCCAATGTAAATTGATCTTTTGTATGGTGTATCCTTTCTATAATGTGCCCCAGTGGTTTAGTTTCTTCTTGCTCATACGTTGATCCAAATGCATCGGGGTCATTTTTCAATGCACGCAACCTTACTTCTCTATACACTTGGGCATCAGAGTCATTCAACAGACGAATGTTCATTAGTCACTTCCGATCATTTATCAAATTGTTCTAAATAAAACTTGCGGATTGAAGTAAACTACCCGTTATGTTAATCCGCCCTCAATATGGAATTATTCGACATTAGACCGATAAACCCTCCATTCTCTCAAATGACAAAGTTCCGAATATATTTTTGTAAATGGAACATTGGGATTTTTGAAAATTATATTGCGCCGGTAAAAAGTCGGTTTTGTCATGCCACTATGCTGCATGGCCCCCGTTGCCGTTATTCGGCCTCCCTTCCTGATAAGCTCGCATAAACTTTTTATCAATTCCTTGCCTGGGTCGGCCGAACGTCACACCGTCTTCTCGGGTGATCTAACAAAAATGATTTGAGCCGCTTGACACCGGTACTGTACGGTAACACATTTTAAGGTGACTTTATAGTGACGTGTCAACACAACGGATTTGTTTGTCAGCCGGCGGCATGCAAATCGAGTTATAAATGGGGAACGACTTCAACATCACAGAAACGCATTTCCGCTTTCCGCTACGTTGCGCTTCTCATACGGATCGTCCTTGATGATGAGCGACTAATGAATTTATCAATGCGATTATGAATAACCGCGGTGAAGCTTTTCGAAGTAAGTATCGAAATATTGATGTTCTATTGGTTGATGACATTCAATTCATTGCTGGTAAAGAACAAACGCAAGAAGAGTTCTTCCACACATTTAATTCTCTTTTAGAGGAAGGCAAAGCTATTATTATCTCAAGTGATAGGAAGCCTAAAGAAATCCAAACATTAGAAGAAAGATTACGATCACGCTTCGAATGGGGTCTATTAACAGATATTCAGCCTCCAGACATTGAAACGAGAATTGCAATTTTGTTAAAAAAAAGCTCAGACAGAGAATATTCATATTCCCTATGAAGCAATGGTATACATTGCAAGCAATATCAACTCAAATATTCGTAAGTTAGAAGGTGCTCTCATTCGTGTTGTTGCATTTTCTACTCTAGTTAGCCAGGAAATTAGCGTTGAATTAGCAGTAGATGCTTTAAAAGATATTATTCTCTCCTGTCCCCCACAAGTTGTGACAATTCCTAAGATCCAGCAATATGTAGCAGAATATTATGGGTTGCGACCTGAAGTATTGAAGGAGCGCAAGCGAACAAAAGCAGTGGCCATACCGAGACAGGTTGCAATGTACCTCTCCAGAGAACTCACAGATTCCTCATTACCGAAAATTGGGGAAGTATTTGGAGGACGTGATCATACTACAATAATTCATGCACATGATAATAATAATGAAGTTAATTCTTCAGGATCCGGAACTTATTAGAATTATCAATACTTTGACCGAGAAAATCAAAACACAATACTGAAGGATTATTCTAAGGCCCCCATATAAACTTAAAAGGACGTTTAAGTATTTTTGCAACTTCTTAACATTAGCTAAACTGCCCGTTAGCGCAACGCGGCTGCCGATTCATGCCAGCAGCCGCGTTTTAGTTATTTATTAAGCTATCGTTTCCCGTTAGCTTAGCGACCAACAAACTAAAACTTCATTCGATAGACCCCAGCCTCACCGAGAAAATCTTTCCTGGTCAATCCTTTTTCTCCAACTTAGTATTCGTGCTCGATCGATCGCATAGAAATACTCCTCACATTTCATACAGTCACTACCTGTCTCCAACAATATTGACGATATTACCTTCCTAGTCCTCAAACGAAGCATACACTCCGCCTTCGGCAATTTCAGTTATTTGTGTGTAATGATTATACATTCGTGACCTCTAGCACCTGATAGATAAAAAAGAAACTATTCCTTCAAATGTTTTAAAAATAAAACTCTATCTTGATTTGGTCCGTCAGGAAGCATTCCAATAGGTCTTAGCAACCAGATATCATTTGCGCACGCTATCGTATACCGAATCGAGATATACTATCGCAGCTTGCTCAGCTTCTTCCTTGCGTATCAGTCCTTCGGTATCTTGACGCAATCTTCTATAGATCTCTATAGAGGCCTTCAGCGCATGGTAACAACTTGGGGCGTTATGGAGCGGAAGCGTCTCTTTAAGCTCTTCCATTTCGTGAGCGGCATATTGCTCCAGCCTACGTACTCCAGACGGAATATGCCCGTTATTCATAAGAATTAGGGGCCCAAGCACGACACTTCGTATATAAGAGAGCAAATCAATGAACTCGAATAATTCGCCTCTGCCTAACTTCGTTGCTCCATAATGCACCCATACCCAGAATCGATCCTCCATCCATTGAGGAGTAGGAGTAGGGTACGAAGGTGATGTCTCGTTGATGATTGAACGTAGCGAATTGTCGCGATCCCAAAGCACGAGCGGATTCTCGACTCGTACTGCCAGCTCCGATGAGGAGATGAACTTCAAATCGACATGGAGCGGTTGAGGTCCATACAGACAGATCACCAACCGAGGTTCACCGACGTGCTCGCCGGTGAAGGCCGAAAGCAGGCTGCCAAACGAATTGGCGATTCGAATGCGTTGCTCCATTATCTCTTCCTTGAATGCAATATCATATACAACGATCAAATCTAGATCGCTGTATACATCCACTGTCCCGCGATTGACGGAACCACCGATAAGTAGCCCCGTGAGGCGACTATCCTGACGGATTCTTTCCATAGCTTGATTAATGAATTGCTGGTGAATAGGTAACATATGGATCACACCCCTCTTTTTTACCAATTATCTATTATATTCAAATTTTTTAATCAAAAACCGTTTTTTCCTCCCTGGAGCCGATAGGAATAAACAAGGTGACGGATGCGAAGAATGGAGAAGTAGCCAAGTAATCAATCCACATTCGGGCCACATCTCCTTCCATGTACCCTGCAGCAACAGCACCGTCACACGGTAGATACCAAAAATTTTATCCGCCTCAGAGACGTCCTCGAATACGGTCGTGACGGGTATCACCTTCGCAACATCGAAGCCAGAACGCTTCGCCATCTCGGCAAGTTGACGCCCGATGCAAGCATTCTGAACGACGATGTCTGTTACAAAACGAGTATCGGCTCGCGCTACCAAGAGGTCGGGATAGTCAATAATTAGCGTATCCCAATCCGGCTCAGCGAGGACAATTCTCCCCCCAGGGCGAAGCACCCGGTGGATTTCAGCCAGTACTTCTCATGGTCTGGCGACATGCTGCAGTACGGGGTCTGTGTGGGCGCAGTCTATCGTGTTGGCGAATCTCCATTTAATACCACCTGATTTATTTTTTCTGTAGAGGCTATTATTAACTAAACAATATTATTAAGCTTCCCGAAGAACAGCCTTTTTTGTTTTCGCTAGACGTTCAAGCAATCGTACCACTTCCGTTGCACTATCATGGGAAGCAAAGTCTGACTGAATGACTTTTGCTTTGCTACGATAAGCTGGCTCTTTTAGTACCTTTAATATAGCTTCCTTTAATTGAGAACTGCTTGGGGTACTGGTTTTAAGATTAACCCCTGCACCGAAGTATTCAATACGACCACACACTTCGGGTTGATCGGATAGAATCCCTGCCGCCACAAGAGGAACGCCATGGGATAGTGCGACCTTGACACCATTAAATCCACCATTAGTAACCATGACATCAACATACGGAAGCAGGAGAGAATGTGGGATCATGCGCTCTACACGTACATTGCGCGGTATGTCCCCCAGTTTTTCTGGATTTGGCGTAGTAACGACAACAAGTACATTCTCATCCGCCATTGCCCTAATTGTCGGCAGTGTCAGTTCCTCAACATCCGTAGCAACCGTCCCTTGAGTTACATGAACGACAGGCTTGCCTGAGCTAAGCTCTGACCACCATTTGGGAGGTATGAAGTCTGTGGGCATTGGAGGTAGCATAGGTCCAACATAGTGAAGTTGAGATGGGATTTCCTTATATGGATATTCAAATGCTGCTGTTGTGCCATGTAGATGCAAGAATGGAGACATAAGACAATCAAAAGCGGCTTTACCTTTTGGGAGCTCAGGCCCTTTTATACTTCTAAGATCGTTATTCATTTTTTTAGTAACATCTTTTAACATAACGTGAGTCCCGATCCAATTTATCATACGATTGTTAAGCCTTCCAAGAGCACTTTTAGCGGGAGGTTTTCCAGATCCATGCAAGGCGCTTTCTTCGGTTCTCAAAGGAATCATTCCTATGCTTGCCCAAACCGGACCTCCTTTTTCATGAAAAAGGTAAGCTCCCAGACTACACATGTCAACAATTAATACATCTGCAGGGAAGTCTTTTATAATCTCCTGATAATCTTTCATCTGGCCAAGCATGGGGTCGACGAATAAGCTTGTCACAGCAGCATTTGCTGCAGCAAGGCCATTTTCCTGTTTATCTATCGCACTTTCAATAATATCAGGCGTATGCTTGAATGGAACAAAACTTGCTCCGGTGGCTTTTATTTTCTCTTCCATTGCCGGTCCTGAATGCCATACTACTTGATGCCCTTCTTCAACCATTTTCGTTGCAGTTGTCAAGATTGGATTTACATGTCCAGTAGCAGGCATCGTACTGATTAAAAATTTTGCCATTGCTTTACGACCTCCTATTTGAATCATTTTAGACAATATTTAATTTTGACTGCAGCGGGTATGCAGTTCATGTTGCAAAACTCCTTAATGTCCTGCAACATATTCTTCATCCGCATTTGCAGACGCATCAAGCTTCGATCGTCCCATATAAAAGGAGATGAAAAATGCAAGAGCAGCGGGAATAATCGCCCATGCGAACGTATGCGTAATCGAGTCGGAAAGCATACTCTTAATTTGGTCCAAAATTTCGTGCGGAATGTGTTCACGCGCTTCCGGTGAAAGCAGTATATGCGCGTCTTTCATGTCAAGACCTTTTGGCAAAGGTGCATCTTTATCACCCATGGATTGAAGATAATTCGCTAATTTATTCGAAAACAGCTGGCTTTGAATGATGCCGAACGTTGTTATTCCGATAGTCATGCCAAGCGAACGAATGAATGTAAGTGTGGAGTTCGCAGTTCCCCGTTGTCTCGCCACTACCCCGTGAATGACAGCATTGCCAAGCACAGAAAACGACGATCCGATACCTGATCCAATTAAAATCATGCTTAATGTAATTAACCATCGTGTCGAATTACTCTTAAGGGTCGATGCAAGCACAACACCGGCGACTAATACAAGCAAAGTTGAAATCATAACATTTCTATAAGGTACTTTGGTTATCACAAAACCGCCAATCATTGCAGTCACGACAGAGGCAAGCATCATAGGGAGCAGCACAAGTCCGGAATCCGTTGCTTTCCCCCCAAAAACACCTTGAATAAAAATCGGCATGTATACTGAAGCGACGATGAACGCCGCACTGCTAAATAAGGAAATTAGGATGCTTGTTGTATACAAACCGTTCTTGAACAAGCTGTACGAAATTATTGGTTCCTTTGCCTTTGCCTCGGTAATAAGAAACGCAATCGTTAACAGGATAAACCCGGCGAATAGTCCCAAAATAGCAGCGGAGTCCCATGCATACTGTTTGCCCCCAAGCTCCAGCGTGAATATCAGGCAGACGACTGCACCAATAAGTGTAAACGCACCAACCCAATCGATTGGTTGCTTCGAATGCTCGTGCGATTCTTTGTAAAAAAGCACAATCATTAAAACCGCCAGTACGCCTACAGGCAGGTTAATGTAAAATATCCATTGCCATTTGATATGGTCTGTAATGTACGCGCCGAGCAGCGGTCCAAATATGCTCGATAAACCGAAAATGGAACCAAAGATGCCACCAAATTTGCCGCGCGATTCAAACGGAACAACGTCAAGCATGATTATAAAAGCGATTGGAATGATGGCTCCTGCGCCGATACCTTGAATAGCGCGGTAAAGCGCCAGTTCCGTCATGGAACCCGCTGTCCCGCACAAAACCGAACCTATCATAAATACTAAAAGACCAAAAACGAAAAATCTTTTGCGACCATACATATCTGACAGCTTGCCGAATATCGGTATGCCGGCCAATTCCGCAACCATATAGGCCGATGTAACCCAAACAAATTTGTCTAACCCTCCAAGCTCACCGACGATAGTGCCCATAGCAGTTGAGACTATAGTGTTATCCATTGACCCCATTAAAATACCAAGTAAAAGTCCTGCAATGACGATGCCTAAGTTACTCTTTTTTCGTTTCAAGATAGTGCTCCTCCAAAGTAGGGTTGTTATATGACCTTTACATGATCAAGGTTTGCTTTATTTCCTTTTAGTATCGCATACGTCACTTTATCCATCGTTGCACCATCAAAAATCACTTTCTTCAGTTCCGATTTGAATGATACATTGATTAAAAAGGCATTTTGGAAAGATGCATCTTTTAAGTCGGAATAATCAAATTTAGTACCTTTCAACGTCAAGTTATCAAAACTTATGCCGGATACATTGCACATCCATATCTTAGCGTTGTCTAACGTGCATTCTTTAAAGCTTGCTCCCCTCAAGTTGGATTTAACGAATATAGCCTCATTCAAATTGGCACCATCAAATACAGCGTCCTCCAAGTTACTGGATTTAAAGGAACATCCTGTTAAATCAGATTGACTAAAATCAGTTGCTTTCAGATTACTACAGTCAAACTTTCCATATTTTAGGTCCGATGATTGAAGATCAGAATTTTTCAAGTCGCTTTTGGTTAAATCCATTCCTTTTGCTGTTACATCTTTGTTTGTCATGCGAAACTCCTCCTTAATAATTCCCTTCATTTTTTGAAAATTACTCCTCTTTGCTGGTCAGTCGCTCCGCAATATCACGGAGCCACTCATCGTTCCAGGAGAGAGAGCCATTCCTGATATCCTCGCTGGCAGAACGAACCCATTCCAATTCTGCTGCTAATATCGCCTTTTGATATTCAGATTCCAGCATAAACAGTCTTGGAATGATACTCTTGTAGGTTTGGAGATTATTATCGATCTGATGTACTGTTTTTTCTAGTACATCTAACCTTTGTTCGAGTTTTTCTAGGGCATCTTGCGGTGACAATATACTGATATACGATATTGCAACCGGGAAATTAGGAAACTCCTGTATTGGTGTAGATAGCACCTCACGAAGCCATTCTATTAATATTTCTCTTCCTTCCTTAGTTGCTTCATAGACAGTTCGATCAGGTTTTCCGGTTTCTCGCAACGTTTCTTTAACAGAAATCTGTCCGTCCCGCAGTAGACGCTCAATAGTTTGGTAAATACTCGCACGCTGGCGTACGTTAATTATTTGATCCTTTCCTCTTTCTTTGATGAGCTGCTGCATTCGGTACGGGTGCATGGGTTCTTCTGCAAGAAGTGCGAGAATGGCCATGGCTAGTGGGGAACGTTGTGTTTTTATTATCTTTTTCATAGTCATAATATTACTAGTTATAATATAACCTTGTCAAGAGCTATATTCACATCCCTTTAAAACATACCGTGTAGTCTGTTTGTTTTAATCGAAATCAAATGTCGGGAATATTTCGAGTGGATTTTCAGTGGCAAAGGAGGAAGATTCTCAGTCAATTGGGCTGTCTGCTTGCGTAATAATGATGCAAGAGTTCAAACATCGGTTCCATGTTCTTGACACAAAACAATCATGTTGACGAAGACGCAGCAACAGCAGCAGCCCTGGAATTAAAGTCCTCGGCTGCTGCTGTTTTTATTGCTCTATCGTGTCTCGTTAATCCTCTGGATTTCCTCAATTCTGCTCTAAAACATAAAACGCAACTTCTTCTTTGATGCGAAATCCATTCTTGGCCAGATCGATACCTTGACAGAAAGATCCTGGAGCAGGTAAGTAAGTAAATTTACTAAAGAAACCGCAGGATGTATGACAGGAATGCCATACCTTGCGGTTTCTTTTATAAGAATCACTTCTGCTGCCAGAAGTAAAGTATACTAGGAATAGTTGAAAATATATTCCAGGAGGCTACAGCCATGTCACATGAGATTTGGATTAACCTGCTGGTCAAAGATGTTGAGAGGTCAACTGCCTTTTTCAATGAGATTCGATTCCATGCGGTGAGCGTTGGTAACGAGAGAGCCAAACTTGCCATTCTGCTGTTCCCGGATGCGGCGCTTGAGAAATTCAGAGGTTCGAAAACCGCAGATGCTTCCATAGCGCAGAAGTAATAATTTCCATTGGCGCTGAAAGCAGAGAAGAAGTAGATGCCTTTATTCAAAGAGCTATGTTAAAACTTGTTGTTGATTTTTGTTTCAAAAGAAAACCGCCCACAAAAAGGCGGTCATTTACATAGTTCATTTTAATGAAGTATAAACATGATCCGTATACTTAGTAATGGCTCCATCGTAATCTGGATACTTATATCCGAGACTTTCTGACACAGCTGTTGAATATTTTCCAAAATACTCATAGCAAGTTAATAAAGACTGCCACATTTTCTGGTACCTATTCTCAGAAAAGGTTGATAGGAGTTTTTCCACGGCTGTGGTAGTTGTTGACATTCTGAATATGGTACACACCTTTACACGCTTCTGAACCATGGCATTTGGGACAATCAACAGATGATTTCGGGGACATGGATTGACGAATCAACGGCGATGAACCTCAATAAATACGGTTATCTATGGTGGTTACGCGAAGAGGACGGCATTTTTGCATACCTGGCGGTAGGCGATGGTGGCAATGACATTTGCTGCATTTCGGAAAAAGATTTGGTCGTAGCCATAACATCAGAATTCATCATGAATCCTCGGGATCGATGGTCACTGATTATGGATTATATTATCCCGGCTATCACGGACTAAACTCTTTTCATGTAGTCTGGCAGTCACCAAGTCACGCTGCCATGTTGCTTTGCTTCAGGAACACGCTTTTCTTGAAAATAAGCAGCAGCGTTACCTACTAAGAATGAAAGCCCCGCTGAGAAGCGAGGCTTTCTCGAAAATCTGAGAGCCCTCGTGAAAGGGAGCTCGTTTTCATTGATCAAAAAGGAATTCTTTCTGAATGAATCACGTAATCATGTTCAGCTGCCCAGGTTGCGAGACCATTCCAGAAATCTTCGCAGGCGAAAACTATTTTCGACGGTTCCATCAAATCTCCGGACATCACCAGTCCGGCTACTTTATCGAATCCTGCCGGACGATTCGGCAGTTCCAAAGATTCGGGCAGAACCATGGCCCCGGTCGAGTAAAGTTTACGGTTGTGCAACCCGATCAACATGGCACCGTATTGGGCAAACTGCATGGCCAAGTAGGGCAAATAGGTTTGAGGGCCGTTCAGATTTACGTTTCTAAGCTTCCCAATAAATTCGTACATTTCACCTACAAGAATCCCGTTGATTGCCTGCGTGAAATCTTCGTTTGCTGGTGATTCTGCCGCTTTTTTTAGCCTGGGGAAAAATCCCTTAGGGTCATACAGACTAAGCGGGGAAAAGAATGGTCCATGCGTCAGCGGCCAATCATCTTCAACAGTGGCGGCTGTGTTCAGAAGGAGGTCCGCACTACATACATTCACTTCAGCTTTCCAAGGTCCCACTGACCACTCATGACTAAATTCGATTTTCTCGCTAGATTCATCCAGCACGCAAAACATCTCAATGTCAGAAAAAGGACCGTCTGTGCCTCGGGAAACAGAACCATAGACTCCCATGGCCAGGATTTTTTCTTTGTATACCTCGTGCAATCTTTCAGCAATATCTTGACAGTTTTGAAATCTTTCACTTCGAGAAATTTTTACAGGTCCATTCATGTTCATTCGGTACATCTCCCTTGGTTAAATTTGGGGTGGGCTGACACAAACACATGAATGGAGGACCTCGGGGTTAACGGGGAACGATTTTGGGATGCATGGTAACTCCTCCAATAAATTTATAGTAAGGCACCTAATTAATTTCATTTTAACAAAAATTGGAACAATATAACAAGTTATCAGTTCTTTGATTTAGTTATCCTTGCCTAAATAGCTTGGTCTTAAATGTTTTCCATAAATTAAAGAAAGTTTTTTAGCATATCTAAAAAAATGATCACACCATGAGGACGAATTATACCACCTGGTTGCTCTATATGAATTATTGCAAGTTTACACTATCTCTAAGTAGATTGAAGTTTGTCTGCTAGAATTGGCAGGAGATTCTTTGAACTCTGTCAAATTTGCCTACTCTGGACAGATTCAATGTCAGTGTTGTAGCATTGGCGGAGTTAATCGTAACGTATATCCCGCTCCTGTTTTAATATAAAGCTTTGCTTGAATTCCATTACCACCCGAACCCCAATTTGCATGCTTCACTTTCGCGGTCAGCAGTAACGCATCGAAAAAGCCTTGGGTAATTGGATCTTATCTAATCACTCGGTCCATCATTTTCGCCATTAGCATAAACCGCCTCCGTTGTGTGTGGTTCCCGTCGATTTGTCCAATTGGGGACGCTCCAAACGGCTCGATTAAATCCAACGATGAGTTTCCCTTTCGTTCCTAAGCCCCTATCATCAAAGAGTTTAAGCAGTTGAGCTTTGAGTGTCAATATGTCGCCTTCGAGCAAGTAATCGTTGCCAGCCTTTAATTTCCCCCAATCCATAGTCAAGTGTTTTAATTCGTTCCCATTTAGTTCGAGTTTCACTTGAACGGGCGAGACAATCAATATGCGACGATTATGCTGGTTACCTTGCCCCTCTACTATCGCTGGAAAGACGTCTCTGGGTTAAACTGCCCGTAACTTAATAAAATTGCATGGAAACATAGTTAGATATTTATCTAATCGGTAATCGGCTCATGTTCTTGTCCTTTACGGCAATCGGTACAAGTTTTTGTCCTCGACTCGGGACAAGAACTTGTACCGATAAAACAAAAAAACCGCTATAATAGCGACTTTCAATGGGATTATGTTCTTATCCTCCGACACCTGTGTCGCCTAAAGTCACGTCTTCGCCCCAATGCTGTGTACCCGGTTGAAAATTTCACGGCCATCTTAGCAGCTTATATTCGCGGAAACCGTTTCTGCGCGAATAAATTGCTGTAGCTTGAAGTGGCAACCCCCTCCTGTGATACACCAGTAAAATCCCACCCCTGTCAGCAGTATGCATAGAATGACAAACATAACGATAATCTTTTTGCTTATCGAAAAGGATCTCATGGTTCCACCCACTTGTCGGTTGTTCACAACCTCATTGTATTGGCTTCCCTGCCGGTTAGCAATAACTCTCGTGAACCATTTATTCGTTTTAGATTGTAGGGCTCCTATCGCGTTCTAAAATATTAAACATTTATTTGTCTATCGCATTACCGATCTTGCATGCATAAGCTAAGTATTATTAATAGAGGAGGTGAAGACGCTATGTCTAAGTTTCTTAGCTATCTCGGCGGAGTCATTGGTGGTTTCGGCCTAATTTACGTCCCAGTTTCGGAATTACTGTCAAGCCTGGAACCTGTACTTGACACAGTAGGCATCATATCTGTGATTGTGTTCTCCATCGCCTTAATCGTCAATGGTGTGCGTTCCTTGATAAGCAAAGCGTAACGGATTATCTCGCTACTAAGATAGAGATATATTGACATTTGGGAATAGGGTTAAGATTCATAATCATAGTCTACTTTATACAATAATTAGGCTTCCAATTGCCTCATTAAAATCTTGAATTGGTGCAAAATACACGATAATGACTGACTATTGTATGGATGACCTTGATGATGCTGACAATGCGCCTTTATTATAGTACAATCTCTACATCCAATTTTGTAGGTGATTGATAATGCTGGTGCTTGAGCTGAAAGTTCCCCCATTCCCCCTGCTAGCCACGGTCGGCCATACCTTATGGCCGCCGGGAATTGTCCATGCAAGGCGTCAATTTGATGTTTTTGACATTATTATTTGCGTCAGTGGCACACTCTATATGGAGGAAAACGGGATTCAATATGAAATCAAAAAAGGCATGGTATTGGTGCTTGAGCCTGGAAAGATGCATCGCGGCTATCGCCCAACTGATACAAATACGGAGGTGTATTGGATTCATTTTGAATATCCGCTATTGTCGAAGCCTGTGCTAGTCGATAAAAACAATTGGCAGCAGCCTCTGCTGAACAGGACGGACCAGGATACCGAGGCTCCTCCAGGCATGGTGGACATCCCCAAATTTACCGGGATAGATTTTCGTACGGTCGTCCCCCTTCTGAAGGAAATGATAAAAGTACACAGCATCCTTTCAGCATACCGCTCTTACGAGCTGCAAATTTTATTTGGCCGATTCCTCATTGAAATTCAAAGCAGCATGAAAAAAAGCAGCCCACAGGCCTGATCCCTTTTTCTTGGGGAGAAAGTTGCCTCCTATTTGGCAGATTGCTTAGAAGATCCTTTTGATTCCGTACAGATGGAGAACGACCTGCATTACCACTTCGATTATTTGGCGCGCTGTCTGAAACAGTATTCGGGAATGAGTCCTCTGCAATACAGGCATCGTCTCCAGATCGAACGTGCTAAACAACTCCTAGCGAATTCAGAACTACCTTTAATCCAAGTCGGTGAACAATGCGGATTCCGTGACAACAATTATTTTACGCGCCTATTCAAACGCCAAACTTCGTTTACACCTGGAGAGTACCGGAAGCGGTATCAGGTATTTCGAATGGATTAACACAAGAATAAACGTCCTCCCAATTGAAAAAAGCGCTGTTACCATTCAATGGTCAAGCGCTTTTTTAAGCTGTGTGCTTCGTTAATAATGATCAAGTTAATTTCTAATCAGCCAGTTTGCTGGAATAGTTTGGAGTTCCACCGGATGACGATATCGTTTTCCGATTTCTTTAAAATGTTCTAAAACATTGGCATCCAACAAGCCGCGCTGATCTGGAGCTCCATTTAATAAAAATGACACGTTATGGTTGTTCGCATCCTGTACTTTATCCAATACCCAATCAGGGGTTTTGAGTTCCATTTTTGTATCCGAAGCTCTCCAAAACCACGTTTCAGTTAAGATATTGCAGCTCGCACCAGGACCTACAAAGGATTCTTCAATTTCTTGCCCAGCAGCATTTTCATAAAAAACGATATCTGTATGATCCAAAGTCGATTCACAGCTAATATTCATCAATAAGCACTGAGGCTGCAAACTTTTCACGAGTTCATTAATTTCTTCAAACGGAAGGTCCTCATAATTAGGGCCTCCCCAATGGGCGTTCCATCCGTCAATGATCAAAAACGGAAGTTCGCCATAATTTGTCAGCAATTCTTCGATTTGATTTTTAATGAACCGCTTATCTTCCGCTGTGCATTTTTTTCGACCGATTTGATGATGCAAGTCTAGCATAGAGAAATAAAGACCCGCATTAATACCTTCCTCCCTAAATGCATCAAGATATTCTTTGACGACATCTCTTTTGTCGGGTGCATTACGGATGCAATGCTCCGTATATCGGGTAGGCCACAAGCTGAATCCTTCATGATGCTTTGCTGTCAGTGCAGCGAATTTCATCCCCGCGGATCTAGCCGCTTTCGCCCATTGCGCACAGTCCAACTGCTCAGGATTCCAGAGTTTTGGATCAAATGGGAATCTGCGAGGTTCATCATGATTCTCATGCCCGTATTCCCAATCCTTAATTTCCGTTTCAGCAAACTGAAATGTAGCACTATTAAAGTGAATAAACATCCCGAGTCTCTGATTCACAAACCATAGTTGTCGTTGTACCAAATCATGATTATCCAAATGATAACCTCCTCTAATTCCGGTGAATACTCACCATCATATGATATCTACCACTTTAATGGATTATCATCCTTGATACATCTATCAAAAACGACATTTTACCATACAATTTCTACTTTTCTTTAGGATTTTAACGATTTATTTATTCTCGCGGCGAGGTAACGAACCCACTGAAACTCAGCAGTAATTAGATGCTTATCTAATCGAAAATCGGCCTATTATTTTGTCCTTTAAGGCAATCGGTACAAGTTCTTATCCTTGGCACTGGACACTATGTTTTTGTCGTACAACATTCTCTGGGTTTAAGAAGGATAATTAATTTGTCTGTTTGGATATCGTCCCGAAATATTCCACAACTACCTCACGGAATTCGAGAGCAGCCCGCGAAATGTACCGACTCCTGTGCCATAACAAAGCTATCTCCCGTACCAATTCATGATTCTCTACTTTGAGATATTTGATATGTTCCCCAGAATGCCTTGCCGTACTTGGTATAAAGGCTATGCCAATTCCCGCTTCTACTAGAGAACTTAGCCTTGCAGGTTCGTCACCCTCATACACATATGTAGGTACAAATCCAACCGATTTGCATATAGAATCCACCAGATCACGAGTACCGTAGCCTCTTTTTACACCAACAAAACATTCATCCCTTAGCTCAGTCAAAGATATGCTGTTTCGGTGAGCAAGCCGATGCCCTTTGGGAACAGCTACAAGAATGGGGTCGATGAACATGATTTGACATTCAATGTCTTCCCCTTTTATAGGAGGTGAGGACAAGCAAAAATCAACCTCTCCTCTATGAAGAAGCGTAACCATTTCCTGCGTGGTGAGCATTTGCACATGAAATTGGATATCGGGACGCTTGTTCCGAAACTCTCGAAGGATCTGAGGCAATGTGCTTGCGGTGGTCACCGCCAATTCGAGTGTGCCATGTTCTTGGCTGGACACATCGCTAATCTCCTGCTTCCCCTGTTCCAATTCAAACAACGCCCTTTCAGCACGGCGATAGAATCTGCTTCCAAACTCATTCAATCGCAGTTTCCTCCCTATTCGATCGAATAACGGGACCCCCAAATCCTCCTCCAAGCGCCCAATCGTTTTGCTTAGTGACGATTGAGTGACATGCAGACTTCGTGCTGCTTCAGTCATATGTTCCAAACGAGCTACCTCGAGAAAATATTTCAGTTGAAGAAGTTCCATTTCACACTCTCCTTTCATTCCCTTGAGTCAATGAAATCATAACATAAAATGCATTGGAATAAATAAATGATTTCAAGTACGATGATGACACTAACATACAGATCGGAGTGATAAAAATGAGTATTCGCAATAGGTGGTTGATGATCTCCGTTGGACTAGGGATTCTATTGAACCCATTAAATTCTTCAATGATTTCAGTTGCTATTCCAAGGCTACAAAATGTGTTCCAACTCGACTTTACAGTGGTATCCTGGATCATTTTTTCTTTCTACATTGCGAGTGCTATCGCTCAACCTATCATGGGAAAAGCCAGCGATTTATTCGGTAGGAGGAGGATATTTCTTAGCGGGCTTGTTGTATCCTTCGTTGCATCATTATTAGCTCCACTATCCCTAAACTTTGGTTGGCTCATCGTGTTCCGCATTGTGCAATCCATCGGAACAAGCATGATGGTTGCGGTTGGAATGGCCATTGTGCGAATTCATATTAGGGAGAAACAAGCGACTGCACTGTCAGTCTTGTCCATATTCCTATCCGGAGCGGCTGCGATTGGCCCCTTTATTGGCGGGGTCATCATTTACTGGTGGGGCTGGCCTGCTATCTTTTTGGTTAATATCCCCTTCGTAATGACAAGCTTTTTATTAGCTTGGAGGCATATTCCTAATGATGTTCCGTCTATGACATCCGTTGCTCGCAACATGTCCTTTCGCAGATGGTCTGATTTGATTGATGCGCCAGGAGTTCTGCTATTCACCGTGGGTCTGGTTGCTCTGCTCGTTGGATTATTGTCCGCAAAATCATCTGGTCAAATTTCATTTAGTAACGTTATTGTCGGGCTGATTGGCTTTGTTGGACTGGGAGCTTTCGTGCGACATGAGTTAAAAGCGAAGGCACCCTTTATTCCTTTACGCACATTCGCTAAATATCCTGCAATGACATGGGTCAATGTCGAATTCATGGTCGTTAACTTGCTTTTTTACTCTCTCTTTTTCGGGCTTCCGTCCTACTTGCAAATCGTACGTCATGTCAGCGAGTTCCATACCGGGATGCTCATGCTAAGCTTAGGCTTGTGCTCGCTCGTTGCTTCTCCAATGGCAGGACGATGGATCGATAAATCAGGACCTCGACCAGCATTGCTTATGTCCGGAATGCTGATGACATTTGGGTCCGTATGGATCGTGATCATGACACTGGATCAGACTTCACCGGTTATCAGTGTGTGTCTGGCTTTAGCTGCATTCGGTATTAGCAACGGGTTAAACAGTGTCGCTATGCAAGCGGCCTTATTCAAAAGTTCACCAAAAGAAATTATAGGTGTAGCATCTGGAATATTTAATACCTCAAGATACCTGGGAACCATTCTCTCTTCATTACTCATTAGCAGCGTAATGGGAGATAACTTCAGCTTCGAGGGATTTCGAGTACTTGGGATTATCCTCACGTTAATTGCATTGTCCTTGGTATTCGTAAATTGGCGTCACAAGGAGTCCGGGCAGTTGCATGAGTCCTAGTTATCTGACAGATGTAGCTTACCCTTCGGTACCTCAACAGAAAGCGGTAGCTGATCGTGAGAATCGGCTAAGCAGAATACTAATTAGATATATACCTAATCGTAAATGAGAACATGTTCTTGTCCATTTCGGCAATCGGTACAAGTTCTTGTCCTCAACAGTTAGTTTCAGTCCGATATTTCGCTTTTTTAATACATAGCTTCCGGTGTCTAACCTCTCATCGTGTAAGTTGGTCTAAAACAATTTGAACATTTTCATGTGTTAAGGTACTTAATGGCGGGAGTTAAGTAATATGCTCAACGTTTAGATATACATCTAATCGGCAATCGGACTATGTTATTGTCCATTCCGGTAATCGGTATAAGTTCTTGTCCTTGGCTTGGGACAAGAACTTATACCGATAAAATAAAAAAGTCGCTAAAATAGCGACTTCAATGGGACCATGTTCTTGTCCCTCGACAGCTTTTAGCCGTATCTATTATGAACTTTCTGTTAGACGAAGTTATTGCTTCTAAGGATTATCATATAGTTTTTTATTCGATTTGTCATAAGCACGAATCCCAAAAATCTCACCGGTATTAGTCTTAATATGAACATACCATAACTTCTTACCTTTGATTTCTTTACTTTGGATATAAAAATCTAAAGGTATTAATATTGCCTGAATGTTATTAACTTCAATTCTATCAACTTGTTCAGTTGCTAATCCAAATACGAGATCACCAGCTCTAGTATATCCATTGATTGGTTCTGAAATCTTATGGTTTATATTTAATCCACCAGTAATAAAGGAATCAAATCTCCAACCAAACAATCCTTTAGATAATTGAACAGCCACAATATTATCCGACTTAGTTATATAAAAATAATCCGCATGATTATTTACTTTCGAACTGGAAAATACTTCTTTAACAGCGATCCATTCCTTATCTTCCGTTTCATGATAAATAGCTTCTAATGGAGTCGGAAAAGATCTTTGATTATCTCCATATAAATAAATAATACCTACCAAAGCAATAAGAACTGCTATTCCGATTATTCTACTTCTCATGATCTCTCCCTGTTAAGTAGGATTTGCAAAAATTTCGTATAACGTCTTATCTACCAACTTCGTAAATAGTTCCATATGTAAAGTATTCGTAAATTATAGAACTACCCTGCCCGTTAGTTTAACACTGGGCATACTTTATTATTATTTTCCTCCAACATGAAACACACCAATTACGGTTGCACCTTCAACATCATACAGAGGGATAGCGCGACCACCTGGTGATCTACTGTTCTGTATCGCAATGGCATCCTGAGGTGACTTTGGTTGTTCACCGTCTAAATCTTTTTTCAACACATATCCTGCAGTGCCATCTACACCTATTGCGCTGATTAATTCAGGTTCTGTCTCTGGAGAAGCAGCATCTGCGGAAGAACCGTATGTCTGTCCTTTTTTATTTATAGGATAGTTCATATTCTTAGCTCCAATATGAAAAGAACCAATTATGTTTACTCCATCAACATCATACAGTGGAACATTACGACTAAGTTCACCGAGATAATCTTTTTTCAGCACATATCCTGCAATGTCATTTATACTTCCCATATGAATTAAGTCAGGTAGCAATTCAACGGAAATGGCTTCTTTAACAGAACCGTATGTCTGCCCATTTTCATTTTCAGGATAGTTAGGAAAAATTGCGGGGCTTTGATTATTCGTGCTTTTAGCAAATGTGCTTTGGTACCCCAGTACACCTCCTACTACACAAACGATAATAACCAGACCAATCAATTTTCTCATGCCTTTAGAATACACCCTCACATTTTTCACTCCTTTCTAACTCTTCACTCTGTAAACGTTCGTCCCGTCCTTTTCACTTCCAGGGATAAGAACTTGTTCCGATAAACAAAACCTTTTCACTTTCTAGTCCTTCATCTTTGAATGTTAGACCGGAGAAAGAAAACCGTATAGGATGAGTAATTTAACCATGTGTACGTTCACTTCCCAATATGATTTACGATCCTCTTCTTGCATGAAAGTTATTTCCTACACTTTAGTAAACACCAATAAAGCAAACAAAGTTACAAAAAAATTGAATGTACTGACTAATTGCTCGGAAATACTGATTTTTTCTGAAAAAAACATTAAATCATATTCATCAGTCTTTTTCGTTTATTTATCTAATCGGTAATCGGTTCATGTTCTTGTCCTTTACGGCAATCGGTACAAGTTCTTGTCCTCGACTCGGGACAAGAACTTGTACCGATAAAACAAAAAAGCCGCTACAATAGCGACTTTCAATGGGACCATGTTCTTGTCCCCCGACATTACTCTACTAAGAATAAAAACGTAAGCGCTGCAGGATAAATTGTTAACAAATTAATGCATGTGTTTGGCTATTTGCCGAAGCGTTAAGCAGTTGAAACAAAAAAGGAAGAACCTTAGCCTAGCAAAGGTTCTTCCTTTTTTGTTTCATGATTTTATATCAGCTTCTAATTCCAAGATGTTTTACATTCTACTGCCCCTATGGTTGCTCTATATGTTCAACACAACCAAAAATTCCGCTTTAAGAAGCTATGCTTGATAATCTACAGGTTTTTGTTACCTTACTCCTGTTTGATCCGATTCATTAAATTCAAAATATCCTCCATTTCAGTCAGTTCACCTTCGTGTCTGTCAATAATTGTACCCTCCTCATCGATCAGCAGTGTTAGCGGCATGCCGACCACTTGATATGCTTGTTTAATTTTGAGGTCGCTGTCCATAACGATTGGAAATTCAAGTTCATACCGTTCAACGAATCTTTGAACTGCTCCTGATTTCTCACCCACGTTAATTGCAAGCATGTCAACGCCTGCAAGCTTATATGCCTCGTTCAGTAGCGGCAGCTCATTGACACAAGGATTACACCAAGATGCCCAGAAATTGATTATTACGCCTTTACCTTTATAATCCTTTAATCGCACTTGATTTCCCTTAAGATCCATTGAGGAAAACAGCGGTGCGATATCCCCCACACCTACATGACTTCGGGGAGCATCTTGGAATCGGAATACTGCATACAGCCCCCCCAGCAGGATAACAACCAATAATATGTACTGAATGATTCTGCGTATTATAATATTCAATATAAACTCCTCGCCCACTAGGAAGTCAAACTCCTTGAACTTTTATCTCCTAATTAAAGTCTTAGAAAAAGTGGAATTGTCACTACTATATTTTTTCTTCGTGTCTGGAGAATCCTCCAGAGATCCCGAACAACTCTCTAAATACTTCCTGTATCCCCTTGGTATCGTTTGTTAGGCGGATGTCATCCCTCTTTCTGTCCAGAATCACGTTCCCATCCCGTAAAAAAACGATGCGATCCGCCAATGCTTCTGCAATTTCCAATTGATGTGTTGAAAAGAGAAGCGTTTGCCCATTAGATACTGCTTGACGCACAAGCATTACGAAGGTGTTCATCCAGTAAGGGTCCAGACCGTTGGTTGGTTCATCCATAACCACCAGCAGTGGTTCTGCTAACAGCGCTTGTGCAAACGACACCCGTTGCCTCATGCCTTTGGAGAAGGAAGTTACGGGTTTACTGCCTGTATTCGATAAGCCGACCATCGAGAGCACCTCTTTGGCGCGAGTTTTCCCAAGACCGCGAAGCCTTGCCCAAAACAACATAGTCTCCATCGCTGTTAATCCTGGACTAAACCGATAATCATCCGGCATATATCCGATTTGCCGAGCATAATTTTGTCTGTTTTCCTGCCAATCGTGACCGTTGACGGAAATGGATCCCCTCGTCGGACGCAGAATACCAGCCGCCATGCGAAGCAACGTGCTTTTTCCCGCACCGTTCCCCCCGCACAAAGCAACGGCCTCCCCTTGTCTGATATACAGCTGTAAATCCTCAATGACCGTCTTTCCCTTAAACGATTTGTGAACCCCATCGAACCGAACCAGATAATTATCCACGACGTCTTCCCCTTTCCCATAATCCAAAAGAGATGGTCAACATGGTGCTGATCCAGAGCAACATTACGCCAATAAACACCGGGGTACCCCAAGTGGAACGAATCCATACCATCCAATCGTAATACTCCGGCCCGAGCGTCGAGCCTCCGCCTAATTCGACGACGGTAAACAGACGCGTCAATTCTGCAGGATTAAGAAACGTCAATGTAGTGACAGCCGGTTTGATCCAGGGATATGGCATCATGCCGAGCAATGCAATGAGAATAGATGGCCATGCAATGATGGCAAAAAACCAGACGCCCACCGCGATCGTAAGTGCTTGCCAACGATTGCGGGCGATTGTACCGATCAGCATGGATAATCCGAGGAAAAACAGGGATAAACCTATCGAAAAGACCAGAAGTTGCTTATAAGTCAAAAAATCAAAACCATTACCTGAAAGCCAACTGGCTGCTCCCGACAATCCAAATCCAAAGGAAACAATGGATAACAAGACGATGGAAAGCCCGATATACTTGCCAGCCAGTAAAGACCAGGTACCCAGCGGATAAGTTGAGAGAAGCTCCCAGTTGCCCTCTTCCTTCTCGCCTGTTAAGGAAAAAGAACCCAACATCAGCGCCATCAAAGGAAGCAAATATAACGCCAGGTTTAACATGGTGCCGCTAGTGCCGGAATATCCGGTTACATAACCTTGCGAGTTAATAATCAATAAACTTACCATAAACATGGCGAAAAGGGCCATGAATGAATAGGCCCATGGATTTCGAAATCCGATCTTCATTTCTCTTACGGCTACATAACCCATTTCACTCACGAGCCGTGTCCTCCGGTTGCTGGTTGCTCATCGGCACTCTTGTCTGGCATATCATCACCATGATCCTGATCCGGCGCATGATCATGATCGTGACCGTGCTTCCCTCCCATATCCATCATATCCCGATTGACCTCCCACGAGTGATTGGCGAGATCATCTGCCGTCATGAGTTTACCTTTGCCTTGTTCTTCAATATAAGCTGTGGCATCCGCCTCTTGTTCAAACGAGACGATTCCGTAAGCCATAGGTGTTTTATATGAAGGATCATAGGCATAGTATGCTTTTTCATAACGGAGCCATTGTTTACTGTTATAATCTCGGACGAATTCAGCTCCGATCGTATCGGTTCCGTTCTCTTTCTTCCACGTGTTTAAACAGCCGATATCATCGAATTTGAGCGATTGACCGTCCTTTGTTATGATTTGAGTCGCATATTGGTCGTCTTTGACGGCCATCTTGCAGATGACACATACATCTGTATTTTCGTTGATTGCCTGCGGCTCATACTTCTCTCCTCCGCAAGCAGATAGTACCAGCAACATAGCTATCATAATTAAGGTTAACTGAATCCCTTTTCTCATGTATTTCGTCTCCTCATCGATAAGATTAGAATGGCTGTGCATCCTAGCAATATGAACCCCATAAGTCCGGTTTTGATTAAACCTTTCTGTTCTCCGTCTCGATAATCGCTACCGGGCGGAACCATTAGCGGGGCCTTATCCATAGTCCAGCGTTCTCGATCCGTCTGGTAGAGTCCTTCCAGGAATACCATGCCCGGTGATTGAAAAAACAGTTGGAATGCGGGTCGCTTTTTTGTGAGCCCCTGGAAAAACGGATTTATTCCATATGTAATATCGCTTATCCCGTCTCCATTCGCATCGATGCCTCGAAAATTGTCCCAATAATTTTCAGTAATCCAATTTTCCTCACTGCCTCGTGCCTGTGCATCTGACACATTACCAATAAATTGGTTGCCTTTGATGGCATTGGCACTTGACTCCAACAACTGCATGCCGACAAAATTGTAGCTCACTCGGTTGTTCTTCAAAAAGTTTCCGGTCGATAGTTCCACATACAGGCCAACCCGATTGCCATCAACCGTATTGTTTGTCACGGTCGTCTCGTGTGTGTCATATAGCAGAATTCCTTGCGAGTTTACGTTTTCACTTTGCTTCGTGAACTCATTCCCGACCACAGATACTTGTCGAGCGGTCATCACCATGGCACCGGTTACATTCAGGTTGCCTTTGTTCCGCTCGATGATGGTCCGATTTGTGTACATGCAGTGAACACCATATCGTGAGCGTTCGATCACATTACCTGAGACGAGGATATCATCGCTGCTTTCCATATAAATGCCATCATGTACATCACGAATCGTATTGTCGGTTATTTTCCAACGATGGCCATTAAATATATCCACCCCATTGCCTTTGTCGGCCATTTGCACGCCATCTGCCATCCAATCGATTGTATTATTCGTCAAGGTACCTTCGTTTGCGTCACGTACTGAAATTCCATCTCCACCAGTCCGGATATGCAGCCTTTCCATGACAGCACGATGACCCTTGACGAGCACAGTCGGCGTTTCCTTGACCATTACATCGGTGATACGGAGTCCGGCTATCGTTGTATTGTCAGCTTCTATCGTGATGGCCGGTAGGTCACTCATATTTCTCAGTTCTATCGTTCCACCTTCTTCCGGACGTATCGTCAACTGCTTGTTAATGGTAATTGGGCCTTGGTAATTCCCAGATTTCAATATAAGCGTATCTCCTGGCTTGGCTTGGTCCAAAATAGCTTGCAATTCAAGCCATTTGTCTTCAGCTCTTACTGAGCTGCTATGCAATAGCGCCAAAAAAAACCATAGTAAAATAAGGGCCATTTCACTTCTTCTGACTGTCATTGCACCTCTACCTGTTTCTTCTTAGTAATATGGATATCGTCCTCATACAAGTGTATAAAAACCGTCTGGTTCCCCTTTTCTGTAAAAGTAAACGACCCGCTAAACACACCATCCCCTTCATTCACAGCTTCAATGAGTATCGGTTTATCTCCAATCCGGAAATCAAAGGTAGCCTGTGCCTTGTCCGATACATTCATTCCAGTGAACAAAGCTTGTAAATCGACCTGGCTTCCCGCTATAACGGTTTCAGGTTTTGTAGAAAGCTCCACTTCTACAGCTTCCAAATCAACGGATTCCTCGCCTGAACATGCTGTTACGATACCCAAAAGGATAACCATTGCCATAAATGAAATTAATTTTTGCTCCATACCATCACCACCCTCCAACCCGTTGTCAATCTTTCACATTTTAGCAATTCAAATGCTTCTTTCCTATAACTCCATGGAGCCATTTCAAGGGCTTGAAATCGACAAATTTGTGACATGCAAAAGAAAACGAGATATATTCTATGATTGCTGAAGATCTAGAACCGAAAGATCATGGTAATCAAATGCATGACATAGCTCAATAGAGTCATAGAAACAATCCTTGATATTCGATACAATAAAAACCGCAATTTACCAATATAGCGAAGGAGAAAAAATATGATCCCTGTTCGCAAAGCTTCAAAGCGTTCGTATATTATTTTAGCTTTAATCATTATCACCATTGCCATCGGTTACTGGTTATTTGCATCCTTTTTTAAACCTGCTCTGCCAGTTAAAATGAATTCTCCTGCTTTCTCTTTATCTGATATACATGGAGAAACTGTAACTGAAGCACAATTTGACGGGAGAATACGATTGACGTCATTTATTTTCACCCGATGTCCGGATATTTGCCCTGCTACAACCGCTAATATGGTTGCACTCCAGACCGAGCTTCAGAAGCAAGGACAGTTTGGCAATGAAGTCGAGTTCGTTTCCATTACATTTGATCCTGATAACGATACACCTGAGGTATTGCAACAATATGCGGAGCGGATGGGAATTGATCAGAGCGGATGGACGTTGCTGCGAGGAGATGAAAACAAAGTAAAGGATTTGGCTTCTCAATATAATCTATCGATTGTGCGTCTCGATGATGGATTATTTGCGCATTCCATCACCTCATTGCTGTTAATCGATGGTAAGCAGCGTGTGCGCCAGATCTACCGGATGGGTGAAGATATGGAGAATGAACAGATTCTGACAGATATAAAGACATTATTAAAAGAACAGCAGCGGGATTCCTAAATCCTTCTGCTGTTCTTATTTTTTATGGAATTGTGTACATGCTTCAATTGGTCGCAACTGTATCATGACTACTATCGTCAAGGAGTCATTAACTGTCAATCGGACTCATTCGGAATCATAATTGAATTTAGCAAAACCTTCGTTTAAAAATAACGATGAGCCTGTTATGTTCATTTCTTTATACTACTTCTTTTCAGACAACCATGCAGAAATGGATGCTATCTCGTCTTCATCTAAACGCTTACCGAAGGCTGGCATGCCTCCTTGCCCCTTGGAAATAATGGTCTTGATTTCTTCCTCGGTAAGTTGGCTTCCTACTGTTTGCAAACTGGGTCCGTACTTTCCTTCGAGCTGGCTACCGTGGCAGGACAAACAGTTTTGCTTGTAAACCGTGGGTATCAAATTCTCAGTTGTTGCTGTTTTTTCTTTAGTCGTTTCACTTCCACATGCTGTCATTAATCCAACTATAATTAATGCGCTCACATACTTCCCAAAATTTTTTCTCACGTTGCCCTCCCATACCAATGCTTTTCAATTCCAATAGATTATTTTCTCATTTTCTCTCAATTGTAAATAGATTAAAATGACTCCTTGGGGCTATATATTAAAGAATTAATAGTTCACTTTGGAGCAGCCCTATATAAATTCACTATGTAATTATTGCTGCTTCAATAGGGATATTTACTTTACCTTTTTTAGATCTCTCAACAAAAGAGTTTATATTCATGTGAATTAATAAACCTTCGGTTTCTTTCCCATCGGCAGGCAGGTGGATTCGATGCCATCTTTTTAGTTCTTCTAAGGAGGCTCCCCTACAATGTAGTCACATTTACGTCAAAAACCCACAATGTGGCCACTTTTATGCATTTTTTAATGACACAAATTAATCTACTTAAAAATAAAAAAGCCTGATAAATCAAGCTTTTCCTAAATAATAAATGTAGATACTTTTGTGTAATTAGACAACTATTCTGCCCGTAATTTCACCTTGAAAAAACGAAGTCATTTCCTCCACTACCTCCACCTCAATTTACACAAAAAAAGGACATTTCCGTTCCAATGAAACGGATGTCCGCATATGATGTGTAACACTATATGAAAATACAGTAGTTTCATAGCTTCGTCAATAAATCTTAGACATTGATATTAATATGGTATTTTACAGACATATGTTCGTACTAACAATACATCACTGAATTTCTGGATAGCAATTATTGATCTTGTTTCTGAAACCGATTCTCTGCCTTTACTTGCTCAAGTTCTGAGGTGTATTCCCAATGCTATACTGCTTACCGACGGGCTGCTCAAGCCGATGAAGTTCCCCATTACGATACCAACGACATCCAAACTTTAGAACATTAGTTCGCAATCTTCAAATATCAACAACTAAGTTTAACATAGCCAAAAAATTAAAGTGAGGCTGTTCCAATTATAGAACAGCCCCCAAATACTAATATCTACTTATTTTTGGCACGAATCTCTTCATTTATTTGCCCAATAAACTCTAGGATACTTTTTGATCCGAGATCTCCTTCACCCCGTTTTCTCACAGACAGACTTTCGGAATTCTTCTCATTCTCACCGAGAACGAGCATGTACGGTATTTTTTCGAGTTGGGCTTCACGAATTTTATAGCCGAGTTTTTCATTCCTCACATCTACTTCAACACGAATCCCGCCATTTTCAAGTGCTTTCTTCACTTGAAAGGCATAGTCGATATAGTTCTCCGAAATCGGCAATAATTTCGCGTGGACTGGGGAAAGCCATAACGGGAAGGCTCCGGAAAAATGCTCGGTTAGCATGCCGATAAATCGCTCAATTGATCCATAAAGCGCACGATGTATAACGACAGGCCGGTGCTTCTGATTGTCCTCACCGATGTAAGACAAATCAAATTTTTCGGGCATCTGAAAATCCAGTCGAATCGTCCCACACTGCCAGCTCCGTTTAAGTGCATCTAAAATGTGAAAATCTATCTTGGGTCCATAGAATGCCCCGTCGCCTTCATTGACAAAATAATCAATACCGAGTTTGTCCAAGACATTTTTCAATGATTGTTCAGCCTGGTTCCATAGCTCTTCTGAACCCATAGAATCTTCCGGGCGGGTGGATAGTTCGACCTTGTATTCAAAGCCAAGCACTTGATAAACATGGTCAATTAGGGAAATAACACGGTTAATTTCATCCTCAATTTGTTCAGGTAATACGAAAAGGTGTGCGTCATCCTGGCAGAATGTACGGACCCGCATCATTTCATTAAGCGCAACCGTTTTGTTGCCGTTCATGAATCATGTCAGCCTCAATCTTTGCTTTTTTTGATGCTTCTATCATAATCCGTGGCAGTGTATATTTGCCAAGGACAACAGCCGAGTCAACGACGATTAACGGCTACACCGGACTGCTAGCGTTAGAAGTACCTCCTCCGGATTGATTTGTTTGTATAATTAAGTAAAACCGCGAAAAAAACAAGATGCCTCCCCAGTGTCAAAACACAGCAAATCCCCCTTTAGCATGAATGCCTTAAAGGGGGGATATGCTTATATCACCATCGTGATGCAAGTCGTGGACTACGATTGATACTTGCAAATCTCCTTATCCATAAAAAGCTTGATAAATAACCAGCCTTGTACCAAACTGTTCTGGAAACCGACCATCTTCGCATCGGTCGTCGAGTACCAATCGTGTCATCGGAACACGGCTCTACGACTGATCGTATGTGTTCCATAAACGATCGACGTTGATATTGAAATCCTCCTTGTCTTTACATAAAAATGGCCGCAGCTATGCGGCTATTAAGCATTTATGTTCTTGTGGTCTTACAAAATTTAAGTGCGATTCGTGGCGATCAACTTGTAAATCGTAAATGGTTCAATACGGACGGACTCCCCGATAAATCCATCCCTCTAAAGCATTAAATATTCAGCTGACAGCCCCGTGCCTGGCCGCACCGAGAGGTCATAATTCATCTATACCTTGATATATTTTGAATGCAGCCTTATGGGCTGTCATTGATTATACCCGGTTCCATTCCGATGTACCAATACCCCAGATTAACTGGTCATTAACCAGCATTGCTGCAATTAGGATGAGAATATTTTTATATTCATTAACATGTGCTTGTTATCCCCATCCAACTTGCTGAGCAAAATCCCCCCTTCCAACAAGAAAAATGCAAATGATGCTAGCGCATCAACATCCAGATCCTCTCTATACTCCCCAACTTGAATGCCGTCACGAATAATACGTTTCATCTTATCCAAGAAGGTATGCAACCCTTGCCTTGCCCGACCACAAAGCTTCAAATAACAACCAGGCGTGGCAAAAACAATTTTAGTTCCCGTAAAAGAAAAAAAAGCCCACGATTTGTCGTGGGCGGTAAGCAAAGCTTACCCTAAAATTAAGGCCTAATTCTCTTCTTTTGTTGTTGAGCACCCCAGAGAGTAAATAAAATTCCCACGACGGTTACGATGGAAGCAACCCAAGGAACGGCTGTTAGGCCTCCCCCAAATTGTAAATCTATAACCAAACCTCCGATATACGCACCAAGCGCATTACCCAAGTTAAAAGCCGCAACATTTAAAGTCGACGCTAGCGTTGGAGCTTCTTTGGCCGTATTCAGCATATGGAGTTGCAATCCCGGTACAGTTCCAAGAGCGGCCATTCCCAATACAAAAATAGTAATCAAAGCAGTCACTTTATACTGATCCGTAATTGAAAATACTGCTAAAACTATGGCCAACACAACGAGTATCCCAAGGAGAGATGGCATTAATTTACGGTCAGCCAGTTTGCCCCCAATAATATTTCCAAGCGTGCTGCCGGCTCCGAATAAAACAAGGATGTAAGAAACGGAATTTACCGGGAACTTAGTAATATCAGTTAAAATGGGTGAAATATAAGTGAATACCGTAAAGAGCCCTCCATTACCAAACGTCGTCATCAAAAGAGCAATATAAACGGTTGGCTTACGCAGTACACTAAGCTCCTGCTTAAGGCTTGATGAAGATGCCTCTACTTTTGGAACGAGTATGGCAATCCCATTCAAAGCAATCAGTCCTATTATAGTGATCGTCCAAAAGGAGGATCTCCATCCATAGGCTTGACCAATAAATGTACCGATTGGGACGCCAAGAATATTTGCAAGTGTCAGACCGGTAAACATGATGGCAATAGCTCCAGCCCGTTTTTCCTTAGGAACCAGTCCAGCTGCAATAACAGATCCAACACCAAAAAAGGACCCATGAGTTAATGCAGATACGATACGAGCTACCATTAATACTCCATAGTTCGGTGCAAGAGCAGCCAATGCATTACCTGCTATGAACAGAATCATAAGAAAGAGAAGCAACTGCTTTCGCTTCATTCGATGAGTGGCGACTGTGATGATGGGAGCTCCTATAGCCACACCCAGTGCATATCCGGTAATGAGTAGCCCCGCTAAGGGGATGGACACCTGCAAGCTTTCGGCCACTTCAGGAAGTAACCCCATAATAATAAATTCAGTCATTCCAATCGCAAATGCCCCTATTGTAAGCGCTAGTAACGCCAAAGTCGGGCTTTTACTTGCTGGTTTATTTTCTATATTCACTGCATCCAAATAAATAACCACCTATCCAAATTTTTCAAAAAGAAAGCATGGGACAACTATTTCAAATAGCAGCCCCATACCTTTACCCTAGTTTTTCAATAACGGTTTTGGTTACAGCCAGAGAGACTGAGGATTCTGACCTGTAATCAAATTCCCATCAACTTCATGATGGGATGACCAATCTGGTGCTACCACAAAAATGGCTCCCAATTCACGAAGCTTACTCTCAAGAAGCCAGTTTGCCCCTCTTCTCCATTTGTAAATGCATTCACTCGTTTCCCTGCTACAAGGGGCTGCCCATTCGATTTAACGACTCCTGTGAATCCTGCAGGGCCATGGCACACTGCAGCAACAATTTTTCCGGCTTCATAAAAGTCACGAACCAATTGAAGAAGGAGTTGATTATCCGGCAGGTCATACATCGTTCCATGATCACCCGGCAGGAAAACAGCATCAAAGTCATTAACAGATACAGCATCGATAAGAACTGTGTTTTCAAGGTGCTCTGCGGATTCCAAAATTTCGCTTGGAGTCTCATCATTCTCGCTGTTCGGATCGACTGGACTTTGGCCTCCGAGCGGGCTTGCTACTATAACTTTTTAGCCCTGTTTAATAAATTCTAGATAAGCTTCAGCGAATTCGGATAATCAAATGCCCGTTTTTCTTCCTTCTTGATTGTCGATTGGTTACAGAAATTATTCTACGACCCAATAACCAATAAAACAAATTAGATTAATGTGATATATATCCATAAAAAATTTATAAGTCACTTGAATTTTATAGCTTTTTCCATAGGCAGTTTCCCAATAAAGCCTCACTTCATCGATCGGCTTGCTTTCGCCCCAATACCCCGCGCTTAGATCCAAACCGAGTGGACATATTCCCGTCAATGGCGTAGGGTGCAGTGTCCTCCGTTCCATCATTCGATGATCCGACAGTTGGCCGGTTCAAGGCAATTGCGAGGAAGCAGCTCCTCATGCTGCACCGGAAGAATTGTCGCACCGCTGTAATATGCCTTGCTCAGAAAGTTCATCTCTTGAAGCGTGGTGGCGGGCGTGCTACTTCCCGGCATATACACGTTCTCAAACAACAGGCCAGTGATCATTGCCCCATCCTGCCCATTGATCTTGGCGAAGCTTTCGCCCGCGTCGCGCACCGTAATATTCGTTGACACCGCTGATCGGCCCCACGACAAGATTCCCTCCGTTCACGGTAAACATCGTCATCCAGGCGCTGTTGTCTTCGTTTTTGCCGCTGATGTCCTCGATGTCAATCCGCGTTTCAATGTTTTTCTTTCCACGAATTCATTTAGCTATATCTGCATATCTGTATTTATAGATATTTATTTCAAGTGAACAGGAAACCTCACGATGGCGACTGCCTGCCTTATATTTCATTCTTAATAAAATCAGCTAGCTGCATAAGCGTTTCTTCGTTTAGCCGGTAGTACGTCCATAGTCCGTAACGCCGGGGTTTTTCCAATGTCTATTCTAAGAGGTGCACTTCAGTGGCTACTAGCGTGTATGTTCTTGTCGTCTTACATAACTCCACGCGTGTCTGTCTTCTATAAGAATCCGTTAAAAACAAGGTCAAATGGTGCCTCATTCGTCTATTTTTAATGCATTTTTGATATCCCCAAATTTAAATTTTTTTGAACATATACCCATGTCCCCATAATGTCCGAATCCATCCATTTCCTTCCGGGTAATAGGAGAATAGCTTATCACGCAGGCGTTTAATGTGGGTATCTACTGTACGCGTGTCGTAAATCTCTCTGTGCGATGACTTCCAAACTTCTGTAAGCAATACTTCACGAGAATATACTTTTTCTTGATGTGTGATCAGGAAATAGAGCAGATCATATTCTTTGGGAGTCAGATGGACCTCATTTTGTTTCACCATAACACGGCGTGCTGAAGGATAAAGTACAATTTCACCAATCATGATAGCGTTATTTAGAGAATATACACGGGTTATCATGTTTTGGATACGCAGCACTATTTCCCTTGGGCTAAATGGCTTGATGACGTAATCGTCTGCTCCGGCTTCAAAACCTTCAATACGGTCCCTTTCTTCCGATCGCCCAGATAACATCAGAATAGGTATATCAGGTTGTCTCTGTTTCATATACTTGCAAACCTCAATCCCATTCATGTCAGGCAGTAACCAATCCAGCACGATCAAATCATAATTTGCATGGTTCTCCCAATATCTTTGGATGGCTTCTATACCACTCGGTGCTTCTTCGACTATGAATCCCTCTAACTCCAAATACATTCGTAGGATGGTACGAATACGCGTCTCGTCATCAACTAGTAAAACTCTTCTATGGTTTGTCATCATTTTTAAACGCCCTCCTACGGCCTGAGTGAACCGAACCAACCGATTAGCTTACAGGAGCTCAAGCGTTTTAAACTCCTGATTCACCAATCATCTGTAGTTCAATCTGTTTTAACTTATAAAAGTATCCCTTCTGTTCCATCAATTCCGTAAATGAGCCGATCTCCACAATTTCGCCATGCTCCATGACAACAATCTGATCCATCTTCTCTAGACCGGTGAGGCGATGACAAATGAGAAGAAGTGTATCTCCGCTCGCTTGCTCGTACAATTGCTTTAGAACGCGTTGCTCGGTTACATAGTCCAGAGAAGACGTTGGTTCGTCCAGCAACCAAAGTTGTCCTTTGCGTAGCATGGCTCGTGCTAAGGCAAGACGCTGTTTTTCTCCATCGGATAAGTTTTCACCTTTCTCATAGACCACCTGGTTTAGCGAAACATTTGGTAATTGGGCTTTAGCAAGTACCTCCATTAGCTCCTCGTCAGAATGTTCATCTGCATTTTCCAACAGATTTTCGCGAAGCGTCCCTTTGAAAAAATGACTTGGTTGCAACACTACATTTGTCAATTCCCAGAGGTTTGCCTCCTCCAATTCGTTAATCAAGACTTTGTTTATGCGTATATTCCCCGATGTTGTTGTCCGCAGTTTGAGCAACAACTCGATTAACGTAGATTTTCCTGACCCGCTCGGCCCAACAATCGCTGTTTTAGAACCTGCAGCAAGATGTAGTGAGAAATTCATTAGTGCTGGCCTCCACTCCCCCTCATATTGAAAAGTAGCGTTGCTTATTTCAATTGATACAGGTAAATCGGTTGGCAAAGACTCAGACTTACTTAATCGCAATGTTGTAGCTTGAGATGGTATTGTTTCCGTCAGCCGATTGGCTGCATGTTCGCTATCTTGCTTATATGCAGGTAATACGGCCAAAGCAGCTGCCTCTTCGAAAACGGTTTGCGTGGCCATAACCAGCATGGCAAGAAATACGCCAGCAAGTCTTCCGTCCATAATCAAATAGGCACTGAGCGTCAGCACACCCCAAGCAATAAAAAATGTAACAAAAACATGCATGGATTGTCCCAGTAACAATTGGACAGCAGCTCGTTGCTGTTCAGCTGCCAATGAAGCTGAATAGCGCTGAAGTTGCTCCTCACGCTGTGCCAACTGCCCATAAATCTTTAAATCACGAAATCCATACAGTGTTTCAGTGATTTCCGTGGACAGTTTCGATCGCTGCTCGCGGACACGCTCATGTATTTTTCGTTGTCCCAACAGAACGATTCCAGGCACGACCAGTGAAGTCATCAACATTCCCAATACCATCAAACCAGCAATCCAGAAGGAATAGGAAGCTGTAAAAAGCACTGTTGCCAAAAACACCATAATTACAATAAGCGGCGGATATGCAACGCGCAGAAAGTAGTTTTGTAAACTTTCTACATCTCCAACTATCCGTGCAAGTAAGTCCCCACTTCTATTTTTATTCAGTATTCCAGGTGTCAAAGGGATGAGCTTAGCAAAAAAGGAAGTTCGCAAGCGGCTGAGGATGGAGAACGTCGCCCGGTGGGTATACAATCGTTCTGCATAACGGCTCACCGACCGGAGAAAACCAAGAAATTTCACAAGAGATGTAAGGATAATCAATGTATAGAGCGGTGGCGCAAATACCGTTTGAGAAATCAGATACCCACTTGCGGAAAAGAGAGCTACACCGGCTATTCCAGCAATAAACCCTCCTATTATCGAAAAGATAATATCCTTCCGCTCTTGAAACATCGCTTTTGAAAACATAGCCAGCTCACTCATGCTAATCCTCCTTTTTGTTGAACAGCGACCATTTCAGCATATTGGGGCAAGCGTTTCAGAAGTTCCTCGTGACACCCTGAATCCACGATCGATCCATGGTCTACAAACAAAATGCTGGTGGCATGTTGAATCGTATATAAACGATGTGCCACAGTAATCATGGTAGACGTTTTCGACAATGTGGAAATGGAACGTTGTAGTATGCTTTCGGTGTGCAAATCGAGCCCTACTGTAGGCTCATCGAACAATATGATGGCAGGTCGCTTCAAAAATGCGCGTGCCAAGGCCAGACGTTGCTTTTCACCACCAGATAGTCCACGTCCGCCCTCGCCAACGAATGTATCAAACCCCTTATCCAGTTGTGCTGCAACCGCTGTAAGTCCGGCTTCCTCTGCCGCTTTCTCGATTTCTGCCCTAGAAACGTCCCTACCTGCACCGATCGCAATATTTTCTTCGAATGTGCCTGCAAAAATGTAAGGGTGCTGTGTGATGTAGCTAACATGTTTAAACCATACTTCTTCATTATCTTGAGAGAGTGGGTTTCCATTAACCAGAATGATCCCCGAATCCGGTTTTAGCAAACCGGCAATAAGATGAAGCAGTGTCGTTTTACCGGCTCCACTCTTACCTACAATGGCAATGTTGTCCCCCGGTTTAAGAAACACACTTCCCGAGTGGAATTCAAATGAATCAGGAGCATACTTAAATCGTACATTTTTCAGTTCTATCGAAGGGGGTACTGGAAGTGGATTTGCATGTGACATTTGAAAATTTGGCATCCGATTGATTCCATCGCTTACATACGCTTCCACCATATTCTTCTCAAGCATACTCTCAATCTTACGGATCGCTCCCATGCTTGTTCGCCCGCTATGGAAAGCGGTGCCTGTATTTTTTAAGAGATTATAAAATTCTGGAACGAGTAACAGAACGAGAAAAGCGGTGTGAAACGTCATTGATTTGTATACAACCAACTGAATGGCCAACTCAAGGGCAACAACACCGATACTAAGCATCACAATGGATTCCAACATGAACGTATTCATGAATGCGATTTTCAAAATATCCATGGTTGTGTCACGATAGTTGAGACTACTGCGCTCTATCTCCTTTTGCTGACGCTGAGTTCGCCCGAATATTTTCAATGTAACCAACCCTTGAAGGGAATCCAAAAACGTACCGGAAAAGTTGGCCAGCTGCGCATATTTTTCTTCCGATTTATTTTTCGTCTTTAGCCCCACCAAGATCATGAATATCGGAATAAACGGAGCCGTAGTCATCATGATCAAACCTGAATTGGCATGTTGAGTAAATGTAACGATCAGGACCAAAATGGGAATTATCATTGCTTCCACCATTTTAGGGATGTACTGACTGAAATAACTATCCGCCTCATCTACTGCATCCAATGCTACGCTGACCCTCTCTCCTGTCTGTCCCTGAAGACTTAAACCCATGGAAACACGGGTCAAGTTTTGCAAAACAGATTCTCGCATGTTGGTCTTTGCAGTGGCAGCCATATGGAGACCAATTCTTCCATTAACAAATGATAACAATGTACGTAAAGCCATAATCGCCAAAAGCATGCCAAGGATCATAGCCACGGATGAGAAGGAGGCTTTTTCCACGAAGATACGCTGGACGGCTTCTGCAAGCAATGTAGCCTGACCAACAATGGCTGTACCAAGTGCAAAGGATATGATGCCAAGAAGAACAAGATATTTTCGTTGTGCAGACATGTGTTGAGCAATGAGGGTTTTTTTTCTCTTCACGTAAAAACTCTCCTCCTTCCGGAAAGTGGCCTTGAGGGAAATATTCCCTTAAGAAAACAATGTACTATTCTATTTGTTTCCTTTCACATAATCCGCATCAAACAGAAAAAGTCTGAAGACCAAGATCAATGAAGGAACTAAGAGACACATACCACCGATAAACGCCACAACCAGTGCGAATCCCATAGACGAAGAGGTGACACTATTTTGAATGGTGATGTATGGATCAAGAATGTAAGGATATTGTCCAATGCCGTAAGCAAAAAAAGCACTGAAGAATTGCAGCATGATGCATATAAACGCCATCCCGTAACGACCTCCTCGGTATAATAACCACATTGCAATCATGAAAAATGCAACTGAGAGCGCGAGTAGCCACCATAAATCCATCATATTTTGGAAATGCCGCTCATTGTGTTGACCCAAAAAAATAAATGCTGTCAGTGCGATAACAATTGTAGGCGTGCTCCAAAAAAGCGCATAGGTTCGCATCAATTTCAATGCAGCATGATCTTCAGCACGCGAAGCGTAAAAAGCCAGAAAAGCAGCGCTAATGAATAAAACAGATACAATGGCCAGGCCAACGATGCTCCAAGACAGTGGACTGCTCAAGAGTGCCCAGTAATCCAACGAGGCCGTCTCTCCTTGTTTCAAGATAAATCCGCCTTCGGATAATGTCAGTGCCACTGACAATGAAGCAGGAATAAGCACTCCGGTTGCTCCATACAGAAATAGATAAATAATATTATTTTTGGAGCCATAATTTTCAAATGCATAGAATGAACCGCGTATAGCGAGCAAAATGACCGCAAGACTTCCTGGGACAAGCATGGCTGATCCATAATAATAGGAGGTTTCCGGGAAAAAGCCGATCATGCCAATGTAGAAAAAAACGAAAAATACATTCGTGATTTCCCAAACTGGCGATAAGTAACGAGAAATCAGTTTATTGATTACATGGTCCTGTTTGGTTAAACGAGCATAAAACGCAAAGAAACCTGCGCCAAAATCAATGGAAGCGATGATGATATATCCGTACAAAAACAACCAGAGCACTGAAATTCCAATCAATTCGTAATTCATCATGTGTGCTCACCCTTCAATGTTGATTTGTCGCTTGCATGCTGCGTCCACGTCTCCATCTCAACTTCCGCCGGATTATTATTGAACATGCGACGAAGCACAAGAACACTAACGGTTCCCAATACAATGTATAGTAGAAGGAAAAAGAAAAAAAGGATCCTGACGCTTGGGGATGTCGTAGCCGCTTCCTCTACACGCATATATCCTCGGATAATCCAAGGTTGCCTGCCGAGTTCTGCGTAAAACCACCCCAGTTCAACTCCTAAAAAAGCAAGCGGTGCTCCTAATGCAATCATTCGCAGCATCCACTTGTTGAGTTCATTACGCTTTTTCCAAAGTACAAATAAGAAATACAGAAAGGAAATGCCTAATAATAAAAATCCAATGATTGCCATTAAATCGAAAAAATAATGAACCACGAGTGATGGTTGTTCGTCGATAGGAAACTCATTAAGACCCGTTACTTCTGCATTGAAATCTCCAAAAGCCAAGAAACTTAGAAATTTGGGAAGGTGGAGTGCTCCTATAATTTCATGCTCAACATTAAGCCACCCTAAAAATATCAAATCTGCGCCGCTTTCAGTTTCAAAATGCCATTCGGCTGCTGCGAGTTTTTCAGGTTGATGTTCGGCCAAAAACTTAGCTGATACGTCTCCGGCTAAGGTGTTTACTAAACTGAACACCAAAACGACAGCCATCATCAGCTTTAATGCTTTTTTGTGGTATGCTGAAACCCCTTTTCGAAGTATTGCAAATGCTGCAACACCTGCCAGCAGAGCAGCTCCTGTTAGATAGGCCGAACTTAATACATGAAACACCTTGGAGAATGTTGCTGTACTCAGCATTGCATGAACGGGGTCAACGGCTGTGAATAGTCCTCCTTCAAACGTAAATCCCCCTGGTTGATTCATAAATCCGTTTACTGTCGTGATAAATACTGCTGACATCCCTGCACCGACGACAATAGGAATCGTTAGTAACCAATGCATCATCGGGTTTTTAAACCGTTCCCACGTGTACAGGTAAATCCCTAGGAAAATGGCTTCAAAAAAGAAGGCGAACACTTCCATAAACAATGGGAGCGCAATAACATTTCCCGCAAGTTTCATGAAATTGGGCCATACCAAGGAGAGTTGTAACGAAATTGCTGTTCCTGTGACTACGCCTACTGCAACAGAGATAACGAACCCTCGTGACCACCTCTTTGCCATTAGAATATAGTGAAGATCTTTCTTACGAATACCGATAAACTCGGCGAGTGAAATCATTAATGGGATACCCACGCCAAGTGTCGCGAAAATAGCGTGGAATCCTAGTGTCATTCCAGTCACCAGTTTACTCCATAGTACCGTATCGATTCCCATATTTACTTCCTCCCTCCAACGCTGTTCCTGTCTACAAAATGAAAAATTAAAACATCAGGTTTAGACGTAAAACTTTACGACCTTCGGGGGCTAACATATGCTCTGCTCCTTCGTGAATAAAAAGAGAACTTTTTCACATAGTAAGTTGGCATTTCCCCAAATTTGTGAGAAATGCAGTTGAAATATTACAAAACCTGATATTTAAAATTTATTATATATTCGACGTTTAGCCTTGCAATCGTGGTCACGCCTTCTCCTCTAAACGTTCAAGTAAAGATCAATTCTTTCTTACAACTCCGTGAAAAATATAAAAACCACCCGTTCGGGCTATTGCTTAAGACAGCTTATACTTAAAAGAAACGATCCATCGAAATTCAAAATTCTGAACTTGAGTTGTCATCGATGATGCCCAGCTCCATTCCGATGTGCCAGGACACCAGATTAACAGGTCTTTAAGCAGCATTGCTGCAAATAGGATGAGAAGATTTTTTTATTCATTAGCATGTGCTTGTTATCCCCATCCAACTTGCTGAGCAAAATCCCTCCCTCCAACAAGGAAAATGCAAATGATGCTAGCGCATCCACATCCAGATCCTCCCTAAACTCCCCAGCTTGAATGCCGTCACGAATAATACTTTTCATCATATCCAAGAAGGTATGCAACCCTTGCCTTGCTCGACCACAAAGCTCCAAATGAGTATCGTCACTTTCTACAGCTGTATTCTGCATGGGACATCCGCCAATAAATGGTGGATCGTTGACGACATCCTCATAGACACGAAAAAAAGCAACCAACCTTCCTGACGCAGACTGCTCTTGATCGACCGCCTCGGAAAATTTTCTGGCGACCATACTGGCAGCATAATTGTAGGCTTCAAGCGCGATCTCGTCTTTACTGGCAAAATGTCGATAGATGCCCCCTTTCTTAATTCCGGTGTCGGCAATAATATCGTTTAGCGATGTACCGGCATATCCTCTCTGGTTAAAAATTTCAGCCGATTTCATAATGATATGTTCCCGTGTTCTGTCCCCTTTTTTCATGAGCTCCTCCGTATGAATCTTATTTTATTTCATTTGTTTTAAACGAATTATTCAATTCGGCCTTGCAATTCACTAATATCATGCTAATATAAAGATACCGATCGGTCTCTTTTCGCATTATACAACAAGCCATTCTAGAATGAAATAGCGCTGGGCCATTTTTATTTCATCACAGGCATTCGCTTGTTGGAATAAATAAAACTTATAGGGGGATTTTTCAATGACTGTAAAAGTAGGTATAAACGGTTTTGGACGAATCGGACGAATCGCTTTTCGCCGAATTCAAGATGTGGAAGGCGTCGAGGTTGTAGCGATTAACGACCTTACGAACGCTAAAATGTTAGCTCATCTGCTCAAATATGATACGACGCAAGGCACTTTTCACGGTGACATTGAAGTCCATGACGGAACCTTCAAAGTAAACGGCAAAGAGGTTAAGGTTTTGGCTAAGCGGAATCCTGAAGAGCTTCCTTGGGGAGAGCTTGGCGTTGATATTGTTCTCGAATGTACAGGCTTCTTCACCACGAAAGAAAAGGCCGAGCTTCACCTGAAAGGCGGAGCGAAGAAAGTCGTCATTTCCGCCCCTGCTACAGGCGACATGAAAACGATCGTATACAACGTGAACCATGACACACTGGACGGAACGGAAACCGTCATTTCCGGCGCTTCCTGCACAACCATCTGCCTGGCCCCTATGGCTAAAGCTCTGAACGATAAATTTGGAATTCAATCCGGGTTGATGACAACCGTTCACGCCTATACAGGCAACCAGAATACCCTTGATGCGCCAGATTCAAAAGGAAACTTCCGCGCAGCACGGGCTGCAGCAGAGAACATTGTTCCTTACTCCACCGGTGCTGCTAAAGCCATTGGCCTCGTTCTTCCTGAACTGAAGGGCAAACTTGATGGTGCATCTCAGCGTGTACCTGTGCCAACAGGCTCCGTAACAGAACTCGTAGCCGTTTTGAACACTAAGGTAACGGTTGAGGAAGTTAACGCCGCTATGAGAGAAGCATCAGATCCAGAAACGTACGGATACACGGAGGACGAGATCGTATCTTCCGATGTTAGAGGAATGACATTCGGGTCTCTTTTTGATGCCACTCAAACAAAAGTTCTAACAGTTGGCGACCAGCAACTAGTGAAAACTGTAGCCTGGTACGATAATGAAATGTCTTACACCGCGCAACTGGTTAGAACATTAGAATATTTCGCAAAAATCGCCAAGTAACATCGCTGCAATTCTTCTTGATTCTAGCTGCAAGCGTCAAAGAGCAGGGGATTTCCGAATATTCTGCTGATCTTACAGCTGTACACGTTGACTGTATTGGCTATAATGAGCCCATCAACAATACAGCACTTGCCGAAAAAATGGATTAACGAAAGCAAGCATAACAAAGATAACGACCACATTATTGGAAGATGGTTTTATTGAGCGTATCCGTCTTAACGATAACAAGAAGGAAATCCATTTCAGATTAACGGCAAAAGCGCAGGAATTATATGTACTGCGCGGAAAGTTGCATAAGCAGGAGCAAGATCGGTACTTCCGATTTCTAGAACGTTACACTAGTGAAGAATTAAGTTTTATCAAGCGATTTATCAAGACATGATTGATGAACTAGAGGAAAGAATGATCGAGAGAAAGGCCAGTGATTAAGGAAATGCGAACAGTGAAGCTGATAGCACAGCCTCTATGAAAGGAGTCATAAAATGAGAGATTCTGAGGAATTGTTCGAAGAGGTAGACGATGTATTGAGAAAACTGCGTCCTTTTTTAATGCGCGATGGCGGGGATGCTGAATTGGTTGAGGTTAAGGATGGAGTGGCTAAATTAAAATTCTTGGGAGAGTGTAACGGCTGTCCTAGTGTAACGATCACATTGAAGGCTGGCATTGAAAGTGCCATTTTTGAAGAAGTGGATGGCATTCATGAAGTCGTTCAAGTCTTCTAGGAAAAGGGTGACCAAACAAACTGCTTCCTTGCTGACATACGTTTGGACCTGCCTTTTCGCTACAATAAGATTGTAAACTAACTTGAAACGCATGCAGCTTCATGTAGAAGATTGCGCTAGATCCAACGAAAGTATGTGCTTCCCAAAAGATTGGCTTTTCCAAGTGCATGAAGTGATCGCGCTTCAAATCACATTTAGGAGGAACATTCATGTATAATGCCAGCTCCACCCGATATGACAAGATGACATATAACCGTACTGGCCGCAGCGGTCTGCGTCTGCCAGCTATCTCACTAGGTCTGTGGCATAACTTTGGCGGGATCGATACATTCGAGAACGGCAGAGCCATGGTCAGAAGAGCCTTCGATCTGGGAATTACTCATTTCGATTTGTCTAACAACTACGGTCCGCCTGCTGGTTCTGCAGAAGAGACTTTTGGACAAATTCTTCAGAAGGATTTAGCTTCTTACCGTGATGAGTTGCTCATCTCTACCAAAGCAGGATATTACATGTGGCCTGGTCCATACGGGGAATGGGGCTCCAAGAAATACCTCGTCTCCAGTCTAGATCAAAGTCTGAAACGGATGGGACTGGATTATGTGGACATTTACTACCACCACCGACCTGATCCTAATACACCGTTGGAAGAGACGATGGCCGCTCTGGATCTACTTGTTCGCCAAGGCAAGACGCTGTATGTCGGTATTTCGAATTACAGTGCAGAAGATACACGCAAAGCATCGGAAATCCTGCGCCAGCTTGGGACTCCATGTCTGATTCATCAGCCGAACTACTCCATGCTGTCTCGCTGGATTGAAGGCGGCTTGCAGGATGTATTGGACGAAGAAGGTATTGGAAGCATTGTGTTCTCCCCACTGGAAAAGGGCATCCTGACTGACCGTTATCTGAACGGTATCGCAGCCGATTCCCGTGCCGCTGGACCAAGTGTCTTTCTTTCTGAAAAGGAACTGACCGAAGATGTCCTCGGCAAAGTGCGGAAGCTGAACGACCTTGCCGCAGCCCGCGGGCAGAAGATGTCGCAGTTGGCCCTTTCCTGGGTGCTTCGTGGCGGTAGAGTGACCTCTGCATTGATCGGCGCCAGCAAAGTTAGTCAAATTGAGGATGCGGTGGCGTCCTTAAATGCACCGGAGCTTAGCGCGGAAGAACTTGAGCAGATCGAAGCGATTTTGCGCGGATAATTTACTTTTAATATGGAGGGCGGGGACATGGTCCCCGCTTATTCTATTTTATCCACTTAGGCCCCCTACCATTATTTACATGTTTAATTAAACTCGTACTGGATATCTTTCACATAAAGACAAAAACTCATCTATATTTTCGATAATTAGCACGATATCATCTTTTGTAAAATCCGCACATTCTGTCTCAGGGTGCGCTAATTTATTTCTTCTCTCTTTAATTTCTTTAAATTTATGAAACCATATTTCTGTTTCTACTGAAATTTCTTTGGCTAAATTATAGATACTCTCTGAAATTTTATGAATATTCTTTCCTTTGTTAGGTTTTTGATCATAAAATATATAAGAATATGCTTCTCTCATGATAAATTCATAAAATATAAAGTATTCCATAAACAAGCCACTAATTTGGCTTTGAAAAACTTGACAGGGAATCTCAGCTTTGTTTTCTAAATTGAATTGCACAGTAGCAAGTCTAATTTCATTTATACATTGTTTTAACAATTCGGTCGCTTTAATTAATATAGATTCGTTTTTCGGGTTCTTATTGTAGGCATTTAGAATGTGTTCAAATTCCACATTAATCTTTTCACTAATCTCCCTTGTATATTCTGCAATAGGACTGATTTTTTGAACTTCACCTACCATAAAGCTGCTATGTCTTATAGAACTAATTTTCAGTTGTTTTCTCCATCTTTCTCTTAGCTGATTTATATCTAATTTCCCCTCAGATGTCGTTATCCGAACTTCCATCGAACCATCTTGAATCATCCTTGAAACCTCACTCCAATCTCTAATAGGTAAAATAAAAGCCTGGGTGATATAACAGCCAGGCTTTAAAATCTTTACAAAATTAAAATGTAAATGTCTCTATTGCACCTGCTGGGAAAAACCCACGGGCAGCTTCACGCACTTCAACAACATCTCTAGGTTGAAATCTTACCTGTTGATCGAACGGGAACTGAGTCCAGGCCCCCCCATTTAGAGAATATTCCGCCACCTTACTTGTGGTCCAAAGATAATCTATGCCTGTAAATTGCATGTATATGTTCTTGTCCCCCGACAATTAGGAAGTTTTTTCGACATCGATTCTTTTCAAAATACCGCCTGCCCGTTAGCGAAATAAAAAATGAAGCAGTTGCCGTCGGCAAGATTGCTCACTTTATTTGTTGAACTAAAGTGGTCCGTTAATTTAGTGATTACTTTATTAAGAATGGGATAATTGAATCAATCTGTACACCTCTTGATGCTTTTATCAAAATCACATCATTTTTCTTAATTGCTTGGTTTAGCGCATTTGCCAACCCCACTTTATCTTTAAATGTTTTTACAGCACCTGTTGGATATCTCTTTATTGCTTCTGATGCAATATGGTAACTGAGATCACCTAATGTATAAATATAGTTTATTTTATCCGGATCAAGGTTTCTACCAATTACTTGGTGGAACTCTTCTGCATGATCACCAAGTTCAAGCATATCACCAATTACTAAATGCTTATCACTATAACCCGTCAGTTCTTGAAAAGTCTTAATTGCTGCATTTACCGAATCCGGACTAGCATTCCAAGCATCGTTAATTATGGTAAATCCCGATGGTGAAGTAATCTTCTCTAATCTCATATCAGGCAATTTCAAATGAAGAAATCCTTCATTAATTTCTGCAGGGTTTAAACCCAACCTTAGAGCAATGGCTATTGTAGCAAGTGCATTATTAATATTATGGGCACCGAGAAGTGGAAGGTTGTAAATATCGTTTGCAACAGAGAATTGGGAACCATCGGAGTTTGATAATGCATACTCGACGCTCACATCATTAAAATCCCCCTGACCAAAACTAATGGTTTCTAATGAGCTATTTTTTTTAATTTTTAAGAGTTCTTTAGTTAATAATGGCTCGTCACCGTTGAACACGAAACATCCACCACTCTTTAGACCAGTAACGATTTCTAATTTTGCTGCTGCTATTGCTTCTCTAGAGCCGAGGCTTGATAGATGGGAAACCCCTATCATTGTAATTACAGCTATGTCAGGATTGGTAATACGAGAAAGTTGCTCAATTTGCCCTCTTTCACTCATTCCCATCTCAATTATTGCAATTTCAGCATCTTTTTTTATCCCTAATACCGTTAATGGAACACCTACTTGACTGTTTAAATTTCCTTCTGTTTTATAAACTCGAAATTTTGTCTGTAAAACAGAATTTAGCATCTCTTTTGTAGTTGTTTTACCATTACTACCCGTAACACCAATAACTTTGACTGGTAATTCTCGTCTATATTGTGCTGCTAATTTTTGTAAAGCTTCTAAGCAATCATCTACATAAATTAACGGTAGATGATCTGGTGGGTTAGGGTGATCCTTTTGCCAAAAAGAAGCAATCGCTCCTTTGGTTATTGCTTCATTAACATAATTATGCCCATCTAACTCCCTTATAATTGGGATGAATAAATTACCTGGCTTTACGGTTCTGGAGTCAATAGACACTCCTTGAATCAAAAGTCCCTCAAGCTCCAAAGATAACCCAACGCCTTCAGACATTCGTTCAATAACTTTGAGTTCATGTGTAATCATCATTGCACCACCAAATAATTTAAATTTTTATACCCAGTGCTTTCAATACTAATACTACCTATTCTAGATAATGCCATGTGTGAGAAGAGATCAAAAGATCCATCACTAAGGCTTTTTCTTTAAAGGGTGGTTCTTAATCAACTATCCTCCCTTTAGTTGAGAAAAGTCTGCCGGTCATTATAATCAGCTGATGCTTAAAATTAGCGGTGCAACTTGTTTTTATGTCTTACAATAAATAAACAAGGAAACAGTAAGCATGAAAAATTCTCAACCCTACCGCTGCAATTCACATGGTAATCTCCATTCCATGCATCAATTTGTTGCACAGAATAAACAACATAAGCTAACCAACAAACCATCATTGTATAACCAATTCTAAGAGTCATCTATACTATGACGTCCCAAAAAAGATCACCGCCTCCCTCCATAAATAGAAGTCAGCGGTGACATTTTTAAATTCCTGATGTTGCCTTATACGTAAAATTTACTTCGAAATAAATGTTTGGTGTTTGATTATGAACTCAGGTTTCGTTAAATACGCCATGTAATTTACCGCTCCATTAAAGCCCAAATATGCCTGATAGCGGGTGCGAATAGCGGGGTGTTCAATGAAATCAAGAACTTTATCCTTCGCCACCCAGCGACTATCGGTTGTTTCCTCAGTAACAGCTAATAACTCCCCACCAACAGGTTTACATACGAAATCAAACCCAACTTGCGTAGGAACATCAGTCACACCATCATACCATTTAAAAATCCCTGTATTTGAATAGACACCAATTAAGTAGCTAACCGTAGTGTCAATTCCACTTTCCTCTTTGATTTCGCGAATCAAACCATCTATCAGATTTTCTCCAACTTCCACTTGTCCACCAGGGTATACCCAACCACCGTCACGAGTTTTTACTAAAAGTATATTTCCTTGCCCATCTTCTACAAATCCACCTGTGGCAACGATATGCGTTGGAAATGGCATATTACGACCTCCTTATGCAGTAATGTTTGTATATTTATTCCACAGCCTTCTCGCACTACCCTGCCCGTTAGCTTAATGAAATTGCATGGAAACATAGTTAGATACTTATCTAATCGGTAATCGGCTCATGTTCTTGTCCATTACGGCAATCGGTACAAGTTCTTGTCCTTGGCTCGGGACAAGAACTTGTACCGATAAAATAAAAAAGCCGCTATTATAGCGACTTTCAATGGGACCATGTTTTTGTCCCTCGACAGTAAACTGCCTGTTAGCATAATGAAATTTCTTATCTAATCGGGAATCGGCTCATGTTCTTGTCCTTTACGGAAATCGGTACAAGTTCTTGTCCTTGGCTCGGGACAAGAACTTGTACCGATAAAACAAAAAAGCCGCTATTTTAGTGACTTTCTATGGGATCATGTTCTTGTCCCCCGACATGAGATGTCTTAACATCAGGCGTCACGCCTGTTCCCTCCCAATTTGTTTGGGTAATGGGATTAATCGCTCGTCCATCAGGAATAAAAACACTAGTAACTGGTCAATGCGAAATTGGAAATGGCCGATGCCACAAGGATAATGATCAAGAGATTGCTGACCAGTTTGGCTTGAACGATCGCCTGTCCTAGCAATATGCCTCCAATCATGGTAATGGTGGGACCGATATTCTTCGGCAAACGAATCGTGGCCTCAATGATCATCTCCAGCAATAAAAAAACCAATTACTCAATATTAAAATGCAGAGAAATTGGGCTTTTTTACTCGATAAACTTAACTCTAAGTAGTTGCTACCAAGAACTCCTCTCCTCTTGGTAGCCAAATGCCATCGTTTCGTCCGGTAAAGTAGCGCTGGTTAAGATCGGACGAAGATACATTCTGAACTTCTTGGAAACCTGCCTCTCGGGCCATCTCCAACATCTCCGGCGGCGTAAAGAAGCTTATGAAAGGCGTGCCGCTAGCTCGTGCCCCTTTCTCTGCCGTATCAACCTCAGAATTCTTCTCGAGTTCCGTCGGCTCAAAAGGCAACAAAAATGTCATGGCCAGCGTGGAGCCGGGGGCGAGTTTCGCAACCTGACGCAGCGTCGCAGTGATCGCGTCCTTAGTGAGATATTGTGTGACGCCGGTCGAGACCACCACAGCTGGACGGCTAACGTCGAAACCAGCGTCCCTCAGTTGCTCCCACCAGGACCAGCCTGCTTCGAAATCGACTGGAACGAAGCGCAGCCACTCGGGGTTGCCAAAGCCAAGATCAATTAAACGTTGTCTCTTCCATGCCTGTGTGCCAGGTTGGTCGACCTCGAAGACTCGTATCCGGGAGGCGATCTCCGGTCGGCGCTGTGCAAAGGTATCGAGGCCGGCGCCGAGGATTACATACTGAGTGACATCGTGGTCGATCTTTTCGGTGACCAAATCCTCAATGAACCGAGCACGGGCGACAATGGATGCCCGGAATCCGCTGGAAAACATAGGATCCATGTCAGGTCGTTGTCGCCATTCATCATCCGAGTCAACCAGTCGTAGACCAACCTCATCTTTAAGCACATACGGTGGTGAATCGACAAGAACATGCAAAGCTCGCCACAATGCAACCCGGACTGCCGTATGGTCAGGTTCAGTATATTGCTTTTCATGCATAATGTTCACTCTCCTCCTTTCGAGTGGATCACTCGTTTTAAATCTTTTTTAGGCATTTTACCCTATTTTCTGTCTTGAATAACTACATCCATAACCAATTGGGTCTACTCTATCTTCTTTCTGTTAGTGGATCGATGTGCCCTAAAACATCCAACAAATTTTGCCTGCAAGCCAATGTAGACAGGTCTTTCGTGATGTCCACATACAGCTTCCACCACCAATTCTACACATGGGCGGGGTACCTGTTAGCATCCAAACAGATATCCCTAGTGGTTTAACAATGATTACGGCAAGAGGTAAAAGTTCTTGTCCTGAACAGTGATGACCATATTAATTAAAATTGAACCGAATTAGTACCCACTCTCCTTTACAGCAATGAAGATTGGAGGTCATTACTACTGGATAGGCATTATATTATCATCGTTTACAAACAATTATCATCCATCCTGCAAATTTCCCCTTCTGTTTTAGACAAATCAGATGTATCTAACTCTTTTTGAATTGCCATTTCAATGGCCTCTTTACGGTGGAACCCTTGGAGCACTTGGTTACCAATGATATAAGTGGGAACGGCTCGAACTCCGCTTTCATAGTAAGTATGATGCAGCGCTTTTGTCCCTCGACATCAAAAAACAAACCATCATTGTATTTCTTGAATGATGGTTTGTCTCGGCCAACCCTGATTATTTATTCCAGAACTCACTTTTCATTAATACCTACATTTTCTCGAATCATAGATGGTTAACATGTTCGTATACATAGCGACAAAGCATAGGAGTTACTTTATTCTAATGACTACCTTTCCTTTTGCACTTCCGCCTTGCAGGTACGAGAATGCTTGCGCAGTTTCTTCCAAATGATACACTTTATCGATAACTGGCTTAATTTGGCCACCTTCAATATACTCTTGTAAAACCTTTAATTGTGCTCCACTCGATTTCATAAAAAGAAAATGATATCTTGTATGGTACTTCTTCTCAAGCGATGCGATCTTACGGCTCGCGATGGACAAAATGGCTGTTTTCATCCAACACAACTTTGCTTCTTTTCCAAATCTTGCGTTTGGCAAGCCAGAGATGGAAACGATTTGCCCGCCTGGCTTCAGGACACGGAACGATTTTTCCAGTGCCGCTCCTCCTAGCGTAACAAAAACAGCGTCATATCCAGTAAGCACTTCTTCAAAATTCTCTTTTTTATAATTTATGATCAGATCGGCGCCCATTGATTTGACCAGAGCATACCCTTTTTCGCTTGCTGTTGTTGCAACAAAAGCTCCCATCAATTTGGCCAGTTGAATGGCAAACGTCCCCACGCCTCCTGAACCAGCATGAATCAGAATTTTTTGACCCTTTTGGAGATGCAAAAAATCGGTAAAGGCTTGGTAAGTCGTAAGTCCGACCAGTGGAATAGATGCAGATTCTTCAAAGCTTAGATTTTGCGGCTTTAACCAAATATCTTCTTCATGTACAGCAATGTATTCCGCCAATGTACCGATACGGCTCTTGCGCGGTCTGCCATAAACTTCATCACCAGGTTTAAATGCACTCACCCGTTCGCCAACCTTAACGATAATGCCGGAGAAATCATTGCCTAAGATTAGAGGGAACTTGTAACTCAACAGGAGTTTTACTTTCCCTTCCTTAATTTTATAATCGATTGGATTTAAGCTGGCTGCATGAATTTCCACTAACACATCATGTTCTCCGATATGAGGCACTGGTTGTTCTGTCAACACTAAGGGAACATTTTTACCGTATTTCTCAATGGTTATAGCCTTCATTTATATCACTCCCATTATGATTATTGGTTTAAACAAATAAACTAATAGAGCGAAAACAATCTACTCTACAGTAATTCCATTTTAAGTCTTTTGTAGTCACTGAGGCCAAGTGCACTCTGCTTCAATGGCAGTAATCAAGGTTTTGAGTTGTTCGAGCGGTTTGCGGACAGTCAATATATAATAGTTTTCTACGCCCTTTTTCTCGGATTGGATAAAACCAGACTGTTTCAGCACCTTCAAATGATGGGAGACAGCCGGTCTAGATAAGCTGATGTGGCCTGCTATCGCATTAACATTAAGTCCCGATTTGTTTTGTGCTAGCACCATAATAATAGCTTGACGGTTTTCATCGGTCAGTACTTCCAACAGTGGGATGGACTCTTTGAATTGTTGCAGAACTTGCTCGGTTCTTTGGCTCATGCGATCCATCCTTTCCGTTGATTTGTTTAATCACTTAAACATAATTATAATTATCTGCTAAATAAAATCAAGCGTAAGATAAGATTGACTGTCCTTATGACCGTTAGCTAAATGAAATTGCATGGAATCATAGTTAGATATTTATCTAATCGGTAATCGGAACATGTTTTGTCCTTTACGGTAATCGGTACAAGTTCTTGTCCTTGACTCGGGACAAGAACTTGTACCAATAAAACAAAAAAGCCGCTAAAATAGCGACTTTCATCGGGACCATGTTCTAGTCCTTCCACATTATTTCTATCTTCTTACATTTTCTCGATACAGAGCAATACGGCCGGCAACTCTTTTCGCCCATTCTACGATTTGTTCTTTGGAAAGAAGTGATTCACGAAGGACCTCCTGCATTGACCACACGCGTGACTGAATAATTCGTGTAAATAAGCTACCCAAGTAGAGTAAATGTTCATATACTCTTGTAGTGGACACAGCCTGCGAATAAACCTTCACAAAATAGTCTTCGATCAATGCCTCAACGTCTGCGTAATAATCCGTATGGATCGCAATCTCAAGCTGTTTCTCAAATTCGGAATCGAAATAGATCGGCAGCTCACTGTTATTCACGTCCAGGTAAGGAATAAAAATTTCACTTCCATAAATGGCCTCTCCTGTAGTGCACGGCATGCCCGGTGATACGACAGAGAAAGATTTTTCCATGAAATTGGCAGCCTTAACGGCTGACCGACCTCCACATCACGCGGAATCCGTAAGCGGGCAGTCGAATATGTTCCCCCACCGACTTCCCTTCCCAATCGAAAAGAGGCTCCTTACACGTCACCAGTTGCTCATGATCTGTAAAATTGTGCAGGAAAATATAGTCGGTCATGCCATCGCTACGCACTGCAACATTAACGCCTTCTCCCCATTCCCCTTGCAATGCACTTTTCAGACCACACCTGGAGGCTATTGTTGCATAGAAGTCGTCTAAGAACGCAGACTCGGACCGCGCTGCTATATAATAAACCTCTCCACTTCCAAATCGATTAACTGTAAGTGCGGGACGTCCCCGATAGAAATCGTCACCGTACTCCGCAAGCACTTCAGCCGTCTCGGCATGAATCAAATCACACAACAGAGACACCTTATACACTCCATTCAAACCTTCCAATCCACCGTCCTTCATGATGAGCGAGTTGTAATCCTCAGGATATAGAGAATCAATCTCTTCCGCACATACCCCGGCAAGCTTACGAAGAGGGCCTGGGAACCCGCCAAGGAAGCAAAGATCATGCTCGTCAACAATCCCACTCCAATATGTCAGCACAAGCGTACCCCCTCGGCTGACGAACTTTTCGAGACGCTCTGCTGTTCCCGGCTTCAACATATACAGCATGGGAGCTACCACGAGCTTATAATCATCCATAGAACGATCCATCGAAATGACATCAACCGGAATGCCCCGCTTCCAGAACGGTTCATAATGACGCAGCACCTCACCGTCATATCCAAGATTCGGATTGCGTGGACCGTCCGCGCCTTCTACCGCCCATTTGTTCTCTGTATCATAAAGCAACCCGATTGCGGCCGGAACCGTCGTTCCTGCAACAGGACCCATTCGCTCTAGGGTAGCACCCAGTTCTGCCACGTCTCTGAATACTCGGGTATTCTCATGCCCTCCGTGATCGACGACAGCACCGTGAAACTTCTCAGAGCCTCCGCGGCTCTTTCGCCACTGAAAATATTGCACGGAATCCGAACCGTGAGCTATTGCCTGGATGGAGGAAAGGCTGTGTGCTCCAGGACGCTTCAGCTTGCTGACCATCTGCCAATTAGCAACACTAGGTGTGCTTTCCATTAATAGAAACGGTTTTCCATTCTTGAATGAACGGTAACGGTCATGCACAAATGCGTTATGGCAAGCCGTCTGCCAGTCCGGCTGTGGGCTATGCCAACTCGGATAGCTGTCCCATGAAACGATATCAACATGCTCCGCCATTTGTTCATAATTGATATTGCATCCACCCAGAAAATTAGTGGTCACCGGTACATTTGGCGAAAATTGCCGTAAAGGTTCGATCTCTTCTTTCATAAACTCAATACTCTGTTCAGTGACGAACCGGTTCCAGTCGAGCTTCAAACCATGTAGCTTGTTTTCCCCGATCGGCGATGGAGATTCAATCTCTTCCCATTCGGAATAAGTGTGACTCCAGAAAGTGGTGTACCACCGCTCGTTCAAACGTTCCAAATTATTGTCGTATTTCCTTCGTAACCAGATGCGAAATGCTTCCTGACACAAGTCACAATGACATTCACCGTTATATTCATTGGAAATGTGCCATAGAAGCAGACCAGGATGCTGGCCGTATCGTTCCGCGAGCAGTGTATTAATATGCCTGATTTTCTCACGATATACCGGCGATGTATAGCAATGATTATGCCGATGACCGTACAAATTCCGTATACGATCTGGTCTGACTCGTAGCACCTCCGGATATATCCGGGCAAGCCAGGCCGGGCGGGCTCCGCTTGGCGTGCCCAATATGATGCGTATGCCGCCGTTATATAGTTTGTCTATGATTTCATCCATCCAGCCGAATTCGTATTGTCCTTCAATTGGTTCCAGTTTGGACCACGAGAACATTCCGATGGCTATAACATTGCAGCTTGCAAGGCGCATGAGCCGTATATCCTCGTCCCAGACTCCCGGTGCATGAATCCATTGCTCCGGATTATAGTCCGCACCGTGAAGCAAACCCTCTACTCCCTTGAAAAGCCCTTGTTGCCCTGACATTCTTGACGTTCACTCCTTTAGCGATTAATAACATCCAATCTCGAAAACCCTGGCATGATCCAGACCGTTAGTTGCGATTACTTCAAGACGAAGGCGATTTACCTGCTTAAGATCAACTTGGCAGGTTATTAGCCGTTGATAGTTATCACATACATATAGCACCTCTTGGCCATCTTCCTTTGATTCCGCACTATAGACTATGATCCGAAAATCTTTCAAGGTCTCCGGCTGGGGTCCCCAAACAAGCTGTTTGTACAAATGATCTTCATGTGTTAGCGTCAATCTTCGATGCATGCCGGTATCGAGCACGACGACAATCTCGCGCAGCGATATCGGCGTCGTCCACTCCAGTTCGATCCAGGGGCTATCGTCGTCAGGTTGCGACATCCAGCGATGAGTGCCCTTTTCTGCCAAATCCGGCCGGATACCTCTCGGTCCGTGCATGGAACGTGTGTGGCGATTGAGGACAAAGGATGCCGCACCTTCCGGCTGTTCCGAAGAAGCGCGGACAACAGCGCTCTTCGCCAAATTTCCGTTAGCGGCAATACCGGGAAGATATGCATCCTGACGGATCAACCGCTGCTGCGTTCGCGAAATGATTTCTCGGTCATGAACAGCCTGTTCCAGGGGCAGACCCTCCTTCACCGCAACAGCCGCAAAAGTACCAGCCCCTTGACCCATTACACCGCAGGTAGCCATCACCCTCGTGCTCGAAAAAGCAATATGGGTAGCCGAAATGTTGCGCCCCGCAAACATCAGATTGTCCACATTAGCGCTTACCAGTGCCCTTAATGGGATACCATAGACATAGTTGGTGTGAGGCTGTCTGGCAGGGTCGCGATCTGCCGCATCAATGCCTTGCGGTGGATGCGTATCCATCGGCCACCCTCCGAATGCTATCACATCCTCAAAGTGTACTGCTTCTTCCAAATCCGATTGAGTTAAAACGTGTTGTCCGATAAATCTGCGTGATTCCCGCTTTCCAGGCACAAATCCGAACCAGTCGAGTGCCCAATTCTCGGACTCCGGATGTTGTCCGCTGTTCTTGATATGATCCCAAACACCAAGCATGATGGCAAGCAATTCGTCGCGTATGGTCTCATTATCGGCGATCGTATCCATTGTACCTCCGAATTCCACCCACCAATAACCGTACTCCCAGGAGGAATGCCCCCTGAATTTCAAATCCTCTTCCGAGAAATGCCTCGTCCAGGAGGGCGGAAGAAATTTCATCGGCTTCCCCATATCTCTGGTAGTGAATAGGAGGGAGGAGCCCAACCGATACGTGTCTGCCTCTTCTCCTGCAAGAGATTCTTCGTATTGGTTCGAGGCTTCCCTTCCCGTGACATAGAAAGCCCCTGCTTCTTTACCTAGACGTCCGTCGCCAGTGCAATCAATAAAGATATTCGCAAAAATTTCAAAGCGATGCTCTGTGCTCTCCCTGGCAGCTATTACCGACACAATACGGTTGGCGCTCTTGTTGGCATCGATCACCGTCGTGTTTAACATTAGCGTCAGGTTCGGCTCCGCTCTGCATTTCTCATATAAAATCAGGTCGAACATGGAGGCACTGCGTTGCGGATTCCGAATAGCGCACTCCAGCAAGATTTCTTCGACAATGCCGCCTTCTCTGGCTTCCGTCTCTAAAGTCTTTCCACGTTTGGAATGTGCCGCACCAACAATATGCATGCGGATTTCTGAAGATGCATTCCCCCCAAGCACCGACCGTTCCTGACAGAGGATCACTTTTGCACCGTTTCGTGCGGCTGCTAGGGCCGCAACAACACCGGCCATGCCTCCTCCAGCAATTAGTACTTCAGTGCGCACCTGTTCTATGACCACAACTAAACACACCTTCCTTTGTTGGTATTACTGACTGTATCCAAGTTTTGCAAGCTGTTCAAATGCAGATTCTTTATATAGTTTATAGTTAAAAGTAGAATCCAACGTCTTCAAGAAGTCGTTATATTCTGAAATCGGACGCTTATTGTAGATGAACTTGATAAATTCCTCCGTGATATAACGGTCCGAGTCCGCCTTATTAAAACCGTCTGGAGGAACAATAAACCCATCCAAGGCTTCAATAAATTCCCTTCGGAATGTTTCTTCAATATACTGCACCTGATTTGGAAATTTCACTTTCAAATATTCTAGATTCGGACGTCCTGTAAATTGATACAAGAAGGTGTAGTTCGTCTCTTGTTGTCCCAGATCTGTGATCGTGATTTTGCCGTCCGTTTCAGTAAAGTGTGTGTCTTTGATCCCGAATTGAACAAGATGCGCTCCCTCTCCGGTTGAAACATAGTTCAACATTTCAATGATCTTTTTCAGCTTTTCCGGATCTTTCCCTACATTTTTGGAGATAGCAAACATTTCCGAGGGCGCTCCAATATCAGAGTGTCCATCATAGGCAACACCGGTAGGACCTGCTACAGGATTAAGTGCAATCCAATCTGCTTGGGGGTTGGCATTTTTCCAAATAGCAACTTTATCATCTTTCATAATGTTGGTCCAATCGGTATATATCACACCCGCTTTTCCCTGAGACGCTTTTTCGAAAAGCTGGGAGACAGTATTACTCATCACATCTGGATCTACGACACCAGAGGATATGTACTGTTTGATCAGTTCTAATGCATCCTTCATTTCGGGCTGATCCAGCACATTGATAGCCTTTCCATCCCGCGAAATAAATTGAGCTCCGCCGTTAGTCAGACCATAAGCACCGAATAACGCATTGAATGCGGTCAGATCATTGCCTGTGAAGCCATAAGTATCTTTCTTTTTGTTACCGTCAGGATCATTTTCAGTAAACGCCTTCAACACCTTCAGTAGCTCATCCGTAGTTGTTGGCACCTTCAGTCCCAGATTGTCCAACCAATCTTTTCTAATCCACAATATTCCGGCTGGTTTTCTCGCAATGGGTTTCGGAAGAGAATACTGCTTGCCATCTATCAATCCCAGTTTGATCGTATCTGCATCTACCAACTCTTTATAACCGGATAATTGATCCATATATGGTGTCATATCCAGCAGAACACCCATTTTTGAATATTTGCGAAGTTCCTCGCTACCCAACATGAACATATCCGGAAAGTCACCACTTGCTATACGAGTCCCAAGCTGAGTAGCATAGTCTGCACTTCCCAAAGTAAGGGTTATATCAGTATCGAGTGCTTCATCCAAAGCTTTTTTCACGAAATCATTTTGAGGTGGATTCGTCCCATAATTGTTCGCCATAATTTCAATTTTGACTGGTTCTCCCACGTTATTGTTTCCAGGTTCAGTGTTTGTAGATTTCGATCCGCATCCAGCTATTGCCAACATGGAGATAACCAATAGGACGACTACAAACCGTTTCATTGTTTTGCGTTTCATTCTAATTCCCACCTTCAATAAATAATTATTTTAGTTGTTATCCCTGTGTTAACCCTTGATGGCTCCGATCATCATCCCTTTTGTTAAATGCTTCTGTATAAACGGATAGACAAGAATAATCGGTAGACTTGCAATAACAACAGCGGCCATCTGCAAGGTCATCGTGGGCATGATCGCCTCAGCAACCATCTCTGTAGATTGGCTCATTGTCAGCATATTTCTAACCACGACTTGCAATGGATGCAGTTCACGATTGGTGATATATATGATGGCCGAAAAAAACGTGTTCCATTGTGCAACCATGTAAAACAAGCCGATCGTCATAAGAGAAGGAATAGACAACGGAATTGCGATTTTCCATAGAATGCGGAATTCCCGTGCTCCGTCGATTCGGGCAGATTCGAACAGTTCCTCTGGCAAACTTTCAAAGAAGGTTTTCATAATCAACATATTGAAAGTGGCCAATGTATTCGGGACAATCATTGCCCAAATTGTATTGGTTAATCCGAGATCTTTAACCACGAGATAAGTTGGTATAAGACCGCCGCTAAACAGCATAGTGAATACAATAAAGAGCAAAATCGGCGTTCTTCCCGGAAGATTCTTGCGGCTGAGCGGGTATGCGCCTAGCAGCGTAAGCAATAGGCTAAGTGCCGTGCCTAATACTGTAATCACTACGCTGACCCCCATCGATTTAGGAAGCGTTCGCTCAATAAGCAGACTACGATAGGCATCAAAGGTCAGTTTCTGCGGAATCACCTGAAAACCGCCGTTCTTAATCACTTCACTATACGGCGTCAGGGAGACGGATACGACATACAGGATCGGAAACAGACAAGAGACCGCAACGATCGCCAATAGTACATAAACAATCGAGTTAAAAAAACGGTCATTGGTTCCTTTTACCATATCCCCCCTCCTCCCCAGCGTTTGGCTAATTGGTTCGAACCAAGCACTAATCCGAAGCCGATGACGGATTTGAACAAGCCGACGGCAGTGGCCAGACTGAAATTGATTTGTTCCACACCTGTTCGATACACCCAGGTATCGATAATGTCGGCAACTGGAAGCACCCGGACATTGTAGAAGATAAAGATTTGGTCAAAACCCGCATCCAGTATTCCACCAAGCCGAAGAATTAGCAGTAAAATGAATACATTGCGGATACCTGGAAGCGTGATATGCCAGATGCAGCGCAGCCTGCTAGCCCCATCTACTCTGGAAGCCTCATACAAGGTAGGATCGATGCCGCTCATGGTGGCCAAGTAGATAATCGCCCCCCAACCCATATCCTTCCATATATCCGTGGTCACCAGCACACTCCGGAACCAGCTTTCTGAATTCAAGAAGGGAATAGCCTGGCCTCCACCCTCAACGATCCACCGATTAAACAAACCTGAGGATTCTGACAACAGTGCAATTGCAATGCCGTAAATAATGACATATGACAGAAAATGTGGCATGTAGCTGATCGTTTGCACCCAGCGCTTTACCCAAACGATCCGGCATTCAAAGAATAGAATGGCCAAGATGATCGGCGGCACTATACCAAAAATCAATTTATACAAACTGATCAGCAAGGTATTGGTCAGGAGCTGAGAGAAGTAAGGCGAATTAAAAAAGTACTTAAAATGGGTATACCACGGATCTGCCCATGGGCTCTTTAACACTCCTTCCACCAGATTATAATCCTTGAAAGCAATGACCACTCCATACATTGGTACATACTTGAAGATGATGTACCAAACCAAACATGGTAGCAGCATAAGGTAAAAAACTTTTTGCTGCCACATCTTGTAGAGTAACCTAGTCTTTGGGGGTCTGATAGCGTTCATAGACTGTTCTAATCCCCGTTGCATGATATCAATTCCTTTCCGTTTCTTTAGTATCATCTTAGCTACTTCATAAGAGAAACATAAGGAACAGTTTTCACATAACGAATGAACACTTTTCTGTTCCTGCAACAAAAAGGCGGATTTCAGAGAACGTTCTTTGAAATCCGCCTTATGAAATATAAAAAGCGCAAGTAGCGAGTTAGAGATAAAGGAGTATATCAATTCATTTATTCCGGAAATCATTCGGTGTAACTCCGGTCCAACGTTTGAAAATCCGGAAGAAATAATTGTCATTGGCAAAGCCAACCTTCTTCCCTATTTCACTCACTGTCAAATTAGTCTGACGCAAATAGAACTCTGCCTGCTTCACTCTGACGCTTTGTACAAAGCGGATGGGAGACTCCCCGATTTTCTTTTTGAACAAACCGCTCAAATACTGCTCGTCCATGTGAGTCAATGCAGCCATTTCTTTTAGCGTAATATTCTGGTTATAGTGATGATAGATATAGTCCAATAGCCTGTTAATCTCGGGGTGATCGGAACGGATCCGGTTTATTCGATGTGAGGAGGTCAAATACTTCTGAAGCGTTTCGTTCAGTATGTTCAACAACTCAGCATGTTTGGGGGATGAAATCAATTTATCGATATCTTGGGGTTCCTGCTGTGAAATACGGGCGAATGCTTCATTTAGTCGTAATGCTGTTGCTTTGACGCTAGGAACTGAGAAACCTTCGTTTTCCATAGCATTCCACACTCTCTTTACTATTCGAAGACAGTCTGCAGAGCGAAACTGTTCGAAGGCTCGAAGTATCTCGCTTTCTTCCTCCCAAGATATTTTTGCAATATGAAGTCGATTGCAGGATGGAAAGCTGGCTGTTGACGGGCTATACCAATCTTGTTCCAAACACTGTATCCCTTCTTTCCATGCTTTAACCAAATCCTGATTCAGGTCTGTGGAATCATCCAGCCAGAGGGTTCGATGAAATTGGCATGACGCTGCTACCTCACTTATCCAATCCGCTTTTTGATCGCTCCAGATCAAGATCGTGACAATCCCCAATCGAGTGAAGGAGGAAATAAGCCAACGAGATGTCTTGTTCTCCATGAGTTTATTTCGTACTCTACACTCTACCTCCTCCAGATCCTGTAGCAAGACACACACTGTTACTGTAGAAAAGTACCGCTGCCAAACCGGGTGGAAGCCTCTACCGCCAAGTGTACTTAGCGGCCCTTCTGCTTCCTCAAGCAGCTGTTTCCATCCCGCTTGGAGCCAATACTTGCACGTCTCGGATGCCTTTTCCAGCTGGAATACTTGTTCTTCCTCCAACTCGCGTCTAATTTTTTGCAAGATGCGGTGCATATCATCTTCAGACATAGACAATTTCAGGATATAATCGGACGCCCCCCCGACAAGTGCTTGCCGGACATATTCGAATTCATTCATACAGGTAAGCATAACGAATCTTATTTTGCGACCTCCCTCCCGAACGGCTTGCAACAACTCAATTCCGTTCATGAAGGGCATTCGAATATCCGTGATGACCAGATCCGGCTCCTGTTCTTCAATCAGCTTCATGGCCTCTACCCCATTTGAAGCTTCTCCAATTACTACGAAGTCTTCTTGCTCCCACTGTACGGCATCCCGAATTTCTTCACGTACAAAAATCTCATCCTCCACCAACACTACTCTCCACATGGTACTCCCTCCCTACTTTTATAGGGGACCGATAGTAAAAATGGAATTTTAATCTGTACACGTGTACCTTCCTTCAAGTCCATCAAATTCAAGCCAGTTTGATCTCCAAATAACAATCTTAGTCGCTCCCTTAAATTATTGAGCCCGATCCCCCCACGCCTGGTGCTGTCTTTATGCTGCTTAGCATACTCGAGTCCCACCCCATTGTCTTCTACTTCAAGGAACAGCTCATCTCCTCGTGGATAGACGCGGATCGTAATAATGCCCTTTCCCTCCTTTGTATGAACCAAGCCATGGTAAATAGCGTTTTCAATCAACGGCTGCAACATCATTTTAGGAACCAGGGCAAAATTTAGTCGTTCTTCTTCAATTTCAACAATGGTTTGAAAGCTATGCTGATAACGGAACGACTGAATGTACAGATAAGCCTTTGCAATATTCAGTTCGCTGCGTAAATGAACCAGATCTGCCTCCATATCCAGTGACGTCTCCAAAATTATGCCAAGCGACTTGCTGATTTCAACCGTTCCCTCATCACCGTGCTTGCGGGCATTCCACTTCATCGTATTTAATGTATTTAGAAGAAAGTGCGGGTTCATTTGGGAAATCAGCATCTGATATTGGATTGCCTGCTTCTGCTTCTCTTCCTGTTTCAAATTGGCGATCATCATTTCGATTTCATCTACCATTTTATTGAATGACTGGGCTAACTCCAGAAATTCACCCTCATGCTTATCTTCAGTAATACGATATCTGAGGTTCTGACGAACCATTTCAGACATTTTTCTGCTTAATTGCTTAAGAGGCTGCGTTAAATTGCTAAGCAAAACATAGGTAAGCACAATAAACAAAATGGTAATGGAGAGTATCATAATAAGCGATCTATGTTCTTCGCTTCGAATATCACCTAAAAACATATCAAGCGGAAAGCGGCTAACAATATACCACCCGCTCGATGGCAGATACGTGCTGTTGAACAAAATTGAATTTTTTTCATCCAAATACCCATTGCTCTGACCCTGTTCTCCGACTACTTGAGTCCGTATTTCATAAGGGATCCGATAGTTGCTGTTTGTTCCGGTAATAAGTTCACCCTCAGTATTCACAATGTAATAGTTGCTTCTAGTCCATGCCAGTTTCACTTCTGATTTCAGCCATTCTTCAATATCAAGGCTAATCGCTAAAAAGTATTCTTCTCCTTCATCATTTTGTTTAACGTCACACAACGAATAAAAACGCTTACTTGACGATGCATTGGAAAAAAGCGACCCGCCCTCATGAAGCCTCCAATTCAGAGTCGAATTCTCCTCACACATATAAATATCTCTAAATTCATCCAGTTTAAGTCGATGGGATGGTTCAGGAAAAGATAAATAATAATTTCCGCTCGTATCTAGTAAAATATAATTCAGAAACTGACTGTTCATATTTTGCTGTTTTATCTGTGATACGAAGTTCTGTATTCCTATCTCCCGCTCTTCTTTACTGTGATGTTCCGGGTTCTCAAGAAACCGCTCCATCTCAGAATTTTGATCAAGTTGAATCATGTTTTTCAATGCACCAATACTTACCTTGTTGAAGTCGTCCTTTACATTGATCAATTGATCACGGTTTAAATGGCTGACTTGTTCCTCGATCACTTCCCTCGTTTTATGGAAATAGGTAATCTGAATTAGTGCATAGGGTACCAGTATAAGCAGAACAAAAGTAATAAATAGCTTATACCGTAGTGATTTGGGTTTCATTCTCCTTAACACCTTCATTCTTCTGCCTCCAGTCACAAAGGAAAAACTAACTTTTTCCAAACCATTTCACTGTTCACAATCCTTCCGTATGTTTAGTTGTTACTATCTTCTTCACATTCGTTCGCCACTCCAAAACTTAGTTAATCGTATTCTAAGAAAGAACAGAAGGCTAGTGCCATTTTGGTTTCGTTTTCAAGGTCATACTGTACATACTACTTCCTAATAAACTGAGTGAAAAAATAGAATTTATAATTAAGAATGAGGTCGTGTGATGTTTAACGTGCGCGATGGTTTTTTCCGAAACCTACTCCTCTCAGTAGGATTTCCCGCCTTCGCCATTCACCAACCTCGTCCCTTTTGATCTGACAAACCCGGCAACTTCGCATTCATATTCGGCTTGTATATTTGTTCATGCATTTTCACTTCAACTTCCGGTTTCTTTGATAATAAGCTCCTATGTATTCATATTGACAACTTAAACAATTAACAGGGGCTGCCCCAAAGACCATAGCCTTTAGGAACAGCCCCCGGATTACCTATCCATTTTGCTGCTTCACCCTTAATCATCTTCAGTGCGTTGAGAAGGATATCCGCGACCCCTCAACTGAAATAGCGTTCACTGGGATCGTATCTCCGCCGCCTACGATATGGAAATAATCAAAATTCGCCACAAGTCCCGTCCCTGCACATACGATCAGGCCGATTTTCGGTTCTTCCAGATCAGCGGACTGAGGCTCTCCTACCTGGGTATAATTAATTCCATCTGCCGAGTAATACCCGGCGTAAGTATTTCCCCGCTTTGCAAGGCGCAGATAGGATACTGCTGAATCAATCGTATCCGGAACCTCAACATGGTTTCGGACCCCATCAATTTTGACGTCAAACTGGAATTTATTTCCTTCCCCGTACAATCGTGTCATCCGGATATATGTGTTATCGTCCACATACGCAGCCAAGCCGCCCTGCGACCATCTACTAGTCGGTTTGCCATCCAGCTTTGTTTCGATAGCCCAGTCACCCGAAGGGGCTCCTGTGAGCAGAATGTTCTTCGCATCACCGGTGCTGCCCGAAATATCGCCTTGTTCGCTAACAATTCTCATATATCCTGATTTGGCACTAAGCGACCAATTCGCCTGATTTTCCCGGACCCATCGCCACTGCTCGTTCAATTGGGTTGAGTTAAACTCGTCATTCGAGCCTTCTGGATACTCAACCGGAGGTTCCCCCTGACCCGGCGCTGCGCTGTACTGGATCAATTCCAGGTCATCGAAATATACATCGCCGCTTCCGCCAGCTTTGTACAAATAAATGACCGCACTTGTGTTGGTACTCCCGGTTGTAAAGGTAAGCTCCTTCCGGGTATAACCGGTTGAACTCACATGGACATCTTTAAGAGCTCCACCATAGTTCTTCACACCGATTACCGCACTGCCACCACCGACACTTTTGCCCCATCCGTACACTTTGTACATGGTATTCGGATATAATCCGCCGACAATCTGCTCCGCGCCCGTGGTACTTCCCGTCAGCTTGACTGCATAGTCCCCGGAATGGGGGTCATTGCTTTCAATACTGATTCCGTTATAATGGGTCGGCCAATCGGTGAAGTCACCCGTTTCAAATCCAGGGTTTTTCAGCAGATTCTCCTCAGAAGGCGCCTCCGGAAGCGGGGGCAGATTGTTGGGATCCAATCCCGGACCCTGGTAAGCTCCAATTTTTGGAGAGACATCAGCCGGAACCGGATTACCGAAGTAATCGCGCCCTCCGTTGTTCTCGATCAGCTTGCCTGCTCCGATCGCCGGCGAGGTATTCAACAGTTGGTACCCAACCAGCGTATCCTTACCTATGCCGCCTGAACCGGGGGATGCCAACTGCGGGTCTTCAGTAATCTTATGGGGATCTGCGGGTTCGCTGCTCGGATGAGATCCATAGAACAAGTTATTCTCAAACACATTGTTCGTACTTCCGGCAAAATTGTAACCTCCGGAACCAAGATTATAGATGATATTATTATAGAAGTACGTATTCTGGGCATAACCGCCCCAATCCAAGTAATCCACTACCTTCGTATTAGAGGTTTTGGGTAGATAGACAGTGTTGTTGTAGATATAAGTGGTGTTCGGCGTTCCGCTGAAATTAAACACGGCTCCGCTGTCATTCTGGCTGATATTGTACCGAATGACCGAATTACGATTGAAGTTAGTGGCATTCGTTCCGTTGTTAACCACTAGGAAGCCGCCACCGGCATTGTGATGGCTATAGTTATATTGGATAATGGTCCCATCGCTGTTGTAATCAGCATCATAAGCCATGGCGTCCCCGCCCGGAGCTGTATTATAAACCTCATTAAACTGTATTACATTGTCTTTGGCCGAAAAGACCCACAACGGCACATGATAGCCGCTGGCGCGCACGTGCGTATCATGGACCACATTATTTTCAATCAAGCCATTCGTTGTATTCAACAATAAGGCACCGTCTGCCGCTACATCATAAATGAGGCTATTGCTTACTTTGAAACCCGACGAATATTTTGTTTGTGCCCCGTTCAAATAGATGCCTACACTGTCGAGGGAATAGATTTTGCAATTATTGACCACTACGTCCGATACGTGATAGTCCCACGTCTTTCCCCAGACGATGATCCCGCCATTATGAACATAATCCGTGTCGGTAGTTCCCTTCACATTATGAATGTCCAAATTTTCAAAGAGAAAGTGCTTGTACACCCTCGGATTCGTCCAGGTGCCGCTGCTGCCGTCCACATGAATGCCTCTGCGGACCGCCTTCGCCTCTGCGTCATTGGTAATTTCCAGATTGCGGACTTCCCATTGCTCCTGATTGTAGAAATAGACCGCCGCCTCGGCTCCTGCTCCGGCGATTAGAGGTTTGCTGCCTTCACCGTACTTGTCAATCTGGATTGGGCTGCCCTCGACACCCGAACCTTTAGGGGAGAGCGTACCGGTCCATACGCCGCCTGCCTTAAACAGAATCACATCGCCTGGCTGGAATTCAGTAGCATTTACTTTGTTCAGCGTCTTCCAAGCTGATCCCGGAGCGGTACCGGTGTTGACGTCATCTCCCTCCTCCGAATCCACATAATACACATTCCCACTTTCTGCTGCTTGAACAACAGTCGGTTCGTTCATCGGCATGAAGCATGAGACCATGATAGCCACAGCCACAAACAAACTGAAAAACCTGTACGACTTCTTCTTCATCAACTTCAATTCCCTCCTCGGTAATTGTTATTTATCTTAAATGCGGCCAAGATCATCTTCAATGAGGTAACCGCTTTCAAGATCACCTTGAACAGGATTACAACTCAATATGGTAGTACTGGTTATCCATCACTTTGACTTGAGCATCGGCGGTGAGCCGATGAATAAACTCGGTATAGGCCGTGTCTATATAACTGTTCAAAACAAGCTCTCTGTTTTCTTCGTAGCTTTTATAATCGCGTGCTTCTCTCCCCGTAATCCTGACTAGGCCATATTCACCTTGCACAGGTTCATCTATCACCGTACTGATCTTCCCGGTCTTCAAATCTCCTTGTAGAAGGGAATAAAGAACAGGCTGGGATTTAAAATAGGTACTGGCCGTCTTATCGTTCAATTCTGCTTCTGTATAACGAATCAAGGATCCTTCGTGACTGATCTGAAGGACTTTCGCTGCTTCAAACATCTCCATTCCTTGCTCCAAGAGCAATTGTGCGGACTCCATCAGGTTAGCCGCCGTCTGCTTTTGCTCGCGAGTCGTGTCACTGCTACCATCCTTGTAGGAAACGGATATTTTTTCGAATCGGACAATGTCCTCATCAATAAGAATTTCATCTTTAACCATCTCATAATGCTGCTGTAGCTTTTTATCCGTTGGTTTTAGTTCATTCTCAGCCAGTTTGTCTTTCAACTCGTTCCGCAAATTACTTAAGTAGTAACTCATAAATGTATTTTCATCCAATTGGACAGGTCCATATACTGGAATATGCGACTTGACTGCAGCCAATCTTCGCTTATTTTCTTTATCCATTTCCTGCATGAGATCATCGTAGCCCGTTCCCCGAATCAGACCTTTGCTTTTAGCAAGTTCCAGCTCTACTTTAACTTTAGCAAGTTCCTCCAGAGCACGCTGCTTTAATATAGCTACAGGTTTCTCCCCATCGAAATCAGTCTTCCAGAAATCCTTGCTATAATCCGCGCCATAGGTCCGGTGGAAGTAGTCGATAACAGAAGCCCTATGTCGTTCCAATTCCCGCTTAAATTCCATCACCGTAACCGGGCTACCGTTTACCTCTGCAACAAACTCCTCTTCCGTCAATGCGCTGGTGCATAATGAGTAGATGGAAACACTGACAATGAACACGATCGTCAGAACAGCAATCACCAACAGTTTCTGCCTCAATATCATCCCCCCTCAACGATCTATGTACAGCGCTTACAAAATCTAATTTCACAATATTAAAATCCTTAGGCAGGAAAGGATTATCGTTAAAATACCAATTGGCCACTAGCGATCAACTCCCTTCGCTGCCTACTCTCTTATGCAGTACACAGAACTATATCCTTAAGTTATTGTGATTGGAACCATTCATTCGCTTCTTTTGTGACTTGTTCGCCGCCAATTTTATACCATTCATTGACAAAATTATCGAATTCGTTCAACGGCTTTTTACCATAGATGATGCCTAGGAACGTCTCGCCTTCTAATTTGGCCAGAATGCCGTTTTTGGATTGCATCGTTTTTGTAGGAGAACCTGTGAACGCGTTTGGGATATACGTATTGTCATTCCAACCATTATCTACGATTTCAGCCGCTTTCAAGTGATTAGGTGACGACGTCCTCTTAGTTCTCTCCTCTTCTACATTGCTCGGTTCCTCTCCACGGCTCATTTTCGCCAATCTTTTCAGATTAGTGAAGGGATTCTTTGGTTCCATCAGTAAGTATTTGGCCGGTCCCACCTTTCCACCCGGGATATCGTTTTCATCCACAGAGATGGTTTTATCCGCTTTGATGGTATAGTCATAATCTTGATACCATCCATTTTCAAACTCGCTTCCTACCTTCCCCTTTTCAAAAATACGGTTCAGGTAGAGGAACAGCGCGTCGGTGTGTTTAAAATCCTTCTTGACAATCATCCCTCCTCGAAGGAAGTTCGTATCTCGGGCAGCCGCTTTACCGTTTAGTGTAGGCAGCGGATAAGGATTCATTGTTGCACCTGGCACATTCTTCTCCAGGTCCGGGGTCGGCCAGCCAGCCATCCAATAAGGCGCAACGACAATGCCCACCCTTCCCTGTCCGATCAACTCTGCCAGTTTGTTTTCGTCATGCAGACCTGCTTCTTTCGAGATATAACCTTTTTCATACCAGGCTTTCAACCTAGCCAGGCCTTCTTTCATTTCCGGTAGCGTTGAGCCGTGAACTAATTTTCCATCCTTTTCAAGCCACTGGTTAGGAACGGTTCCTGAAGGCCCAAACACCCAGGTGCTCTCTCCAAGCCAACCACCGAAGACGTAAGGGTTGGAACCACCGGCTCCAAGACTAACTCCAAGAGGAATCATATTATCGGATCCGCCCGGTTTCTTATCCAGAATGGCTTGCATAAGAGCTTCCAATTCTTCTACGGTTGCTGGGGCTTTCATGTCCAATTCATCAAGCCAATCCTGCCTGATCCACATAACGCCGTTATCATTCCCGGCGTGGGCAAAGTTGGGAAACGCCATTTTTTTGCCGTCAAATGTAACCTGACTCCACATTAACGGATGGGAGCTATAAATGTCCTTGATGGTCTGAGAAGCATATTTATCATAATCTTCCGAGATATCCTTATACTTACCGGACTGAATCAGTTCGTTAAGCAAAGTCATATCTTCGGTCATCAGCACGTCAGGCAAATCTTCGTTTGATGTCAGCATTAACCTCATTTTCGTGGCGAATTGATCGCCAGGCACCTGCCATAAATATTTAATATTGATTCCCAGTTGCTCACGAGCCCATTGGGTGTGCACATTATTCTCCACTGTCTCCCCATTCTTGAACTTCATGGTGGTGTCCGTCGCTTTTACTGTTGTAATTGTTACAGGTGTATCGAATTTGTAAGTCCCTTTTTGAATCGCTTCAGCATTGGAATCCTCCGATTCCCTGTTAGTTGGTGACGGTTCCGCCTCGCTAACTGTATTGTTGTTTCCGGAACAAGCTGTTACAAAGGTGATCATCATAATCAACGAAAGCGAAAGAAATTTTCTAATCATGTTTTTAACCTGAATCCCCTTTCGGTAAAGTAAGTTGCAATTTCATCTTATTACAGCGCTTACAACCGAGTAAGAGACAAAGTTTTAAGATGATATACGAAGATCTTAAGATTTCGTCTGGTATCGGTCTCTATATTCCTGCGGGGAGACTCCATAATAGTTTTTGAATAACTTGCTGAAGTAAGGAGGGTTCTGGAACCCCAACTGGCTTGCCAGTTCATAAATCTTGATATTCGTAGTCCGAAGTAGTAATCCTGACTTTTCCATACGGTACCTCATAATGAAGTCACTGAGGTTCTCTTTCATTTCCTGTTTATACAGCGATGACAAATACACTGGGTGAAGATTGACATGATCGGCAATCGTCTGCAACGATATATCCTCGGCATTCCGATTTTCAATAAAGCGGTGAATTTTTATGATCAGTTGGTTTTTGGTGTGATTAAATTCGCGAATGCTTCCGAGTTCAAGACTTTCCAACATCTTCTCGCCCCATTCCATGACCCGGCCAGATTGGCTTAACTTCCGGGGGTCCGCCGCCATGTCCGCATCTCGTTCCGATACTTCCATCAGTGTCTTGCTTTGCAAGTGGGCAATATACAGAAAGGAATTCGTCAAAGAACAGACAATTTCCAGCATATGCTCTTCGGTATCCAACCTCTTGTCCTTCATTTCCTCAAATATGTCTCTTAGTTTTGCACGAGCATCCTCCCATCGTCCGGCTTCCAGCAGTTGTTGAAAGCTGGGTGGAGTGTATAAGGAATGAAGCGTGTTGGATAGGGAATGAGACTCTTGGGCGCCGATAATGATTCCGCGTTCGCTTCGGGGCAATTTCCGGAAGGTGTTCAAGGATTTGCGGTATCGTTCGGCAACATCCTCAGGAAATTGGCTGCTCTCACTGATTAGAATGGAGACTCGTCCCTTAAGAAATCCGGAAACTTTGGATTGCAACTCTTGTGCCGCCTTTTCCAAGGATTTATCATTTAAACGCTCACCGGAGCCTGAAAGAGCGCCAATTTTGGGCTGAACCAAAAAACACAAATATCCAAAGGGATCCTTGCTTGACCACACATAATAATCCGCATCCAGTATCTCAGAGACGATATTATGGACGGCAAATTCATACAACAAGGAGTCTTCTTTGGACTCTTTGAAAGTTCCGTCCATCCTCAGCATCAGCAAAGCACACTCCCTGCCCAATTCAAACGGCAACATATACTCGCTCATTCTCTCGGCTAACATGGAAGAAGGTAATACTGTACCTGTTAAAAGATCAGTAAGTAGATTCGATCTTAATAAGGGCATATGAGCAAGAAGGGTCTGTCTGGCCCGTTCGAGTGAACCAATCTCTTCCCATTTCTGCTCTATGAGACATTTAACACGGGCAACTTCATTCATCAACTCTTCATCCTTGATAGGCTTTAGCAGGTAATTTACCGTACCGTATCGGATGGCATCCCTGGCATACTCGAACTCCCCATATCCTGACAGCAGAATACATTTGGTCCTCGGATAATAATCCTGTATATGTTTGCATAGCTGAAGCCCGTCCATTCCCGGCATCCGAATATCCGTAACGACGATATCGATGGATATTTGCTTCAGAATTTCCACTGCCTCCAATCCGGACGCAGCCTGAAATACATATTCGACACCGATACGTTCCCAATCATTGGCTACCATACTTTTCAACAATACCGGCTCATCGTCGGCTAATAGAAGACTTATCATACGTTCTCTCCTTCCGAATCCTGCTCTCTTTTCCAACGAAGCATCACGCATAACCCCGACAACCGTTCCGAAGATTTCATGATGATCCCCGCATCTTGCCCATAACGATGCATTAACCTCTGGTGAACATTCCAAAGACCGCATCCTGTTTTGTTGTTCATAGGCTGATCCAGACGTAACGTGGATTCTTGGATCTCCTGCTTCGTCATTCCTTCACCGCTATCCTCAATGAGCAAAATGTTCCATCCTACTTCTCTGTAGCCGGTAATCAAGACGGTTCCATGTCCTGTTTTCGGTTCAATTCCATGCACAATGGCATTTTCCACGACGGGCTGTACTACTAACCTCATTACCGGTTCATTCAACATTTCTTGCGGAATATTAATTTGGTACTCCAAACGTTCCAGCCGATACGAGTAGATCTTGAGATAATGGGTAACCAACTCTACTTCTTCTTTCAATAATGGCATTTGATTTTCGACTCGTGTTATATAGCGGTAATAGCCACCCAGATGATAAGCCATATCTTTAATGGTTTCCGTGAGGCCAACCTTCGCACATCCTGCAATAAAGAACAGGCAATTGTACAAAAAATGAGGATTGATCTGGGACTGCAACTGCTTGAGGGTGGCAAGCCGTGATCGATTTTGTTCTTCATATACATTTTGAATCAAATGTTGAATTCTCGTTCCCATATCATTAAAGCGCTGCATCATGTAATCGAATTCATTATTGAATCGCTGATCGATCCGGAAGGAATAGTTTCCCATTTCAAAATGCTTCAATCCTTTCATGATCATCGCCACCGGCTTTTGCACATTCAAATAAAGCACATATGACGCGGCAAACCCAAGAAGGATCAACAATCCCATACTGTAATAAAACAAATTTCTGCTTTTGATAATCGGTTCGTGAAACATGTGGGTTGGGACGTAATCAATCAAAAAAGCATCCAGCTCCGGAAGATACGCGTAACTTAGAAAAATTTTCTGGCCATTAAATTGCACGTTTTTATGCCCGCTTCCGCTTAATCCTTGGTTTAGCAGATCCGCACCGAATCTTTCATGTTCCTCATCATTAGAATCCGTGTTTGAGAATGCCCTGCCGTCTGCCGTCAGTAAAAAGCAGAATCCTGGACTTTCCAATTTGTAATGCTGCAACATTTTACGGATATTATCCAACCCGAAGCGGATTTCAAAGATCGCATTGATCGATTGGGAATCGAATTTCGATAAGAACGGATCCCACAAAAATAGCTGGTAGTAAGCGGTACTCCGAGAGTCTCCCGGATGAAATCGCCATTTTCCGTTACTGGCTTCATCCAGGATTTTTTGATCATAACTTTCACTCAGATCCGTCGAAACCCTGGTTTGGATAGTCGGCAAGTATACGGACAGGTGATTGGACCAATTACTTGAAAGGCTTTGCAGATTCAGCTTTTCCTTAACATGTGTCTGAAAATCCAGCATCCGGTAATAGTCTTTAGTTAGAATACTAAGTTGCAGATTCAAGATAGATGAATCCTGTACCAAGACGCTGGAAGATAGAGAAAGCCGTTCGATATTCGCTTCGATCTGATTCTTCAGAAACATGAGCTGGCTATCATTGTAATCCGTCATCTGTGTATTTATGACCTGGATACTGGCTCTGCTAAAGTAGGTGTACAGAAGGATAGCCGGAATCAGCAGAATGAGAATAACCCCTATCATTTTAAGGTATATCGGCTTGTGCCGTTTCATTAAACAACCCCCTTAATATTTTGACAGCGACCTTAAATATGTATTCTATACAATAAAATCCTTCCAGAATAGAATATATTTAGTCGTTAAACAACCATTGAGGAGGAGTCTGATTGGAGATTAAATCATCGCCTAAGTCATCATCTGCAGCGAAACATATACGCCCTTTCCGCTTAACTTGGAGGCTGCATCTCATGCTATTACCAGCCATACTGGTTGCTCTCATCTTCAAATACGCCCCGATGCCCGGAATCATCATGGCATTCCAAGATTTTAAACCGTGGCTCGGCATATCCGGATCTTCCTGGATTGGCTGGGACAATTTCAATCTCATGTTTTCCATGCACGATTCCGTACAGGTTATATGGAACACGATTACCATTTCCGTTTTGAAAATCATTTTTGGTCTGGTCATACCGGTCACATTCGCGCTGCTACTGAATGAAGTCCGCAATATAGGCCTGAAACGCTCGATTCAAACCTTGGTATACCTGCCCCATTTTATGTCCTGGGTCATATTGGGAGGTATACTGCTAGATTTACTTTCTCTTGAGGGCATTCTTAATCGGTTAATCACCTCCCTTCATTGGGAGCCGATCATGTTTCTGGGTGACGGCAACTGGTTCCGTGCCACCGTTATTATCAGCGATTTGTGGAAAGAATTCGGCTTCTCAGCCATTGTGTTCCTTGCCGCATTATCAGGCATCAATCCGGCTCTGTATGAAGCTGCCGAAATCGACGGCGCTGGCAGATTCCAGCAAACCCTATATATTACCTTGCCTTCATTACTTCCGATCATCATTGTCGTATTTACCTTATCCTTAGGAAATGTGCTGAACGCCAACTTCGATCAGATCTTCAATTTGATTAATCCACTGGTTCTGGAGAAAGGCGATATTATCGATACGTACGTATACCGTACCTTCCAGGGAGGGCAATACAGTCTGGCAACCGCAGTAGGCATCTTTAAATCACTGGTCGGTTTTGTTCTGATTAGTGGTGGTTACTATTTTGCATACCGAGTAGCGAATTACCGTATTTTTTAACTTTTGACAACTGACAACGACTAACGGAGGACAAATCCATGTATTATAAAAATCCGTCATATCGGATATTTTACTATTGCAACCTAGCGCTTCTTATGCTAGTTTCCATCCTTTGCATTTTGCCGATGGTCCATATATTTGCCGTTTCTTTGAGCGGAAAATCCGCTGCCGATTCCAATTTGGTCTCACTAATTCCTATTGACTTTTCGTTAGAAAGCTATGCAAAAACCTTTGAAAATGCTAATTTCATATCCTCAATATGGGTTTCGGTTATCCGAAGCTTAACTGGTACGATTATGGGTATGATCGTAACAATGCTTGCTGCTTTTTCCCTGTCTAGAAATAGCATTGAATTCAAAGCCCGCACATTTTATGTTTGGTTTTTTCTGATCATTATGATCTTCGACGCAGGGCTTGTACCCCACTATATGCTGAACCAAAAACTTGGTTTGGTGAATTCCTTCTGGGTGCTCATTCTGCCGAATTTGGTCAATGTATGGAATATGATACTCATGATGAATTTTTTTCGGGCAATTCCCAAAGATTTGGATGAGGCGGCTATCGTGGATGGAGCGTCTTACTTCAAAATTTTTATCTCGATATATTTGCCCATTTCCTTGCCAGCGATTGCAACTCTTTCCTTATTTACCCTCGTTGGCCATTGGAACAGTTGGTTTGACGGTATGTTGTATTTAAGAAGCTCGGACCAATGGCCTTTGGCTACGCTTCTGCAAACCATCGTCGTGGTACAGGATTTCAGCAAGACTGGTATTAATCCTGAGCAATTGGAGATGCTGTCGAACCGGAGCGTAAAGGCGGCGCAAATCTTTATTGCAATGCTGCCGGTCTTGGTGGTCTATCCGTTCCTTCAACGGTATTTCGTAAAAGGGATTGTATTGGGTGCTGTTAAGGAGTAGAGGAAGCTTTACCTTATATAGATACATGAGTACAAAGAACAGGTGGTGCAAGGAAGGACATTCCTGCACCGCTAGTTCTGATGTTGGTCGCTCCTACATTAGCAACCTGCTCGCCAGTATAGCGAAGGCCGGCCAGCCCAATTTCCAGACAATACAAATCTCGGTTTATTCCTCACTGATCGTTTCTCCACCTTCCTTATACTGCTCATTTATTCCTTGTATTGCTCATTTATCAGATCGCCTAACCATGCGCCTTGATGAACAAGCCTGCTCTGCAGGGACGGAATTTCGATACTGCGCGTTCGACGGGAGCCCTTCTCGGCCAGTATTGCTGCAGCCGTACCGGCGGCTTCTCCCATCGCGAAGCAGTTCGGCATGACACGTGCAGAGCCTTGAGTCGCTCTATCTGTTGATATCGCTCTCCCGGCCACGATTACATTCTCAATTCCGACTGGAAGTAATGCTCGATACGGAATACCGTGCGACTCTCCGGGTGCGAGATGAATCATCGTCATTCCGCTCGTGGGCTTAGTCATATGAATATCAATAAAATAGGCATTTCGTGCAATGTCGTCCGGGAACGAACGGCACTTTAGAAAATCGTCCGCTGTAACGATGTAATCCCCGATGATCCGGCGGGTTTCCCGAATACCGATCTGTTCTCCCGTCAAGGTCAGGAAAGCATTCTCGAATCCGGGAATCGATTCCCGCAGCCACCCGGTAATGTGTTCAACAAGTGCGCGCCCTTCAATCGCTCCACGGGTCAAATCATCCGCATTAGAACCGTCAATGCCAAAAACATGCCCAAAATTAAAGCCTGCCGTGTGATCGTTCAGCCAGGAAATACCGGCCCATTCTCTCGCCACACGTAATCGTCCTTCACTTTTCGCCTTGCTGATCGCATGCTTCAAATCTCGACCATGAATCTCGACACTAGAGAGAAAATTTTTTCTGTCCAGATTGTTAAGTACAAAGCACATTGTACCCGGCTGGAGTTCTCCGTCATCTCCGCCTTTGACGAGTTCCCCGCCCGCAAGATATGTGAGATCTGCGTCACTAGTCGCATCGATATAAATATTTCCTTTCACCGCTTGTGTTCCACTTTTGTTGTGGATGACAACCGCTTCAATGATGCCACTCTGTTGAAGAACATGCCCCACGAACGTATGATAAAGCACCTTAACCCCGGCCTCTTCCATTTTTTCGTCCAATAAACGCTTTAAAATTTCCGCATCGATCGGAACCCAATCAAGCTGTTCCCTCCATTCGTTCTGAAACGTCTCCTCCATATTACTCTTCATATCGTTTAGAATTTCAAGTCCAATTCCCCGGATTACCGGCTTGATATGATCAGTATAAGGACAAAATGCGGGAACTTGTGAGACCGTCGCCATGCCTCCCAAGTATCCTCTTTGCTCAATCAGCAAGACGGATGCCCCGTTTCTTGCTGCTGCGAGTGCTGCTGCGACCCCTGACGGTCCCCCTCCTGCCACCACTACGTCTACTTCAGCGTAGATAGGAATGTCGCGTTCAGGTATTTGAATTGTGAGTACTGTATCAGTCATTCATAACCACCTCCAATGGATTTATTTCATTGTAGATTCATTTCTCCTTTAATTTTAGTTTCATTTTTGTTTCATTATCCTTATGATAAAATCTAATATATGTACATTCGAGGTGGTCTATATGCCGATTAAGAAGAAAATCACGTTAAAAACGATCGCCGATCAGCTCGGTTTGACGGTTCATACGGTATCCAAGGCGCTGCGCGGGTTGCCGGGAATGTCCGAACAGACACGCAGTCAGGTCATTGAGTTGGCCACACAAATGGGATATAGAACCAAAGAGCAAGAGCGGGTTATGGCTGTTGAACAGATTCCGATTTATTCCTCGAAGTCCCGAAGGTTTGCATTCATTGTTCCGAATACCGGGCTTGTGTCTATTCACCAATCATTATACGAAGGAATCCAATCAAGACTCTCGGAATTTGGTCATAAACTGGAGATGTTGTTTGCCCCGAGAGAAGCCGCATCCGATTCGGAATTCGACGAGTGGGCAGACAAGCATGACCTATTCTTTACGGATGGTCTGTTCCTAGCCCCGATGATCTCTCCAGGAACGGAAGAACATTTGATCCATTTACCGATCCCTAAAATATTGCTTAATTACCCCCCGCCGGTAGCCAGCGTAGACAGTGTCATCTGGGATGTCTCTTCAGCGGTCCATCAATCCGTACGTCACCTCACCGCCAAAGGGCATCGGCGGATATTATATATAGGAGACATTCGTCTGCACCGGGGGTTTCGATTACGCTGGCAGGCATTTCAAGAAGCGATGTTTAATGCCGGGATATCTGTAAATGAGGAACAGCATCTAACCCGTATGGGTACGAAGGATACGTATATCCAAATGCTGACGGATATTCTCACGCAGGAGAAGCCTACTGCCATCCTCGCAGGAATCGAGCACGATCTGGCCTGGGTGTATTATGCATGCAGTTTGCTTGGCCGGAAGATCCCGATCGATTACTCACTTATCGGCCTGGAGCATTCCCCTAACGAGCGTATCCCTGATCTGACCCGGCCGAAGCTGCCAATCAAGGAAGTAGGCGTGCGCGGAGCTGACCGAATGTTATGGAGACTATCCAATCCGAGTCTTCCATATGAGCATATCCGGCTACAAGGAGGCTTTTATGAAGGAGGAACCGTATTGGATATCGCCGGAGACTAAAAAGAAATAACTTCAAACAAAGAAATCCGTTAATTGTCCCAAGCTCCAGCTCGTTGGCTTAATGAAATTGGAAAAACAGTTAGATATTTATCTAATCGGTAATCGGAACATGTTTTTGTCCTTTACGGTAATCGGTACAAGTTCTTGTCCTCGGCTCGGGACAAGAACTTGTACCGATAACATAAATAAGTCGCTAAAATAGCGACTTTCAATGGGACTATGTTCTTGTCCTTCGACACTTAGGTACCGTTGAAGGAAATAGTCGGCAAGCTTTTGTTTTTTAACCCAGGAAATGTTATTGAGTAATGGACAGCGGAAAGCCCCCTATACGAGTGCAAGTAATTAAAAACGCATCTTGATCTTAATAGGCTGCTGAATCATCAGCAGCCTATTATCCGCTTAGCGTATATTTTCGTTAAAATGTTGGCGGACCCCCTTTAAGCGGATCATGGTCTTATAAAACCCTTTAATGGCGGACAGAAACAGTTGCACTGTTTTGAAACTTTTAATCGTCAAATACACGCCTTCATGGCCCTCTCTGCTGCGGATCTTACAGCGCATCAGTTCTATCAAATACTGCCTTACGGCTTCCTTACCAGCTTCTGATTCGTCATCCCACCAGACCTTTCTGGCCTTGTGGTAACTTTTGTACTTTAACCAATAAAAGAACGGTTCCAGGACGTTTAAATAAGCGATCACGGAGCTCTCACTGATCCTGTTGACCTGATCGTGATAATACTCAGTCAGAGGAATGAACGCCTCCTTCGAATCGTCAAATACTATGAGGCGATATTTGCTGCTCACTTCTTCCGGACAGTTTACATGGAAAAACGAAGCCATTTCCTTCCCTCCTCCCCACCTTCATCTTCACTGTCGGTCAATATAAATGAAAAAAATCCACCTGCGGAGAGCAGAAGGATTTATTGAGGTTACGGTTCAATGTCCTCAATCTCAATCGGCGAGTGCAGATGTTGTTCCACATCATCGATGGATTGGCGAAGCAGCTTAAGCATCTCCAGGATCTCGCATCTCCTTTCTCCTTCAGTGTAAAAGAACACTGAATATCTTCTTGTTTAGAAATGCTCCATTTTGTCTAGACATTCAAGTACCACAACGAGAGATCTAGTAACGCTTCAATACCTCTTCAGACATGTATCATTCCTGACCGATAGAAGGATTTCACTATCCTTCTTTTTTGTCTTTCACTTCATTTTTTTTAAGTAGAATTACGTATAATCAGCGAAGTCTTGTAGGTTTTCGCTATAGGAGCAGATCGCATCCCCTTCAATCTCCGGGTAAGACATTCTGTAACATCCCTGACCATATCGGGAATACAATTGGTTAATGTTGTCAGTTCTGGATTAGTCATCAATCCCACAGGATGGTTATCAAATCCGATGACGGACATTTCTTGAGGCACGGATATCCCCTTTTCCTTTGCTGCTTTCAATAAACCTGTAGCTACAAAGTCACTACCCGTTATCATTCCATCCGGTAATTGATCAGAAGTAAATAATTGTTCTCCCAAGTCATAACCATCTTCCATAGTCACCAGACCCGTATAACATTGTGATTTCGTACACTCTAGGCCGAATTGTTGGTGAGCCAGTTGAAACCCGTTCCATCTTTTCTCTTGCAATAGTGTCAGGTGATCCATACAGAAAAACAGATGACGGCGCCCCTTGGACAGCAAATATGCTGTCGCTTGAAAGACCGCATCTTCTTCATCCAATCGAAAGACATCGAGAAATTCTCCGTCCATCGCTTCGTTGCATATGATTCCAATATAAGAACCTATATATTCTTTAATTTCTCTCTCCGAGAAATGGGAATGAGCAATAACCACGGCATCCATTTCTCGACGTAACAATCGGGCATACACATCACGTTCATACTCGCGGGATAATTCGGTCTGATAGATGACAAGTTGATACCCCATTGAGCCTAAAGATCGACTTAATGCACTAACAAGCTGACTGAAATAGGGATGCTCCACATCCGGGACAAGCACACCGATATGATTGCTTGCCTGTAGACGCAACTGAACCCCCTGCGTATTGCGGACATATCCCAGCTCCGTAATGGCTTTCTGTACTTTTTGTCTGCTTTCAATAGATACATGAGGATGGTCGTTTAACACACGTGATACCGTCGACTTGGAGAGACCGCTTACACGTGAAATATCAATTATGGTGGGCAAAATTAACACCTCATCTAAAGTATTGACCTGGGAACGTTCCCTGCAACTATGATATCGTTAACAAACTGTAGGAGGAGTCACACTCATGGAAGTCATCTATACCCCCGCTGTAACCGAATATCTGATATTGTTTGATTTTGACGAAACGTATTACCCGCATGAATGTTTGCCTGAACAACTCAACATGGTGTACGAACTGGAACAATACCTCCAGCAGCTTGCCAGAAAACATCAAGTAAAGATAGCTTGGGTCACCGGAAGCAGTGTTCAGCAAATACAAGCAAAAATGAAAATAGCCGGTATGACGCAGCTCCCCCATTTTATAGCGAGCAATCTGGGCACAGAGATGTGGGAAGTCGAGCTTGACGGACAACTGGTCACTGTTCCTTCATGGGCAAAGATTATAAGCGCATCCGGATTCTCTCGAAGAGATGTAGAAGATTTAATTAGCGAATTAAAATCAACATTCAACATTGTCCTTCACGAACAGACTCAATTTGGTCAATCCGGATATAAAATGAACTACTATTATTATCCGGTATCAGCAGCTAGAACCCAATATGATATAAGTATCATCAGGCACCTGGCTGTAAATCACGGGATCGGAATTAATATCAATATTTGCAATCCCAAGGCAGGTGATCCGGAGCACGCATATGATGTCGATTTTATCCCCGCAGGAACTGGAAAGAAAGCAGCTGTGCAATTCCTGATGGATTATAGTCAGGTACTCCTGTCCAAAACATTGGCCTTCGGTGACAGTGGAAATGACATCGAGATGCTTCGGATGGTTGCCCATGGATATCTTCTCCAGAACGCAACGGCAGAGGCAAAGTCATGCCACAACAACGTTGCCCCTTATCCTTACGCCGAGGGAATTTTGCATGTATGCAGAAATTTCTTTGGGGAGTAATTCATATTATGGCGTTTGCTCAGCTATTGTACAATACAAATACCGCCGCTTTCCTCTACGGAGAAGGGCGGTATTGACATATTGACGGCTTAACAAGCCTACCAACAGACCACCCATGGTCCCTTTTAAAGTTCCATGCCCCATATTCAATTGCTGTCTTCCTCCAGACCTCTGTATGCATTGGAGGGGTGCAGTCCGCGCAGGGCGGTAGTGAGAGCGGTGAGATCATCTATAGTTCGCATCTGCCTGTCTAAACGCAAGCTGTCCATAATTCATATGTTCCCCTCCGCTTACGTCATACTATACAATTACAAGATGAACTATAGTACTGTCTCATCCAACAAATCACAGATTAAAATTCGTTGAAGCACTACACTCTTGTACCAGATACGTTATCTGTAGTAAAACAGACCTATCTAGATTGTTGAATTTTTTTTGCAACAATCTCTTATGCCTACCCGTTAGTTGTATTATAAAGGCAGCCGATTGCGTCGCCGGCTGCCTACGTGTCTATTACGCTATCGTTTCCCGTTAGCTTAACCTTGGGATGATCTACTTATTGATAATTATTCGTAGTATCCTTCGGTTGATTTGCGAAATTGTTTGAATTGATTGTCATCATGTCCGAACCACACTTGGGAGTTTGTTCGGGTAGCCAGCGTACGGATTCTTTCAACTGTGTTCCGGTAACCGATTGAATCATAGATAATGCCCGGTGGCTTAACTGGAGGACCGTAACTCTCAGCCGTATAAATGGTATCCGAAGCGAGGATGATCCCGCCTGTTTCGGGCATTTCAATGTGCAAGCCTAACATACCCCAAGCATGTCCGCTTCCAAAATTCAAAATTTGGATTCCTTCAGCCAGATCGAGATAATCTTCATTGCGTTTGACCGTTTTCCAGTGTAAATGGTTTGTGATCCAAGCATCGATGTCTGCCCAAACATAGGCCCCTTCTTTTTCATTACGGGCGTAGCTCTGCAGTGTGCCATTCAGTTCATCTTCGTGGACGATTATCGTAGCATTCGTGAACATCTCTAGGCAACCCGCATGATCCAGATGCAAATGAGAGGCAATGACGTATCGGATGTCCTCAGGTCTTACGCGGAGCTGCTCTAGTCTGTTATGCAGATAACATTCCTCACACGCCACCCAAGGGGACGCTTGTTGGGTGGATTCCGCCCAGCGTCCTTCAACGCCCATGGAATTCGGATTGCAAGCCGTATCAAATAGAATCTTCCCCTCCGGATGGTCAATCAACACCGTATAAATCGGAAATTCCACAAACTGCGTCGCCGCGTTAGGATTGCTAACCGTGGCTGGGTTATGCATGTTAATCAACCAGTTTTTATCCATGCTCATACGGCCGTTATCCATCACATACAGTTTAGGGCGGGGCTTTATAATATTCGACATGTTCATTTCCTCCCACTAGATTAATTTAGTTATCATCCTGTTCAAAATGTCAGCCTTCGTAATGAATCAGGCGCTTTTGGCGTAAAGCTCAATGCTTGCTTTGCCCTTGATATAGTCATACAATAATGCATAAACTAAACCTACGTAAGTAGGCACTTTAAAGTGTCCTGGGAACTTCAAGGTGCAGAGGAGGGAAATCATTTGACATCTTTGGTCAAACCAAAACACCCCAACATCGCGCTTGCGGTGTGTGGCTACAGTAAAGTGCTTGATATTATCTCTAATAAATGGACCGCGCTCATCATTTACGCAATGGAAGACGGAAGCATCCGTTACGGGGAAATGGCGAGAAGAATCGAGGGTATTTCCAAAAAAATGCTGACTCAAACCCTACGTAAGCTTGAACGCGATGGACTGGTCCAACGTCATATCACACCATCGGTTCCTCCAATGGTTGAATATTCACTCACTCCTCTAGGGGAATCTTTACTCCAGCCGATGAGAGAGCTACGGCAATGGGGAAGAGAAAATTATGTACGTGTCGAAGCAGCAAGAGTCAACTTCGATCTAACTTACAGTGATGATTAACTATCTCAATAAGTTAAGGTCCATATAAGCCGGGGCTTTTACTTAAACGATCCTAATGAATATAGTTATGATGTCGTCCACAGCCAACGATTTCGCATCGGCTCCGACAACGATCTTAGGCCATCCTTTGCAGGATGGCCTTTTCTTTGATCTAACTTTATTCAACTAATCTGCCCGTTAGCTTAATGAAATTGCATGGGAACATAGTTAGGTACTTATCTAATCGGGAATCGGCTCATGTTCTTGTCCTTTACGGCAATCGGTACATGTTCTTGTCCTTGACTCGGGACAAGAACTTGTACCGATAAAACAAAAAAGCCGCTAAATTAGCGACTTTCTATGGGACCATGTTCTTGTCCCCCGACAGTTGACAAGAACTTGATATCATTCCTCTCTGTCGGCACTAATTTCTTCCCCTCTTTTATTATTCATTTTTGGGCAAAAGAAATAACCCACCATTGGTGGGATATGTTATTTTTTACACTTTAAAAAGAAAACTTGGCTACATACTTATTAACGTAGTCTCGTTGCGATATATTTTCTTGGGAAGAATTATCGAATACTTTCATAGCAACTCTTGAAGGTGTGTAGGATTTCATATTACGAATTTCCTTCTTCATTTGTTTTGAACCTATCGTACACATCAGCTCCGGTAGCTCTCTTACGTTTTTCGAGCGGTAAACTTGAATTATCGAAGCCTTTTTTCTAGTATCGGAGTCAAGTTTAAAGATTAACGATGGTAAGCTCATTTCGATCATTTGTTCAATTTGAATCCAGGGTGGTGCAACAGCACGTCTAGACCCTTCTTTTGCAATAGACAGCCATTGATAAAAAAAATTGAGGCATATTTCTGATGTATAGCGATTTAAAATCATATGCAACATTCTTCTATTATCTACATCAGAGTAGTTCGTATGAAAGAATAATTTATCCTTTATGTAATTAATCTTCTTCACAATTAGTTGTGTCACATATTCGGCTCCATCATACCTGCATAAATTAAACTCATTAAACTTTGAATTCTGATTATAGAACTTTGTAGTCTGGAGAAGCGTATGTTTCCATAGCACATATGCGTATGCATACGGACATATTGGAGGAAATAAAACGTCACTCACCATAACCATATACTAGCTCAGTTTTGTGCCGTTTGTGAGGAAAGCCAAATTTTCTTCTAATGCCTTTCAATCATATAGATATAGTAAATGGTAAATACAAAACCGAGCAAAAAGGGCTACCAAATGGCAGCCCCACTTATAATTCATCTCTTCTAATCCTAAACTCTACTAGCCATGTGATGAGTCCCGTCTCATTTGTCGTCATTGCCTCGAAGTGCTTGTTTACGAATTAGGTAACTCTTTTTCTTTCTCCCGTTACATTACCAGAGTCAATAATAAAAATAGTCCATTTGTTAAGCCATGTACCCATACTGCAGGCCAAACAGAATTTGTTCGTTCATACGCCCATGCAAATATGATCCCCCCAAGAAAATTCGCAGGCATCGCGTTATAGGTAGGAATATGGACTATCGTAAAGAGACTCGCACTCAAAAACATTGCCCAACCAATGCCTAATCGGGTTCGCAGCCAGCGATAGATAAAACCGCGATAGAATATCTCTTCGTATATAGGCGAGATGATCACTGCTGATGCAAACGCAATGAATACACTGAAGACCGTAACATTCTGCTGAATTGATTCCGTCTTAGAATTTTCAAATGTATTGCCGATATAGCTGGTAAGGATCATTACGATGGTGCTGCCTATAATCAGCAAGAACGTCCATAACAGAATTCGCCACCAATCCTTCGCAGGAAAGGATCTTAAACCCACTTCACTCCAAGAAAGCTTTTTAGGACGTAGCCCTATGAAATACACTCCCAGCATTAATACTATTGCTATTGTAAGCCCTGTCAATGTTCCTGAATACAGCTCATCTCCAAGCCATTGCGCATATACGGGTTTTACTACAAATTTAATAAATCCGATAACAAATACAAACTCTAGCAACAGCAAAGCTACAAACTCTTTCCATGTCCAATTATCCCTTTGTTTCCAATGCGTTAAGTGATCAGTCATTCCCTTACCCCTTTGTCTCTGTGATATAATTCAAATATATTGGGTGACGCTACGTCACCTGCAAGCATTTTTTTTGGAGGAATATCATGAGTCATTGGACAACAGGACAAGTATCCAAACAAAGCAATGTTTCTGTAAGAACACTTCGCTATTATGATCAAATTGGGCTCCTTACACCTAGCTTTAAGGACGAAAGCGGACGCCGTTGCTATTCCGAAGAAAACTTGTTTACTTTGGAAAAGATCACACTTCTAAAATCTCTCATGCTTCCACTCGAAGAGATTCAGAATTTATTGGATAAGCTATCCTACCGAGAAATACTAAAAGCTCACTATAATCATCTTCAAGAACAACTTTCTTCGCTCCAAACTAGCATCTCCAATACGACCTCGCTCATCAACATGTTTGATCTTGAGGGAGAATTATCGTGGAAACGAATTTCACATTTAGTACAGACAGCCAAACATAATTCGAAAAAATGGATTGAATATTTTGAAGATGACGAGAAGGATTTTTTAGAACAAGTGCTTCCTAGTCTTAGTAAAAGCGACCGAATCACCCAACAATATATTTCACTATTACGGAGAATTGAATGGTGTCAGCAGCATAGCATATTACCTGAATCTGAAGCTGGCTATCAGATTGGTTGTGAGTTGATTGCAGTTTCCAATGATACATTTGATGGAAATGAAGAGTTAATGAATAAGTTTTGGGAAGTAAGAAAAATGCCGTCAGAGACAACTGGACTGTATCCTATAACAGATCAATCACTGGAATTTGCAGAACGTTGTATTATCTATGCAGAGCAATTGCTGAATAAAGAAAATGAATGATTGGTTTCTTAACACTATATATCTGAGTGATTCCTTCATCCACCAATGATCATTGTTGCATATATCCTCAGCAAACTATGTGGATGTAACAGAAAATGCTGCCGATAATTGATATGCTCCCCTTACGGTAGACAGGTGGAATAATAAAAAATATGGTGCGTCAGAGAAACTCGTTATCTATGGTGAAGTCGAGAGTGGGAAAATTGGTGTTAAGACTGCAACCAAGAAATACGGTATCAGCAAACCGGCTTCTGCGAAATCCTGGAATGAAAAGAGCAATGGCATTTCTAGTGCCTACAGTTTCAAGTATCTTCCATGAACTCGGGTACTTATAAAAAAAGCCCAAGCAAGTGACTGCTTGAACTTTACAGAAAAACATTAGGTTAATGTGGCTCTAAATCACTATGTTCTCACGAGCGACACACAGCATTCAACATGTGTCGAGTGCTTAATATTGACGTAAATACAGGGGGCTAATTTACGCCCCCGCTGACAACGGATTTCCAAAATTATAGTGGATAATAACTCCACCATCCAACTCAATCTCTATTCGTACAATTAACCGCTGAAGCACTTATCGAAGGGCTTCCTCGTCATCGATTTGCAACTCCGCAAAGCGCCTAACTTCTTCCCTGAATTGCTGCATAATACGTTCTTTGGCTTCGCCCTGACTGACAACAATCTCAAGGATGGTTGCTCGTTCTTTCAAGGTGTGCTGCTCCTCCTTTAGATCTGCATTGCTCATCTGGAACGTATCATCATCGATCATTTTACGAGTCATGGCGCGAACCAGTTCCAATTGCTCTTGTTGAAGCTGCTGCATCTTCTTCTGGTTCGCTTTCAGTTCAGACACGGCTTGGTTCGATTTTTCACTCGCCTTTTTGAGCGCTTTCTCCACCAGAGAGTTCTGATCCAGCACATTCACTGACAATTGACGCAAATCCACTAAAACAGATTTCTTTAACTCATCATGCCGAATGAAATGGGAAGGGCATCCTTTTCTGCCGCGCTTCTGATAAGTAGCGCAAACATAGCCTTCGCGGTCATTCTTATAATTCATCCCTTTGCCGCAATGAGCGCAGTATGCAAGGTGGGCAAACAACGACTTTTTACCCCGACCACCAAACCCTGTTCTAGCTTTAACCGCCATCCGATCCTGCACAGCGGCAAACTCTTCGTGTGAAATAATCGGAGGATGCGCATTCTCTACGACAAACCACTTACTTTCATCAACTTGCTGACGTGGCTTGTAGCCCTTCTCTTGATGAAACAGTTTATTGCTCCTGTCTACACTCGAACGCCCTTGTACCAAGTCTCCTGTATAATGGCGATTTAGCAATATGAGCTTAACTGCCGTCTCATGCCAGACACTACCGGCATTCTTAGCTCCGATAAGCTTCCTCGGAGAAGGAATCTTCTTGTCGGTTAGATAGTTTGCAATCTTTTGCCAACCCCATCAATATTTCTTTGATAATATCCATAATCAACAACAAAATGTTCAGTTGCTTCATTGGTCATTATTGCATTCTTCCTTTACGTGTATTTCCCCTAACGCCTTATTCACGAACTTCGTAAATAATTCCATATGTTGAGATTCGCGAAATGATTACGTTATCCTCCCCGTTAGCTCAACGAAGAATGTCTTGCCAGTTTGGAAGCAGCTCATAGTCTCTAATGTGTTTGTATTCTAGAACCATTACAGCTACCGTATTAACTACACAGAAATTCACCTATCGGGAATGTAACAAAGTTCTTGTCATTGTGTTTTGACAAGAACTTGATATCATAAAAATAAAAAGCCGCATAATTAGCGGCTTCTAATGTTACTATGTTCTTGTCACCCGACATCCCCCGACAGGCTTTAGCTGCGGTTTGTTGTCATGGGACAAGAACATAGTCCCTTCTAGGTCAAGTACTTGGTCCCTTAGTTGAGGTCATTTCTGCGCATGGCCACTTCACACTAGCCCCATCGATTCACCCCGTCCTAGCGACATACAGTCGACAGGCAGTTATCAGTTATACAGGACTGATCTCACAGACACACCAAAAAACACCCGCAGAAATCCCTCTACGGATGCTCCATGCACAGCTTGTGTATACGATAATCCGCCTATTTCACATCGTGAAATAAGCAGCCTACCTCCATCAAAAGACTGCAGTCCGCTCGGGAGACTCTATGTTATCAGCAACAAATACGACCAAACCAATCCACTCAGCAAATATCTGTTTACTCATATACAATCGCCTCCTTCAGCATTTCTCACAGTGTACTGGACAACGCCAAACGCCGTCAATGGACAGAATAACTATAATGATCTTTTGGATCGGGAGCTAGCTTTTCAGCATATATTCAAGCATGGAGCCGTGAAGACTTAACCAAGTCAATGATTTTATCATATTTTCTTATCTAAGCATTATTCAATGAGCCAACGTTATGCCTGAGATAACATCCCTTTTACAAACAATGAGACACTGTGCTTGTAGAACTCTTCCTCGGTGACGAGTTGGGACTGATAATCCCGGTGAATCAGCTCGCTCATCTGAAATCCATAGCACATCGAGAGAAAAGACATAGCGGAAAGACGCTCATCTTGTATGGCTATGACTTTTTTCTTCTGCAGTCGTTCAAAATATTCAACCAGCAAGGAGTGCAGCTTTACCGGCGGATCGGCCAGCACTCTGTCCAATTCGGGAAGCATTCCTTTGTCGCGGATCCCAATTAAAATGATGTCCGCATTTTTATGGAAAAACAAACGGTACTGCTGGCTTACATTTAGAAGATCGATTTCCGGATTATCGGTCGCATCCTCTCTTAACAGCTTCTCAAATTGCGGGATATCCGAATGTCTTTCAATGATGGCTTCCAATATGCCTTGTTTGCTTCCAAATTGCCGGAAAATCGTAGATTCATTGACTTTAGCTTCCGTTGCAATGGTTTTGGTACTAACGCCCCGATAGCCCTTCGTTTTGATGAGCCGTGTCGCGGCTTCAATGATTCTGTCTGAAGTTTGCATTGTACTTCTCCTTTTGCATATGTTAAACCTATTCTACTACAAGTTTTGCAATATGCAGCAGGATCGGGGTTCATCATTTTCATAAACGTTTATTTAAAGAAAATCGCTTCTTTGTTCCCAGCGGCTTGGTTCCGTAATCTTGACATAATCAGGCACCAATTGCGTGAGCGTGCCTAATTTATCAAATGTAATCTGGATTCGGTCAGAAGGCAATAGCCATTGTTCGGTCTCGATTGCGCAGCAATCCGGTATCGTCCCCATTCCTATAATCGTGCCTGGGAGCGGTGTGAAAACTTTGAGAACTTCCTCCATCACTTTTGCAGGGTGTGCAGAATACTCGGATGTGCTTCCCTTCCAATACAGTCTCTCCCCGATGCGTACATCCACATCCAATGCCAGCGGGTTGTCGATTTCATCCGGCGTAACCAGATAGGGTCCTATTCCTTTGCTACGATCAAAATCTTTGCAGCGCGTCGGTCCGGTCATCGCCTGGAAATCCAGCCACTGCACATCACGGATAGTACTGTCGTTAAAAATAACATAACCTGCAATACAGTTCCCCTTCCCTGTAACAAAGGCCAGCTCCGGCTCGATATCCAGATAGGAAGAGTACGAAGGCCAATGAATCGTATCCCCATCGCCAATTAATGCATTATGGTTACACTTATAATAACTGAAAGTTACTTTATTCGGATCTTGCTGGAATTTTTCGGAGATTTGACTTATAAGCTCTTCTCGTTCCGGCCCTGTATATTCTCTTTGCAGCAGATTTACGCCAGCATTTCTCAGATGTCTTGGCGTCAGCCCGAAATCGATAAGCGCAGCCGGATTCGGAACCGGCGGCAGCAGGTTTACCGCTGCAATCGGGCTGATTTCATTTTCATTGAATTGATGCAACTGTTCGACAGCATATTGCATCATTTCCTTAGCGGCATCATAACTTGCCGGTAAATAATGAAGATAGCTGTCCATACTTTCGAGACTGTCAACGAATGTTCCCTGCTTTTTCATGATTGCGACAAAAGACACGACAAATTTCTCGTTAATTACAAGCCCAAACAAAGGTTCCTGGGATGTATTGGTCTGAAAAGTTACTAGTTTCATGGTTAAGCGCCTCGATCCATGTAGTGTGATGTTGTTCTGTTACTATCATATAGTATAGAATGAATGCATGCAAGTACATGCTTGCATTTTTCTTTCCATTCTCTATAATAAGACTTAGTCAGTAGGCCTTATCCAAAAACATATACTCAAAGGAGAATTTTTATGAAGTATGGACGTATTATCCAAAAACCTCGCGTTAAATTTTTTGAAGTTGCAGATGGCGTCTTTGCCGGTATTTCGCCATATCGCGGCATCAGTTGGGCCAATGCCGGGTTCATCAACAAGGGTGAAGGGCTGGTGTATGACACGTTCTTCGATTTGTTCCATGCGAGGGAAATGCGGGAGGCTTTTATGGAAGTAAGCAACGGCGGCTCTCCCGCATATGTGGTGAATTCGCACTATAACAGCGACCATGCCTGGGGCAACAAAGTGTTTGAAGATGCTTGCATTATTATGCACAAGGAAGCCTCCAGAGAGCGTCTCACCGAAAATATCGCCTGGATGGACAGCGTCATCAGAAGAGGAAAGGATTCTCCGGAATCGACTTCGGGCGAGCGGTTTTTTGCAGCGGAATTTGAAGGATTCGACCTGGAAGGCGTAGAATGGGTACTCCCGAATATTGAGATAAAGGACGATATCAACATCCGTCTTGGCGATACGGAAGTTATGATTTACAACGTAGCTCCGGCCCACTCTGACAGTGACTTGCTGCTGTGGATGCCAAAAGAAAAAGTGCTATTCGCTGGCGATGTCGTGTTTAACGGTTGTACAGCGTACAGTGAAGAGGGAACCCTCAATTGGGTTAAAGTACTTGATCGCATTATTGATGAATTTAAACCCGAAATCGTTGTCCCAGGACATGGCGCCATCTGCGGCCTGGACTTCGTGAAGGAGCAAAGAGAATACCTATTGAACCTGATCAGCGAGTTCAACAAGCATTACAATGACGAAATTGATTCCTTGTCCCTGACCAAGCAAATTGATATTTCCCGCTTCCTTCATTGGATACAGCCAGAACGCTTGTATGTAACAGTGGATATCCTATTGAAAAGCAAACGAGGGTTACCACCCCTTCCAAGTTGGAACGAGGTTCCTGCTAAGCTGGAAGACATGAAAGCTTTTTTGGTCGGGAAATATGGCAATCAGATCAAGCCATGGGACCCTATGAGTGTTTGGCAAGAATAGCAATTTGAGGAGCCTACAAAAACAAAAAACGGCCCTGTCGCAAACGATGCGAACAGTGGCCGTTCTTTTGAATGATCCACGGAAATAAAATTGGCGCTTAGAACCATGGAGATGGACTAATGACTTACTAGTAGAACTCTATTTAAACGATATAACTAATATTTGATGTTAAGTGTATTTCTCTTCTTTAAAGGGATTCCAAGTCTTTTCGCGGTAGCCACCATCACTAAACTGCGCGTTAGTTTAACAAAAATGGCATCTTCTGCTGATGAGATCATATCGGGAATGTAACAAAGTTCTTGTCATTGATCCCTTAAATTAGAAAAACCGCGCGGGACGCAGTTTCTTAAAGGACTAAGTTCTTGTCCTGTGACAGTTGTTGTGTTATGCTGCCCGTTAGCTTAAAAAGGCAGCTGATCTCACTGACCAGCTGCCTTCTCTTCTTTAATCAACTATCGTTTCCCGTTAGCTTAACGGGCTATCGATCACACCCACCACTTTCCCCACATATTATCCGTTGCTCAAATTCAATTATTTTATCTTCACAGCGTTTTGTAGCAGCATGATGACTAGTTTTTATTCTGTCTTGCTTTAGCCACTCTCGGTAATTGTTTCTCAAAAATGGATAACACATTTGAAATCAAATGTTCGCTCGGACTTTTGTTGTCTTTTAAAAGTGCATATATAAGGTTCAAGAAAGTCTTTGCATCTTTCTCTGTTAAACTTTTGATTGATTCCATGGCGCTATCATTCGGAAAATTTTCTTCCTTCGTCTCCATAATTATTCCCCCATCTTTAAATATCATTTATTCTTCCGTTACAAAATATTAATGCGTTGTTTCCAAGCTAGCTCCCTTGATTAAAACGTTTCCAGTGGTTGGAAAGTTGATTTATTGTTTCCCGTTAGTTTAATCACCTATTGCTAGCTGTTCTTCGTAGCAGAATAAAAGACCATATAGCTCTCTGGATATGGATACTTATAATTCTCTGGCTTGTTATATAGTGTTATCAATTCATATCCGAGAACGTGAGGAGATTCAATCAAAACACCTGTTCTTCATAAAGTTCCCTTTTCATTGCCTCCATTGGCGTTTCCCCAGGTTCAATATGCCCTCCAGGTATATCCCATCCTCTTTCATTCAAATTAGTTAATAACAATGCGTCTTCTTGAAATGCAAGTACAAACGAGCACGTTATTAATTCTTGACGAGGAATAACTTCAGACAATACTAATTGTGTTTCGTTAGGCAACGGGAGCCCTCTAACGTTTTTTTCTTCTCTGATAATTTTCATTTCAAAATTTCACCTCTTCAATACATTGGAATTTAAAGCAATACTTTAGAGTCACAAAATTTCCAAAAAACTGCCCGTTAGATTAATCAAAGCAGCTGATCAATCTGACCGACTGCCTTCGTGTCTTTGTTAAACTAACATTTCGCAATAAGCTAATTGATTAGAGTCTTTTGGCGTTATTGAATCTATGTATCCCATATCCTGTGAAGTCGGAAGCTAATATTGCTTCCTTAAGCGGATATAAATTTGATGTGATTCTTAATTCAATTCCTTTTTGGAGTAATCTCTCCAACAAATTCTCATATTTTTCAACTGATTTGGGTTTCACTACTTGGCGAGAAATGTAGTAGCCAGCTGTTTTATCAAAAAGCTCAAAACCCTCATCGTCAAAACGATATCGAAATATGATTTGCTTTGATATCCTCGTATACCAGTCACTTTCTACTGTAACTATGGTATTGGCAATTGAATTATTAAAGAAGAGTTGTAAATGTTCGTCCGTTGTCGCCTCATCTTTTCTACACACAATTCGGGGACAATCCCTAGGGAAATAGTACGTATACTCGTGCTCTTCATCAAGTGCCCAAACTACCGCAGGAAAATCCGGACGATTTTGCTTCTCTTTTGGTACAAATATATTGATACTTTCGTCTTCACTGAAGTGAAAAAGCATGTGCGCCCCCCCATCCCATTTATTGTTATATTCCATAAAAATATTGAATTATCCTGCCCGTTAGCTTAATGATATGGCATCGAACATAGTTAGATACTTATCTAATCGGCAATCGGTACAAGTTCTTGTCCTCGACTCGGGACAAGAACTTGTACCGATAAAACAAAAAAGCCGCTATTTTAGCGACTTTCAATGGGACCATGTTCTTGTCCCCCGACAAGGCTTCTAATGTTACTATATTTTTGTCACTTGACAAGTGTCATTTCGGGATTAGTTGCCCGTTAGCTTAACGCGGCTACCGATCTATGCCGACAGCCGCGTTTTAGTTTATTAAGCTATAGAGTTCCGTTAGTTGAGTGGCTTTACAATTCTAAAATCATGTTTGAAAAGGCTTCAGTTTTTCTTGAGTTAGGTGAACTATGGTTGCTCCTAACGTTTCGTTAACGTGGAGTTTTACATGTTCTTGTTCCTCGACAGATCAAGCTTTCGGCTTAACTGTTATGCCCAACTTCTTATAAAAAGGTTGTATCTGCTGCAACAATTGCTCTATATTCATTTGATCTTCCTTTGACAGCCGTTCAATATGAACACTACCATCCGGATCATATTTTTTCTCGTCATAAGCCCTCAATTCATTTAATAATTTTTGAAACTCATCAAATTCTTCTTTGCTGAATATTTGCCCTGCTTCATCTAGCACTCCATTCCAAAAAGTAGTGCTATCTATAAGTTTAACTTCTCCCTTCGTTGATTGAACTTCATTTAATTTGCGAAAGAGTGGCTCTAGCTCTGCGGTTAACCTTCTATAGTTTTTTTGCTCTCCTACGCTCAATCTCTCAATATGAAAATCCCCTTTTGTATCGGCAATTTTCAAATTAAGGAGGCCCCATTCTTTTAGTAAGGACATCCATTTTGTAAACTCCTCTTCACTGAGGTTTTGTTTGGCGGTCTGCAGCTTTGCCTCCAGCTCATCATATTGCTTTTGAGTTACTCCGATATTGTCCCGCGAACCATAGATGGAATCAGCTATGTAGCTATAACCGGCAAAAGCACCTGTTGGGATTAACAATGTAGCGGCCAAAATACATGCAACGACCCACTTTTTCATTCGTCTTCCTTCTTGAATGTGTCCGACTTTGTTAAGTATTTTTTCCTTGAGCTCCGTTGGTGCGTTCCATTCTTTGGTCTCTTCCTTAAAAGCGGTTTTCAATCTTTCATCGAAACTCATTTTACCCCTCCACCTTTCCCATAGCCAGAATGCTAATTTTCTGTTTTTTGCGCATCTTTTGCAGAGCAGCATGAATCCGTGATTTTACCGTCCCAAGAGGGATTTCTAATGTGGCTGCAATCTCTTCTTGCGTGTAATCATTCATATAATGCAGAATAACTACTAGCTTTAGCTTATAAGGAAGTCGATCTACGCTTTCAAGTAGCGATTGATTCGATAGTTTGTTGACCACCTCACTTGAGATATCATAGACCACGGCTTGATCAATCTGTTCAGCTTTTTTGATGATCCGCATATGTGTCCAACTCTTTCTGCGGTGAGCCTGAATTTGCCGCATGACAACTCCCATTAACCAAGGCCGAAACGGCCTGCTTACGTCAAACTTTTCAAGAGACCGGTATAATTGAATATAAATCTCCTGAATGACATCCTCTGCATCTGATGGTTCCCGAATAAGGAAATAAACAGTATTGTAAACGTCCTTAATGGTTGCTTCATATAACTCGCCAAACGCATCACGGTTCCCGGCCAACGTAAGCGAAATAAGCCTTGCATATTCAGATGGATGATTCATCTGCTACCTCCTCCCCTTCGGTCTTACAGTATATATTGGTAATAATTATAGATATCGTTCGAATTATTTCAAAATATAGGACAAGAATTCAGCTGTGACCGGAAAATGGTTTGTTTCTGTCCTATCGGAATATCCGCTGGCGTTATTGAATTAATCCAGCAAATGATTAAATCATATCCATCTATTTTGAAAAAGCGAGAACAGGAACTAATCGCCACTCACTACTTCTAAATATCGGAAAAGCAAAAGAAGATAATATTATTCACACAATCGGCTATGATTACAAGTCAGCCCCAAAAAAAGCCTTAAGCAACATTAGTTCGGTACTCAATTGGACTAAGGTTATTTAGTTTTTGTTGAAAACGTTCGTGGTTGTAAAAATGGATATATTGTTCAATCGCCATAATAAGCTCTTCCTCGGTCGAGAACGTGTCGAGTCGAAAACATTCCGACTTAAGGTGTCCAAAGAAGCTCAAGGTCTTGGCTACAAGACGGTAGCCAAGACCTTCCTCCAGGAACATCGCAACAGCCTTACTCTTGAATTCGATGTCATATGTCTTTCTTATTTCGCCCATGAAAAAATCCCCTCCAAGTAGACTTTAATGCGCTTTTTACACACTGTCTACTTAAAGGGGATAATATCAAATTAGCGACTTTCTATGGGACCATGTTCTTGTCCCCCGACATAGCTCGATTTTCGTTCTGTTTTTTTATCCCCTTTCTTGCAGTAAAAAAGCAATTCGGATTTAATCCGAATTGCTTTTTCTTTGAATACTGTGCTCCGGTACCGCCAACAAAGGCCAAGCGATGTCAAACCCTCTTCGATTGCCGGATTTATCATTCATCCTGGATTCCCGGCAACTCATAACGTTGTTACAAATGGCAATCCTAAAACATCAGCTATTGTTCCGCGTTCTGGAAATATTTATTAATTACTCCTTTAATCCTTCTAACTCCAGCAGCAGAAGATTGTTCTTTTTTAATACTGAACTTTCCTAAGTTTGTTGTATCTTCTACATGAGGTCCTCCACATACTTCTCGACTCCAAACTTTCCCTTCGTTATCTTTGATTGTATACACCTTAACGATATCCGGATATTTATCCCAAAAATTCCCTTCAACATTATTTTCTTTCGCTTCAATTTTAGGCATCTCTGAAATATAGGTAACTGCTTTTGATGAAATCGCATCATTCACATACTTTTCCACCTCAGCTATTTGCTCTGGCGTAAGTTTTTCATCATGGTTGAAGTCAAACCGTAATCGTTCTGAAGTAATATTACTTCCTTGTTGATGAACATGATCACCTAAAACTTCCCTTAAACCAGCAAGTAATAAATGAGATACCGTGTGCAGCGCTGTTGTTTCTGTTGAATGTTCAGCTAATCCACCTTTAAATTTACCCGCAGAAGCAGTTCTGCTCTTTTCAGCATGTTTCTTTGCCGCCTCTATATAAGAGGCCTTGTCCTCCAGGCTATATCCACTTTCAGTTAGAAACTCTTCCGTCAACTCCAAGGGAAACCCATATGTTTCGTAAAAATAAAAGGCATCTGCACCTGTAACTTTACCCTTATTCTTAAGATGTTTTTGTATTTCAAATTCTCCTTGCTGTAAAGTTCTATAGAAAAGATTTTCTTCCTTATTTACTATTTCGATAACTTTCTTTTTATTACCGATCAAATCTTCATAAGCTGTTGCTTCATCTATATAAACTTCAGACAGCTCACCCACAAAACTTCCTTGTATACCTATTTTTTTACCTGCACGAATCGCCCTTCTTAATAACCTTCTTGTTATATACCCTGCATCACTATTAGCTGGCTCCGCACCATCATTAATTAGAAAAGTAGCCGCTCTCACATGATCAAGTATGATTCTAAACGACTTTAAATCGTCAGTATATTGTTTACCACTTAACTCCATCAATTTTTTCTTGGGATTAAGGAAGAAAGCCGTATTATAAATATCCTTGTCACCATTAAGGGCTGTTGCAACCCTTTCTAATCCGCCTCCATAATCAATATTGGGATTTTGCATTTTTACAAATCCTGTGGCTTCTTTTTTGTAACACATAAATACGTTGTTCCCAATTTCTAAAAACCTCTCGCTTACAGAAGCAGGATGATCCAGTGAATCACCGCCTGGTTCAAGATCATAGAACATTTCACTATCAGGCCCACCCGGTTCACCAACAGGCATATCCAATGGACTTCCGGCTCGACTCCACCAATTTTCTTTTTCATCGTATAAGAATATTTTTCCACCTCTAGATGCCCCATATTGATAGGGATCATCTTCAATGATAGGTTCTATACCAACTGATTTAAATTTTTCTGACCAGATTTGAATGGCTTCCGTATCTTTCTGTATATTCAAATCATCACTTCCTATAAAAGCACTGATATACAGCCTGCCAGGATCAATTCCTAATTCGATAATATGCCAATTCCAAATGGCATCGATTTGCTTTTTCTTATAGTTATTTTCATTTGCTTTAAACTCCCATCGACCTATCATTTCAAAAAATGTCAGATGCGACGTATCTCCTACTTCATCAATATCCACTGTCCTTAAACACTTCTGAATATTAGTTATCTCATTACCTATCGGATGCTTTTCCCCCAATAAATAGGGAACCATAGGTTGCATTCCACTTCCCGTAAACAACGTTGAGGGATCATTTTCTGGTAACAAGCTAGAAGAGGGCACTTGGCTAGCCCCTATTCCTTTCATAAAATCAATATATGATTTTCTTAACTCATCTGGTGTCATTTTCACCATGCTCAATACCTCCATTTTAATTATTATTTAATCTTGGAAAATCATTTTGCAAATATTCAAACGAGAAGAAATAAAACAAAAAAGCCCTAAGCTGACATATTTCTTGTCAACTTAGGGCGAACTATTATGTCCGTGTTACCACCTAATTTCAGATTTCTCTGCACTCTATCAATACGGGATATCTCCGATATTGTTTCCTGAATAACGGTGGAACTCCGTTGAAGCCTACTAAGATTCCTCTGTTCGGTTCACAGCTCCGAGACTGCTTCACTATTAGATCAATGAAGATTCGCACCAACCATCTTCTCTCTGTGAAATCCCTAATAGCTACTATTTCTCATCATAGCCTTTTCGTTTTAAATTAAACCAATGCTATCACACTCAACTTGCTCCGTCAATTTAATTCCACTATTTTTTATAAGGTATAAGTCTCAGGAGGTACAACAAACTTGGGTGGGGAAGTATTGCCTCCGGAGCGGAGGTGATAACCCTTTGTGGCATGATGGATTTTCCCCAGAAATTCGCCCCATTTTTCGTAAAGCGATTCATTCCAATCTTCATCCGACACTTCTTTTCCAAGAGACATTTCGTATGAAATGGCTAGGAACGAACCATTTTCTGCAGCAATTTCTTCAACCATTCTGCCCTTTTCTTTGATGGTTATTGCTTGTTAAAGAGATAGAGATAGGATTCATTCGTTGATAAACTTCTCAAATTCACTTGGTATGTACCAGGAGGTACGTTCCATATCTCTGCTGTGGTGTTCGTGTGTGTAAATCTTCCATAGATGAGGACTGGCTTTCCAAAATAATCTCTGTTAACGAGTGTATAATTCACTTGGGGGGATTTGTTACTATTAATAGGATGTTTTTCGTTCGTCCCTATGCGAAGTTACTGAGCGGAAACCTCGAACTTCGTGCCGGCATCTCCGGCAAAAACAATAGATCCTCCAGCAGATAGTTCAACAACCTGATCCTTGCCTCCAATGACACTAAAATAGGTGCATGATCCCTTTGCATCATAAACGGCATAGGAAGAGTTCGGGGGCATGTTCACCTTAATGGACTTACTCTTGTCTTTGTCGCTTATCTTATACCATTGCGCGTATCCGTTGGTCGGAATTGTAACGATTGATTTTTTAGCGAAGTTAGAAGGCTTCACGGCATCCTCGTTCACTAAAATGCTCCCATTGTGATTCATGTACTCAACGCCGTCTTGTGTAAAGAACGTATACCTTGAGAGATCCCTCCCATTTATTCCCGGAATTTGCAATTCGGAGATGGCTGAATTCGGGTCGGTTATTCGCCCATCCAGCACGTACCCTGGAAGTTGTTTCGACATATTCAAAGGGATGGTTATAGACATCAAATACATAATCGACGTGTATTTTTCATTCAGCAGATAATACTTCTTTCCATCACGCTTCATCCATACCTCTATTGTCTTTGCTGGGAGATCCTGAGACTCGAGCTTCTCGGCGTTGTACTCTGATATAGCTATCTGCCCAAGACCTGGAAACGAAGCATATTGGCGCATCCATGAGTAGGTGCGTCCGTTCTCCTCCGTCACGAAGCTGATCATCCTGTTCCCATCCCCACTCCGGAACGTGCCGTCCGCTGAATAATAATAGATCTCGGTTGGATTAACTGGCGATTGCTCCGAAGTGATGGACATGATGCCACCTTCGCTAATATCTATATTTGTTGTTGCACGTGATGAGCCATAGATCCCTGAATACTCAAGCATGGACTCCGGCATATCGGCCTTTACCGGCTTGCCGTATGACTTCTCAGGCTTAAATTCGGTAATGGTGCCTTTCTCCTTCAGAGCCTGAAGCAAGATTTCGTTCGCCAGAAGCTGGTCGGTCGTACTTACCCCGCCTGTAGAGACGACAGCTGCTGCCATGCCATACTCAGGAAGCACAACGAGTGATGCGTGATAGAGAACCGTGTCCCCACCTTTTGTCAGCGCCTTTATCCCATATTCGCTGAAGGGATACAGATTGACGCTGTCCCAGCCAAGACCGTATTCGAATGAGCTGTTGTCCGCATCATCAGGCCACAGCGGCGTCTTATACTCGTCTTGTGCCATGGCCGAAGCCGATCTATCGGACAAGACTCCTTTTGCTTTCCCCGTGAAAACTTGCGAGAATCGAGCTAAATCTTCCGCAGTGGAATAAATACCTCCTGATCCGATTACATTGTTTGTCTCGTTGGGAAGTTGTCCTGTATAGGTAGGATAATAGAGTTCCGCCATCCTCGCTGTGTCCAGAGGATCTTGCGATGTTTTGGTATTGGTCATACCCAGCGGTTCCGTAATATATTTATGGATATAAGAAGTAAAGTCCATGCCACTAACTCGCTCGACCACAATCTCCGCTAGCGCAAATCCGTCATTGCAGTAAACCGAAAAAGCCCCCGGATCCGCCTTCAAAGGCTGATCAGCCAGTTGATTCAACAGTGTATCGTGAGCGTATGTATCGTTATCTTCAAATAAATATTTGTTCGTCACCGATGAACCATTCAGACCGGAAGAGTGATTCAGCAACATGCGCGGCGTAATCTGTTTGTAGCGTTCATCCTTCATCACAAATTCGGGTATATACTGGACGACCGGCTTATCGAGGTCGATTTTCCCTTGCTCAACCAACTGCATAATCGCAACAGCGGTAAACATTTTACTGGTGGAACCAGTTCCGTACATCGTTTCTTTCGTGAGCGCTCTCTGTTCCTGTTCATCATTCTTCCCGGCTTGACCTGCTACGACGATCTTCCCTTGATCAATAAGGGCGTACTGCACGCTGTTCGTGCTGTATGTTTTAGTGAGAGTGTCAGCCTTTTCCTGTGCAGCTTTCAGGGTCGCTTCGTAGGTGATCAAAGCCTTGTTCGTAGGCGAGTCCATTGCCGCCGCTGGCTCAGATGTATTCAGAACCCCTGTTATGTTCTGCGTCTCTGTTGGTGCTGTCTGATACTGTGTCTGCCATAACACACCGCCTGCAATCAGCAATACGAGAAGTCCCACAGCCAGTAGAAAGGCCAGACGATTTTTCTTAGATCTCTGTGGCAAATGGTTCAAAGGTTATATCTCCTTTACATGTATTTTAGGAAAGTATAGCAGATGAACTTTTGATTTCCCTTGAAAATTAGCTGATTTATTCTCATATTAACATAAAAGAGTTAGTTACTAATCTGGCCGTAAGTTTAATAAAAGTTGTCTAATCATCTTTATTAGGCGTCGTCGATGAGATCATATTGGGAATGTAAGAATGTTCATGTCATCTGTCGGGAATGTTATCACAACTTCTAATCTGCATGATGTATTGAACTAGTGTGTCCCGTTAGGTTAATCCTCCGGATGCTGGCCAACGTTGTCATTCTTTGGATGTTGCTGCCGGGATCTGATCATTTGCTTATACCTCTCGCGGATCTTAGGTATTGCCTCCTCCCGTAACCTTTCGAGCCTCTCAACTGACAGAAGATCAAGTCCCTCTTTCTGCTCCGGGCTAACCTTGTACACTTTCGTCGTTATGATCTCTCCTGTTACATATACTGTTCCCGCTTTCGCCAAATCCCTTTTGTCCTTGTCCATGTTTGCCACGTTCTCCTGCCCCCTTGTTATGGGTGAGTTCGTTTCCCTCTTTCTACTTGCCTCTAAACAATTCTAAACCATTTTCAACTATCCATACTGAACGGCCGTTAAATTACTTCTGCTTTGTGTTATCCTGCCCTTTAGCTTAAAAAGGCAACTGATCACTCTGACCAGCTGCCTTCTCTTCTTTATTAAACTATCGTGTCCCTTTAGCTTAACGGGCTACCGATCACCCCCACCACTTTCCCCACACATTATCCGTTGCTCAAATTCAATTATTTTATCTTCACAGTGTTTTGTAACACCATGATGATTAGTTTTTATTCTGTCTTGCTTTAGCCACTCTCGGTAATTGTTTCTCAAAAATGGATAATACTTTTGAAATCAAATGTTCGCTCGGACTTTTGTTGTCTTTTAAAAGTGCATATATAAGGTTCAAGAAAGTCTTAGCATCTTTCTCTGTTAAACTTTTGATTGATTCCATGGTGCTATCATTTGGAAAATTTTCTTCCTTCGTCTCCATAATTATTCCTCCATCTTTAAATATCATTTATTCTTCCGTTACAAAATATTTATGCCTTTCCAAGTTAGTTCCCTTGATTAAAACGTCTAGTTGTGATTTGCTGAATCGTCGTCGATTTGTCAGTTTCTCACTTAAATCATTTTCAATTCCCAATAAGTATCTTTTGGCCGTGAAACAAGTATTAAAAAAGGTCAACCATAACTTTGGGATTCTACGGCGGAGTTACATGTATTGCAAAACTTTAAATGAGATATATTGTAACCACAAGTTCTATGGGTTTGTCTAAGAGACAATTCCTTATCTTCAGTAGCAGCAAACAATTTCACAGGTATTTGAAATTGCGCATATACCAATAATATATTATTTCAATCAACCGGCATTGCGTCCGGCTGTTTGGCAGTTAACACATATGCATTATTTGATGTTCGCATTGTTGAAATACAATACTCGGATTATATTATCTACACTGGGTGCCCCTATTTTTGTTTGTCAGCAATGGTAGGTATCTTAGGCAAACCTAGCTTCTCATATTTTCAAGTGTTCCGAATAATCCCTGGCGGCTTAGCAGAACTTCATTGTAACCACCCCACCAGAATCACAGTTGCGCAGTTCTAGTTGTCCTCCGTGCGTTTTAGCTACTTGTGCTGCAAACCAAAGGCCAAGGCCATTGTGTCCATCGGCGCCACGTGCTACATCTCCGCGCCATAGACGCTCTGTCGCATGGTGTAACGCCGCCTTGCTAAAACCGGGGCCTTCATCACATACAGTAACTTGCCAGCCGCCATCTATCATGCTGCTTTCCAAATACACGTTTCCCCCTGCCGGTGTATGCTCGATGGCATTCTGCACCACATTACCGAGGGCACGAAGTAATTGATCTTTCCGAATGCTCGCAGCACCCTTCAGGCCGTTTTGGGTTTGCAGGCAAACTCTCTTGGCTTCTGCAAAAGCTATTGTGCTCTGGCAAAGCTCGTCAAACATAGTGGGCAGGCAGGTGTTTTCAAATGCCTCATTCGCACCGGTGGAGGTTTCTAACAGGCTGGCAACATACTGTTTGGCCCGGTCGTTGCTTACCACAATGGTTTCCACCATTTTGCGGCTGCTCTCAGGCAGTTCTTCATCCAGCAGAAGCTCGGCGTTGCCTCCCACCAGGGTGAGTGGGGTTTTTAAATCATGCGCGAGTGCTGCCATTTCCGCCTCGCGTTCTTGCTGTGCCTCCCATAGGGATGACAGGGATCTGTACAATGCCTCCCGCATATGCTCCATAGCATCGAGCGCCTGATCGTACTCCCGTATGCCGGCGTGAGGAATTGTGTAATCTAGCTCCTGCGCGCCTACCTTCTTGCTCACCTCACTGAACAGCTTCAGCTTGGCGGCGAGGCGCCGACGAAGCCACAGGGTGTTAAACAGCAGACAAAGCAACAATGCCACAACAAGTGTGGCCAGCCCTAGGTATTCCGCGGGGGGAAGCATGTCGCGCAGTACAGGATTGACGAATTCCGCCCTGAAATGCCAGCGAAGGATCACGGTGCTTCCATCCGCGTAGGTGTGCCGCGAAACATCTATGCTGTTGGCGTCCTCCTGTAAAAAACCGGCCAGGACTTCCAGCTTCTTTCCCTCTACGTTGCTTTCCAACACTTCGCCGTTCCGGCCAAACAAAGCGTATTCGGCCAGGAAATCATCACCAGGAGAAACAAAGGTTGTTGGCTTTCCAGCCAGCATTTGCTCCACCTGTTGGTTGGAGACGGCTCCCTGGTAAGTAACGCCAGTGTTTTGAAAGCGCACCATGACGAAATACCATACCAGGCAACATAACAGCATACAGCAAAGCATAACTATGGCAAAGCGTAAAAGCACAAAAGAAAGGCTTACCGAACGCTGTCTTTTCGCCATTTGTAGCCTACCCCCCAAACGGTTTCTATGGGGCTAAGTCCACTCGCTTTCAGCTTGGCGCGGATATTTTTGATGTGCTCCGCAACGGCGGACGAATCGCCCTCGGCGTCTAAGCCGAAAACAGCTTCGTATAATTGTTCTTTGGTAAACACCTGCCCGGCGTGCAGGACCAGGTGCTCACAGATGGCGTATTCTCCCTTGGTAAAAGGCAGTGTGTGTTCGCCCGCGATGGCCACTTTTGCCTGCATATCAAAGCGCACACCACCTTGACTCAGGGTGTGGGTCGGTTGCCGCACCTCCCGCCGCAGATGGGCGTTTACCCGTGCGCGCAGCTCCGCAATACTGAAGGGCTTTTTAATGTAATCATCGGCGCCCAAGCCAAAACCCTGAACAAGAGCCGCGTCTTCTGCCTTGGCGGTCAGGAACAGTATGGGGCAGTCCACCTCGGCACGAATACGGCTGCAAAGGGAAAAACCATCCTCAACGGGCATCATCACATCGAGCAGCAGCAGGTCATACAGATGGCATCGTGCGGGCTGCACAGTAGTGGAATCCGCCTCGATGTCTACCTGGTGGCCGTCCTTTTCCAGGGCAGCACGCACCAGGGCCAGCATATCAAGGTCATCATCGACCACTAACAGTTTCGGCATTGTCTATCCCCCTTGTTTTACTCTTGTATGACTTTACCTTCCCATCTACTAAACCAAAGTATTGATAAAACTAGAATCATTGAAGTAATCATAATCAGAGAAATAATCCCCCAAAAAATAGGGGCACTTGAAAAGTCAAAAGCATTTTTTAAAAACCGAACACCCCATTCCCAAGGAATGATCGGCCAAATTTTATCACCAATCGCATTTTCGAAGAAACCCGCTAAAATTGTACCAGATATCCCTAACAAAACAGAAATACTTGAACCAAACCTAAAAGCAATTGGTACGTGTAATAAATATAAGAATAAGTTGCTAAATAAAAATATATAAAATAGATCAAGATATGAATCAAAGTGCGTTACGCTGATATCTAAAAACAAATTGACTCCAATATAGAAACAAAGCTCATATGTTATGATACTTATGCTTGAAAGAAATAGTAGAAAGAACAATTTCCCCAGATATACACTTCTTCGAGACTCCACTAAACCTAGAGCATTTTGAATATTGTTTATATTCCGATCTAATTGAATTAAAATTGGCACAACAATACCAACAAAAATCGGATAGCCTATTTGTAATATAACGAAAAATAACCTCACATCAGAAATAATATGATATCCAGCAAAAGCGAAATAAATTAAAAATAATGTTGTAATCACTATAGGCAGTAACAAGTGCAATAAAATTATTGGAGTTCGTTTGATTTTGGTAAAGTTAGAACAAAACTCCCTTATCATCGTCAATTGCGATACACCTGCCTTCTATACCAGCGCGATAACAAGGCGGAAAGAATCAGCACAGCAAGCACAGAAATCAATACCAGCAACGAGCATTCTCCTAAATTCAAAATGTATCTTGAATCGGCTTCGACCAATAATCCGTTTGGCAAGACTCCAAAACATGTAACCATAAACCTTGCAGGCCAGCTATATGGGAAGAACCAAAACAAAGGCGTCAAGGAAAAAAACAATCCACCTAACGCACTAGCAAACAAATTAATGATCACAGAACCAATAAATCCGATTTTTTGATCCAAAAATAAACAGAAAGGAATCTGCCATAATAAAGAGAGCCACAATAAGCAGTATCCTAAAATATAATATCCGCTATGACCCATTGAAACTGAAACACCTGACGATATGCCTTCGGAGATAATAGTGATAAGCGATAGGAATAATGAAATGATCAAATGATTAAGTACTATCAAAATTGTTTTAGAAATAAATGTCTTCTTCAAGTCGATGGGCAAACTATAAATAGTTCGGTATTTGTGTTTTTGATCCTTCTTATTTACTAAATGACATAAAATCACTATGGACAAAGATGCAATCGGCATACTCCAATTGCTGACCATAGCACTTGAAAAACCGCCTAAACCAATACCAATAAATATGAAAACCATAGATATCATAATTAAAGCTGTCGGAATCAATATAATAAGTTTTCTGAACAGGGAGCGTTTATATTTTAGGTTTTCTGCTTTCAAATAAGTTTGCAACATCAGGAAACACGCACCTGTCTAATGATATCCATAAACAGTTGTTCCAGGTTTCCATTTACATCAATTTTATCTTGATACAACAGTGATCCATTGTATATGATCCCTATGTCATCGGCAACTTGCTCTACTTCGCTTAAAATATGACTGGATATAATCACAGATATCCCGGACTCCGCAAAAGTCCGAATCATTTTCCTTAATTCTTCAATACCAAAAGGGTCTAACCCGTTTGTAGGTTCATCTAAGACTAATAATTTGGGGTTATTCAACAGCGCCAATGCGATACCCAACCTCTGTTTCATTCCCAACGAAAAATCGGATGTCTTTTTATTTTTAGCATCCATTAAGTCCATTGTTTGTAAAACTTCATTGCATTTATTTGTTGAAATCCCCAAAAGAGTCGCTCGCACTTTTAAATTTTCAAATGCCGTTAAATTCTCGTACAGTGGAGGTGATTCGATTAATGAACCAATATTCAATAAATCTTTTCGCATCCAAGGCTGATTGTTGAATAATATTTCACCTGAAGTTGGTCTGATAATTCCTGTAATTATCTTCAATAATGTTGATTTGCCAGCACCATTAGGTCCTAATAAACCGTAGACAGAATTTTTTCTTACAGACATAGATAAATCTTTTATTGCATATGTCTTTTTGAATTTTTTTGAAACATTATTGGTTTTTATTATATACTCATACATCATAACTTCACTCCTTTTGATTTGTTACTACTATGGTAATAGCTATTTTTAAGGTATTTATAAGGAAGAGGGCTACGGTATAAGGCGCCAGCGTTGAACTCCTGACGGAACCAAGGCATATTGAGAGTTGTGGTATGCGTTTGTACATATTCCAGGGACCCGAGGGAAATCAGTTTGAACAGAACCTACCTCTGAGCCCTTTACTCCTGATAAGCGTGAACTCCCCTGCCACTCTGCTGGGGCCACACTCGTGGAAGGAAATCAGCTTACCGTTAGTTACGTCATCCTTCCCGTTAGCTTAATGAAGTAGCATTAGGATTATTCATCTAATCGGTTGTTCTTGTCCTCGGCTCGGGACAAGAATTTGTACCGATAAAACAAAAAAAAGCCGCTAATAGCGACTTTCGATGGGACCATGTCCTTGTCCCTCGACATAAAAAATTATGATGATACCAAGTTGGTATTGAATATTCCGTAACATCTCTCCCCCCCTAAAGCAAGAGCTAACAAGAAATCAATGTAGTAAAAAGACACTGATATTCTATTCATCAGTGTCTGTTTTTGTTGATACTTTTTCACCAGAGACTAAATCACTTTAGCCCTATTCGCTGTAACTGACTTCACTTTCTTGTAATCATTTCAATCAGAGAGTTGTAAATTAAAGCAACTTAATTAGCTCTTCTAGCTCATCAACCAATACTTTTGCAAATTCAAAATTAGTATCTTTTAAAGCCATTTCTATTTTCATTTCAACTGCTTTTTTGTTTTGTTCCGCTTCTAAATAGTCTTTATCAAAGTGACTAGCATAAATCATCTGTTTAAATTTTTTCATAGTCATTTTTCTAATCGTCTTATGGTCAATGATTAATACATAATCCATACCATTTACAACAGAATAGAAATCATGAGATATCATGAGAATTGCACCTTTATAGTCTTCAATGGCTTGTTCCAGTGCAATTTGTGTATATGTGTCTAAATGGCTTGTCGGTTCATCAAGAAGCAATACGTTTGCATTACTAGCAGAAACTTTAGCCAATTGAAGTATGTTTTTTTCTCCACCAGATAGTGATTCAATCTTTTGATTAACGATTTCGCCTTCAAAGCCATAGTTTGAAATATACGATCTAACTTCATCATAAGTTTTAAACCCAGCATCGATGAATTCTTCTAGTATTGTATTAGAATCCTTTAGCATTTCGCCTTGATTCTGAGATAAATAAGCCACTCTAACATCATCATTTATTTCAATGGAATCATGATTATTGTTAAAGATATCTCGGAGTAAAGTCGTTTTCCCTGTACCGTTTGGACCAATAATGGCTACTTTATCCGTAGATTTTATCTCAAAGCTAACATTCTCTAAAAGCAGTTCATCAAAGGCAACACTATAATTATTGACTTTTACAACAATGCTGTCTTCAATTTCATTCTCAATACCGAAACTGATATTCGGTTGCTTAATATCAACAAATGGTGCCTTAATTCTACGCGCTTCCAATCTCTCTTGAAATCTAACTCTAGCTTTTAACGCTCTACCTCTAGATGCTTCTGAATTAATAGTTGCGATAGCTCTAAGATTATCAATAATGTTATCGTATCTCTCAATTTCTTCAGCTTCAGCGACTGCGATTTCTTGCAACTCAATTTTTGTCTGAAGTAATGAGAAATTATACTCAATATATCGCCCATCAAACTCTTGGATCTCCGTGTTTTCAAGGTGAATAATTTTGTTGAAACAATGATTCAATAGATATCGATTGTGCGTAACAACTAGCAGTATGCCTTTGTGAGTATTAATAAGTTTTTTAAGCGCATTTAGGTTCTCAAAATCTAAAAATACATCCGGCTCGTCCATGATCATTAAGTCTGGACTATTAAGCATTTCCTTCATTACTTGAATAAGTTTGAATTCCCCGCCGCTCAGGTCGGATACCCTAACATCTTTTAGCTTCAAGAGGTTTGCTAGATTTAATTTCTTATTAATGTTACTCTCAAAATTATCTCCGCCCATTGCATCAAATGCGTCTAAAGCGAATTGATACTTTTCGAGTAACGGCTCAATATCCGATGATGTTTCCATTTCATTACAAATAGATGTTATTTCATTTTGTAGCTTAATAAATTCTTCTCCGATATATTCAAAAACAGTTGTTTCTTTAGTTCTGTCTAGTTGGGAGAACTGACTTACATACCCAATTTTGCAGGTTGGATCTATCTCTAACGTGCCTTCGAACAAATATCTTTCTGGATCCATCAGTATATCGATCAGTGTACTTTTACCACTGCCACTTGTTCCAATAAAAGCGCAATGCTGTGCCTCTTCTAACGTAAATGAAATGTCTTTATATAGTTCTTTTTGTGGAAATGAGAAGGATAAGTTTTCAACTTTTATCATAGTAGTGCCTTTCTTTATAACTAAAATGGTGACTATTATTAAATGTACTGTCGAACACAGACTTTTAGAGTAACACTCTTTACTACCAAGTACAATTCATTTTCACCCCTTACCCTCACTTCGATATTCTAATACTTACTTTAGAATGGTGGCTTGTTGGCCGTTTATCCAATCCCATGAAAATACATCAAACAAAATCATGACAATGATCCACCCTACGTATCATGTTCTTGTCCCCCGACATTATTAATGAACAGATTGAAAACATAGGGATAAATTGAATAAAATAGAACTAGAAAAGAAGACATCCTTCCTAAAAATGGGGTTGAATGTCTTCTTTTTTGAAGTTTACACATACTCCTTAAGAAAAACGTAAGTTCTTCAGTGCCCTCTCCTATAGATTGAAGCTTTTTGCAATGGTATGAAGCCGAGCTTAACCAGTTGAGAACACTGCAGCTCCCTTCGGATCGTCAGTTGATTTCTATGGTCAGGGAGCTTGTGAAATTCGCCCCCGGCTTCAGGGTGATTATTCCCTCCTTAGCTTGAAGTTCACCTTCGAAGACGTCCATATCCGCAACTCCTTGCCAAGGCTCGATGCATATGAAGGGAGCGTTCAAAGGCTGCCAGATGCCGAGATCGGGAAAACCCTTAGAGGTGACAACTACGCTTTTGGCGGTGTGCTTGCTTCTAAGCGAAATCTGCCGAGAGCTCACATTTCGGAAAATCAATGCGCCTTCGGCGAACATTTCATGGGATAACGGCAGGATGGTCTCTTGTTTCAGAACGTGCTCCGATTTGCCACTGATCAGCAGGCCGTCCGAAGTCAAGAACAACCTTTCAAGGTTTTCCGCTTCAGCGAACTCCAGATAGTAATCGCTCAGGCTACCGTTGTCATCAAGCGGACAATTGAACGCCGGGTGGGTCCCGAGCTGGAAGAAGAGATCCTGTTCATCGCTATTTTCCACCCGGTAACTAAGTTCCAGTGTGCTTGCATTCAGTTTATATGTAATATATAGGTTGAATTTAAAAGGATAACTGGCCAGGGTTTTCTTATCATAAGAGAGGCGGTAAACCGCGTGGGTGTCGCTTTCTTGGACCGGCGTAAATTCGCTGCGTCTGGCGAATCCGTGATTGCCGATCTTATAGGCTTTGCCGTCCACCTTAATCTCTCCGTTCCGGGCCGCACCAATAATGGGAAACAGCACCGGAGAACGGCCTGTCCAATACGTGGCGTCACCGCTCCAGATGTATTCAGCTTCCGGATCCAGCTTTCTGAAGCTGATCAGTTCCGCCCCAAGGGTATTAATCTCAGCTTCCGCCGAGCTGCTACGCAAAATTTTATTCATTGTTGTACTCCCCTTTCATACTTATAGTCCAGATACCCATATTATATCAAAATTCTTGAGGGAGTTGAGAAAACGACAGCCAATTCATCAGCTGCCGTTTCTTCGTGCTTATTGAGCTATAGTTCTCCGTTAGTTGAATCACCGTGAGACAGGTTCTCTACATGTTCATCCATCCACCATACCCCGTATGAATAGAAATATGTCCCTTTTTGTGTAGGTGCATGAAAGCTATTTTCTTTCACTTCAACTTCTTAAGATATGTCTTCATAGATTTGGTTGACATGGTGTTTGTTCGGTTGCGGCTCATAGTTCATCACAAATGTAATAACTTCACCAGGCTGTACAGTAACTGGATTTTCACCTTTTAAAAGCTCAACTGGACCAATTGTATCCACACATCTGCTTTGGTTTTTTGAGTCCCAACAATATGTGCCGAGTTTTGTCTCATACATTTGTTCACCAATCTGAATTTCAGCCTTAGGCGGTTGCTCTTCCTCAAGCACCTTGTCCATTGGCACTAAATCATCACCATTTGGTTGAGCGCTAGAACAACCAACTAAGCCCATGAGAACGAGAGTCATTACAAAGGGCAGTAGAAATTTCTTCAAATTTAACACCCCCAGTTTAAATAACGACGTTTACTGTTCAAACGAAAGAACAAGTAGTTATGTTGCGATGAGGAAGTAGTAGGCAACCTTTATGGCGCACCTTTTTCTAAAATCCCGTCTCGTCGTCATTAAACTAAACTGCCCGTTAGTTGAACAAAGGCAGCCGATAACAATGACCGGCTGCCTTATTTTCTTTATTCAACTAATGTCCCCTGTTAGCGGAAGTAAATTCAAAGCTAAGTTTCACCCTAGCTACCCTACCATACGTAGTATGTGCCAAGCATCTGTTTGAGTTCATTGATCGTCGCCAGGATGTCTTGCGAAGTTTCGGCAATCGAAACGTCTCCCTATAACCGGCATCGCGAGATAGAGTTTGCTCAAAATTGTTTTTTCCGCTGTAACGTTAGGTTTTTCCCGTGTTAAGCGGATTCGCCACGATTCCATAAGAAGCCTTTCATACTCTTCACGTATGCTTCTTCCATCGTTACAAAGCAACTGCTCGATATGCATATCCGTCATGTTAGGCAAGTTAGTTACATCAAGATCACCATTGATTATTAAGCAGCGAACCAGCTTTCGCATCATCGCGTTTATGCCGATATTGGCCGTGGATACTTGCATACGAGCCTCTTCCCATATTAACTCAGTGACAAGCTTGCCTCCTTCTGGTGTAAACTGAAGGCTACCATTTCTATAATTCATATCGTTTAAAAGTTCACCAGTTGAAATAGGCAAATAACCACCAATATAAGCACTCCGAACCCAAGAGTCCAAATGATCAGCATGGACTGTGCCTTCCTTATTCCTTAAAATGCTGCGTCGTGAACCATCAATATAGTCCATGACTTCGACGGCGTCGATATTCGCCTGGGAAAGAATGTTAACGATCTCATCTGAAAATACGGCCTCTCGCGTCCATTTATGATGATCAACCCCCTCTAGGGAATCTAACGTTTGACTGAAAGGTGGATGCCCGATGTCATGCAGCAGCGCCGCTACCCGCAGCACACGGTTGTCCGGTTCAAAGTAAGTGCAAATACCCCTAGTGTATGCTGCAAGCGACTGAATGTATGGTGGGAGTTGATGAAAAACGCACCGCCATGCCGAACTAAGTGAAGCCGCCGCAACATTATGCTTCTCAATAGCGCTTATTCTTCATCGAGTAGTTGAATTGGTAGCCGCCATAGAGGCTCATAGACTTCGTCTAGAGCACCGTCAAGTCTTAACCGATAGTCCATTTTATTAAATCCCCCTACTATTTCTGGTTTTTGTCATACAAACAAACGGCTGCACTTACAACCCACATCTCAAGAATCCTCCTTTCAGGAAGGTGGATTCAGTGTCTTCTTTTAGTACTTTTATGGAGGCTACTCTATAATGTAGTCACATTTGAGTCAAAATCCTACAATGTGGCCACTTTTGTGCATTTTTTGATGACACAAATTATTCTACATAAAAATAAAAAAGCCTGATATGTCAAGCTTTTCGCAAATAATAAATGTAGACACTTTTGTGTCATTAGACACTTCTTATATGATGTGCCACATTATATAATGTCGGCCCTGCACAAGGCAGCCGATCATTATGACCGGCTGCCTTAATAATTCAATGGGCCAACTAAAGATAAAACCCCTTGTCTCCATGGACTTTTAGATAGTCTCCCATTGCCTTCAGATCAAAACGTATCTGTAGCGGTCCTTCATCATTCCATGCACCGATATGAATGTGCGGGTGTCTTGCGTATCCGTTGTTTCCAACTCTTGCAATAACATCGCCAGCCTTTACCTTATCACCTTCGCAAACAATTATATCCATTACGTGCGCGTAGTAAACTCGAACCCCATCTGGACGCAGAAATGTAATCGAACTCGCTCTAGTATCCTCCCTTCCCTCCATGCTCCATCATGTGTCGCTTAAAGTCAGCAATATCTTTCTGGGTGGCTTGACCGGCATCCTGCAGATCCGGATCAGTCCGAAGCATCCACTTCCTAAACGTGCTCCAAGTTGCCTTGTAATTGTTAATCGTGGAAGTGGTTCTTTTCACTCCCAACGTTTTTGATTTAATATCAATTCGGCCTTCTGATATCTTGCCCGAGATTGTACCCAACGCGGGTTCTGTTCTAAAACTCGTATTAGACCGTATAGAAACTAATTCTACACGACCCTTCAAAAATCCTATTTTATTGGATAGATTGTCAACAGTCACGTTTCCGCGGACTTATTACGAACCGGGATATAAGATCAATGATTGATATAATGGGCATATAATTGCTCGAAGGTTGTAAAATGTTCGACTTCTCTGCCGACCTTACCATATTCGTCTACATATTCATCCATCATTTCAAGGAACTTCTCTTTCATTACTGGTAAATCACTTGCATCAAAGTACTGCATGAGATCAAATTTCTTGGTTCCTTTCTCCGCAGCCATTTCATCAAGATATCCTTGTGCTCCAAAGGCCGAAAGAAAGGCATAGGAGGCATCGTTCGTTTTAACACTGTTCAAGATTTTATTGCGGTAGTTGCACCACAATTCTTCGTAAGTCCCCCTCAGATTATCAAAAGTCGGAGCGGGTTTAACAATGAAGTTATCACACATCTTGCTATGTAACCTCGTAACGCTGTTCAACATATTAAAAGAAGCAATTCGGATCTCTTCAATGGTATGAGCTTCGATGACTGACATGTATAAGGATTCGAGATCATCTGGAACATAGCGATACGAGCGTATTTCTTCTAAATATCGCTTGATTCCTCGTTTGATGCACGTGTTGTTCATGTTGACCAAGGCATTGACCAGATTGTACAGAACGCCGGCAGATGCATGTCTCACTGAACCGATATTATCACCCAGCATCGTATCGCTGTATGCTTGCTTAGCCAGATCGATCCATTTTTTTGCTCGATTAAGACACGCTTCTCCTATCGGCTCCGCAAGCGCATCAAGAGCTTTTTGCATAAAGTCGTTCAATTTCTCCAAATCCTCAGGCTTTGCATAATAGAGAATTTTAAGCTCGGTTAGGCTTGATACGTTGGGACTCTCTAAGATGGATTGTGCGTGTATTCTTGTATCCCATGGTGTGCAATAGATGTCATAGCCAACGTCATCTAAGATGAAGCAATCGGATATTCCCCATCCCCTTTCTGTATTATTTATGATAATTAAATCAAGATCGCTCTTCTCGTGAAAGTCTCCGGTGCTAAACGAACCAGTAAGCCCAATAATTGCGATATCGTCTCGAAAATCTCTTCTTGCGCGTTCGATCACCATGTTGATCAGCAGTTCATTTTTGTCCAGCAGCTTCTTCTTTATGATTTCGTTCATTCATTACACCCCTTTATATGAGCCGGCCGTCCTTCATTACAACAACCTTTAACTAGAGTCTATCGATTTAGAGGTGCGGTTGCTATGTATAAGTTGATTTAATTCATCTTTGCACAAAATCCGCTAAGCCGTCGATCTGACGATTTAGCGGATTTCATTAGTTCTTTTTATAAATAATTTTAAATCAATTGTTCCCGCGTCTACTACTGCAGCTGCCCCTCGATTAATTGAAGAACGCGATACAAGAACGTCGCCGCTTCAGCCCTGCTGGTCGTACTCTTCGGCTTCATATAGCCGTTAGAGCCCGTAACCAGCCCATACTCGAACATCGTTGCCACGCTGTCCGCAGCATATGGCGCAATCTGGCTCGCATCACGGAAGCCCTCAAGTGTTGAACCTGATGCGGACGGCTTTATTGCCCCCGTCGTTTGCAGCGCTCGGGTCAGCATAACCATAGCATCCTGGCGGCTGATTGAATCACGAGGAGCGAAGTTAACTTCGTTCACTCCCGAAGCGATTCCCAATTGCTTGGCGATGGACACCGCATCGTAGTAATAATCATTCGGTTTCACATCGGCGAACGTCGAGGCGATTTCGGCATGCAGGTCAAGCATGTTTGCGAGCATCAAGATAAAATCAGCTCGCGTTACCTGATTTGCGGGGCTGAAAGTGCCCTTATCGATCGAGGTGCCTTTGACGATGCCTCTTTCGGCCAGCTTATCGATCGCCTCGCGCGCCCATTCATGCTTGCCAAGGTCGGTAAATGCAGCCGGATTCTTGCCGCCGATAGCATAAACGCCGACATGGTCGATGGAGAATCGCAGCATATCCTTGTCTTTGTCATAAGACGCGCCATTAATTGCCGCCGCGCTATCGCCCATCAGCTCGAAAGCTTGCAGATCAACAGCTTGCTCTCCCGCTTGAAGCGAATACGGAATGGCAATCGAAATCGGTGCCTTCGCATTTTTCCAAGACAGAGACTCACCGTCCAGTTGCAATGCAACTTCTACGATTGGCCTGTTGCCGATCCGCCCGGCCGCTTCGTTACTGCGATACTCGCCCGCATAATCGCTTACGATTACGAGCAGTTTTCCAGCATTCTCCTTGACTCCTGCCAGCATGTCACCAGTCAAAACAAGCTGAGCGTACGGCGTGGAGATATGCAGAATCAGATTAGACTGGTTCGTCAGATTAGCCGCCGGAAGCTCCAAAGCATAGCTCCCAGCCGCGTTCGACGACTTCAATTCAACATGAACATGTTTATTACCTTTGCTGTCGGCCACTGCCCTCTGAATGGCGGCATTCAGATCCGACGCCCCGACCGCAGCGGCAGCCTGCTGGCCGTTCATCGTCGGGACAAGCACGGCTTTGACTGAACCGTCCGATTGCAACGTATACGGATCTTGCGCCTGACCGCCTCCACCGCTGCCACCACCACTGCTGCCTCCACCGCCGCCTCCATTGCCTCCACCACTCGTAGGCGGCTTGCGGTATTCGAAGGTTACCAGCTCGGGAATCGTCATGTCATCCGTTTCAAGCTCGACCGTATACTTCCCTTGCTCTTCTCCGGTCAACGTAAAGGTGATGCGGAAGCTTCCGTCATCCTCAGTGCCCGTCTGACCGGTATATTGAATGTTGCCTTTTGGGTCAAGCACTTTCACATACAAACGTTCTTTCTTGCCGTTCATGACCAGACCGTCAATCGTGACTTTCTTCGTGGAAGCGTCCACAGCGGCTTGTATGCCGTCCAACGTCTTTAGCTCTTGCTGCGGGGCAAGATCGTATACGCCGAATTCATAGAAGGAATAACCGTAAAACGTTGCCCGATTCAATCCCTCAAACTTGATGTATCTTGCCGTCGTTGCCGGGAATACCAGGGTGTTCTTGCCGTCGGCAGCTTTAACCACGCCATTGTTGCCGACTTTCAAGGGCTCCCACGTCTGCTTATCATCCGAGACGCTCAGACGGTATTGGTCCGCGCGCGCATATTCCCAATCGATGCGGATCGTATCGAAGGTTTGCTGGCTGTCCAGATCAACCTGGAACCAAGCCGTATCGCGCACTTCGCTCGCCCAACGCGTGGCCGGTGCGCCGTCCAACGCCTTCGCAGGCTCCAGACCTGCAGCCTCCGTCGAGGATGCCTCCGCTTCTTTATCTTGTGCGATGCTGCCAGCCTCGTAATACACACCTTCCTTCAGCGCCGTATAAGCACCTTCCGTTACAAACTCAAGGCCTTTAGTTTCTTCCAGCTTCGCATTGAATGCCAGCAAATAGTCCCTGGCTTTCTCAGGATCGCTCTCTTGCGTGCGCTCCATCATGATCAAGGCGTTGCGCATAGCGCGTACCGTATCGGCATTGCTAAGCTGCTTGTTGTCCGCGTACTTATCAACAAGAGCCAATAGGCCTTCAGCGCCCAAACGAGCTTCTATTACGAATTTAACCGTCTTGGATTTGGCAGCCGCCACCGTCAGTTCCAGCACATGCTTACCCGGCTTACCCGTCAGATCTACAACGGTTCCTTCCGTATAAGGCTTGCCGTCATACTTGGCCGTAACTTTAACAATCCCGCTCCCGTCATCTCCCGGAATGGTCCAGGTGAAGGAGGCTTGTGTCGTATCAGGCACGATCGTATGCTCCGAGATCGGCTGCCCGTTCATGAGCGCTACAACATCAGGCGGAGCAGCGTCTTGCTTCTGATAAGTGCCTTTAGAGAATTGGTATAGCCAGTCGTAAAGCACGCGGGTAGCAGGGTCTGTGCTTTTCGCCGCGTTGTATACGGCGTTGTTGCCTTGATAGTAAGCTTTATATCCATGCTGCATCAGACCGGTATCCACGCCGCTGTTCAAGTACTCGATGAACCGCTCCCGGAAGACGGCGTCGTTGATCATCCGGTCGTCGAATTCCAGCTCCAGCGACATGCCATACCGCTTCGCCATATCCGCTGTATCCTCCAGACGCGAAGGGTCCAGTTTCTCGAAGAAATAGTTCGGCTGCAGAGATACGGCATCAATGCCGACATCCTTCCACATGAATGCCTTATAGGCCATAAAATGAGGAAGCCAGAACAGCTTCAGGCCTGCGTTATGAACGATGTCGCTCGCTCTGTTGACCATCTCCGGCCCGGTCGCATGCGTGCTGATTTGTTCCTCCAGCCAATACATGCCTACGAGCTCCAGGTTCGAGTAGCCCGCAGCCGTCCATCTGGCTTGCACTTCATCGACCCACCACTGAATCGCTTTGGCCCTGTTATCCAGCGATGCGGCATCGCCGACCGCACCTACATCGAAGTTCAGATCCTCGCCGTCAATGCTGCCGAAGTCGGACTGATACTCGCCCGGTTCTGGAATCATCAGAACAACCTTCGTCTTATGGTCGGGCTCGCCAAGCTTCACGCCTGCCTCGACCGTTGCCTCGTTCAACGCGCTCATATCGCCGCCAGCGTTAAACGTTTTATCCAAATACCATTCCCATTCCTGTTTTCTGGCTTTGCCGGCCGCTTCTGTTGCTCCGAAGCCTCTGCCGTTATCCGATGTCAAGCCCAGATACAGCACGCCGTCGAACAGCCAATCGACAGGCTCTCCCTGCTCGTTCACATAACTGATATTAGGGATAGCCCGTTCCTTCGTCCAATTTCCTGTGCCGTCCGCGTAGTGTCCGTTATACAGCAAGCCCAGGTTTTGAATCCCGCCAGTAGCATCTCCAGGCTGCAGGAGGGCGTAAGGCTCAGGCTGTACCGGCTGCGCTCCGGCGATCAAGCCATCCGCACCGGTAATCGTCACCTCGTCAATCATGCTCCATGCCCTCGGATGCATGGAGAACACTACTTTCACATACCGAGCGTATACGAGTCCTTCGGTATAATCGCCACGCTTGACAGCTCCCATTTCAGGGCTGCCGTCCCATGCAAATGTCTCGATGTTGGTCTGGTCGCCCCATAACAACTGAGTTGCATTATGAGACAATACGCCCCAGCTCACCCCATCGTCCGACGCGTAGAACGAAACGGTGAGCGGCACAAGCGTTTCGTTGTTCGGCCAATCGTGCAGGAAACTCGCGCTCACCTCCTGAACCGTCTTTTGCTCGCCTAGATCAAACACAACCGAACGGGATTTCTTGTTGCGGTTGCCCACCCAGTTGCCGCTGTCACGCGAGGGGTCGGCGGCATTGCCGTCCGTCAGCTTCGTCCCGTCATCCGGGAAAGCGCCCTCCGGCTGTTCCGACCATGTGTACGTTTTCCCTTGGGCCAGATTATAAAAGCCGGCGCTTTCTCTGCCCGCCTCCTCCGCATTCACAGACGATATTAACGATAACAGCATGACTGGGACAAGCAGCAAAGCAGTCAAACTTCGTCTAGTTTTCACCTAATCTCACACTCTCTTTCTATGCATAATTAGTTCTGCTCCTGTTCCTTCAACTCCGCAAGCGCATCAAGCATATTCAGAATAACGGTCACTGCTTCAGCTCTCGTCGCCGAGGCGGCCGGCGCGAACCGGTTGTCCCTGCGACCGTTCATCACTCCCGCCTCCTGGGCTGCTGCCACATACGGCTTCGCCCAAGCCGGGATTTGATCCGCGTCCGTGTAAGAGAGCTCATGCCCTTCCGCAGTCTTCAGACCCAAGCCGCGAACAATCATTGCTGCCAGTTCTGCTCGACTAATCGAAACCTTCGGTCGGAATGTCCCATCCGCATAGCCGCTGATCAGGCCGGATGCCAAGGCTTGCGCAATATAAGGCTTCGCCCAGGTTTGAATCGAACCTGCGTCCGCGAAGTCCAGCGAACTGTTCGCACCTTGCAGCTTCAACGCTTTGACCAGCATGACGACGAATTCGTCTCTGCTGACCGTCTTATTCGGCTTGAACGTTTTGTCGGTGTAGCCCGCTACGAATCCAAGCTCAACCGCCCGTTTGATGGACGCTTCTGCCCAATGGCTCGCAATATCGTTCAGCCGAACCGTTGTCGAACCGCCGGACTCCCCGCCGCTGCCGCTGCCGTTCTCATTGCCATTGCCTGGATCTTCACCTCCCGGATTCGAACCGCCGTTACGGCCTTCTTCCCGATCAGGAGTTACTGGAGTCGGAACCCATCCTCCGCCGCCGGAGCCAGGTAGCGCTTTGATTTTTATCTTGAACGTTTTCTCCGCGGATGCAGCTCCCTTGCTGATCGTGGCGGTCAGCACGACCTCCATGTCGCCTGACCCGCTTGACGGACGTTTCAACAACTGTCCATTCGCATTCAGGTAGTCGGGTTTTGAGCTGCTCCAGACGATGCGCGTACCGAGCTGCCCTTTCTGCGGGAGGTAAAGGTTGGATGCGATACTTCCATTTACATTAAGTTCGATCAGACCCATTACGTCTTCGATCGTTAGACGATCACGCGCAACGCTCAGCCCTGCATACGCCTGTTCGGCCTCAGGACGAGACAGCTGGGCGGTTTGAATAGCCGCAGTCGCTTGCCCAATCGCTTGCTGAAGCTGTGCCCAGCCCTCAGGAGAGTAATTGTCCTCCACAAGCTTGTCGGCCTCGATAGCCGTCAACAGGTCGATAATCGGCCGTAGATTGCCGAGTTTATACTCCTCGCCGTACACTTCAAATTCCTCAAAGGAATAGCCGAACATAGTAGCTCTGGACACGCCTTCGAACTTCACGTATCTGGCTGGCGTGCTCTGGAAGGTAGTCACGACTCGTCCCGGCTTTCCGTTAATCTCCCCGTTGTTGTCTTTCACAACGTTCGTCCAGTTCTCCTTGTCCTCGGACACGAGAATGCGGTACTTCGAACCATAAGCTGTTTGCCACAAAATAGATACAGCATCAATGTTCTTCACTTCACCTAGATCCACCATGAACCAGGTATCGTCCACCCAATCACTGGACCATCTGGTATCCCCTCTGCCGTCCACCGCTTTATCCGCCGTGTAGGACGAGGATTCCGGTTGCGAGGATTCAGCTTGCTTATGCAAAGCCAGATTTCCATGCAGGTCCAAGTAGGTGTTCCTTACGATGAGTTCGTCAATCAAGCCTTTAAAAGCATTCGTTTCGCTGCCGATTTTGGCTACCGGCAGAACGAATGTTTCCAGCTTGGAGCCGTCTTTGAGAGTAGCCGTATATTCACTGCCGTTAATGAAGATGGAGGTCCCCGTGTCGTCGCCGATCATAATGACATGGGTCCAGCGATCGGTCGGCAGCTTATAATTGAATTCGCTGACGTAATTTTCTTTTGTGATGGCGATTTTGCCGCTGCCCCCAATGTTGTATTTCAGCTGTCCGTCCGGAGATTCCAGCAGCACAACTCCTTGCGGGTTGTCAGCGTCCGGTTTGATCCACATGGACATCGTCCAGCCGAAACCAAGCGTGCGAAGCGGCGTCTCCACGTAGCTGGCCCCGCCGTTTAGCCTCACGGCTTGACCGAAGATTCCCTTCTCTGTGCCTGCGTTCACCGCGTTGCCGTCAAAGCCGTTCCCCGAACGGTCCGCGAAGCCTTCGTCGAAGGTATAATCCAGCACGAGATGCCGCTCATTGTCGATTTGAAGCTTGTGTGACTGATGAACACCCGGCGGGTCCACGTACCTTGCGGCATCCGCCTGGAAGCTTGCGAAGTTCCGATCGATGCGGTTGCCTCTCCACAGCTTTTCCGCCAGCACTTGCATGGAAGGCAAGATCCGCTGATGCGAGTCCGCCATGGATACGCCTTTCTCTACTGACACATCGTTCCAGAGCGCGAACATGCCGCCTTTGACCTGCGGATGCGCATAAGGAAGCTTCGTCTCCAGCCAATCGTTAGGCTCCCACTCGTTGTAAATAAAATCGTAATTCAAATAGCTGCGGTACAGCTGCGGAACGATGTAGAGCAAATTCGTATTGGTATTGATAATATCGTAGCCGAGCTCCACGGCCTGCTGAGCGCTTCCGTACGGCTCATACCAGATGTCCATCGTCGCATTGTTGATGACCGGCGTCGTGCCGTCGTATGCGGACAGACTGCCCCATAGACGGGCGCGTTTGCCTTTGCTGTTAATGTGGTTAAGGAGCATATCCACGTACCTGCGGAACGCCTCCTTGTCGTCGCCGAAATATTCATCCGTGCCGATGTGCACATCCGGGCCGACGAAGGTCGGATTGCTGCCGTCGAGATACTCGTCAAAGAGTGCTTTAATGAAGTCGAGCGTCTCTGGACGATTGATATCCAGCTCATTGTTGCTGCCCAATCGAGAATCGTAGGCGATGAACGCGCCGGAGTGGCCCGGCGTATCAATTTCCGGCACGACGTTTACGCCGTATTCCATCCCAAGCAGCTGCAGGTCTCTGAATTGCTGCTTCGTATAATAGCCGTCCTTGCTCGTCACTCCCGGAAATTTCTCGCTCTCCAGACGGAAGTAACCGACATCGCCGACATCATCGTTCAGGTGAATCTGGAACCGGTTCATCTTATAGTAGGACATCAGCTTGACATAGTCCTGCAAAAACTCGATCGTATAAAACTTGCGGCCCACATCGAGCATAAAACCCCGATCTGGGTATTTCGGATAATCGCGCGATTGCCCCTTAGGCATCGCCTTATGATCGGCAGCGTGACCGAGCAGTTGCAAGATCGTTCTCGTGCCGAACATGACTCCCGTCTGCTCGGACGCAGCAACAGAAGCATACTCGCCGATATTCAGCTCATATCCCTCTTTCCCCAATCCCGCTTGCGCGGCATCCAGCATCAAATAGATATCTCCCTCTTGAGGAGAACCAACCTCAACTGTCAGTGACAACTTCGTTAAATCCAATAAGTCCTGCTGCAAAATGTCAGCCGTTCCCCGCAGAGCCGCTTCATCATCTGCACGAATGACGATTTTGGATTTGTCCGACAAGCGGAACTCGCCGGTTGCGCCCAGCCACTCACGCAAAGAAGGAATGACGCGCGGCTCCGGGTTCCGATCGCTCGTCTGCTCGTAGAGACCGGGTACGGTGACTAGCGCATTATCCGTTAAGAGATATGTCGGATCGCTGTCGCTCTGGATTTGCAGCAGCAGCTGAACCTGAGTATCGACAAGCGGCGCATGAAAATTGCCCTGCACGTCGATCACCGGCAAGCTGTCCGTGTTCACCAGCGTCAGCGTATAACCTTCCGGTACAGCGGGCAGATTCAGCAGGGTATCCCCTTCGGAGACGACGATGCTGTTTTTCACCGCGTCCATTATTGGCTGCAGTTGCGGTCTGCCTTTGTATACCTCGAATTCCCAGAAGGAGTATCCGTAATAAACGCCCTCCATAGGACGTCGTGTCTCCCCTTGAAACTTGACGTATTGCGTCACTGTCGGCTCGAAATCGATCGTATCTTCACCCGGCCCGGACGCGACGAGCACGCGGTTGTCCGCGAATACGTTCCGCCAGGATACCGCATCGTCTGATACGAGAATTTGATATTGCTCCGCCGGAGTCTGCCAGTTGATGATTACTCTTCCGATTTCTACAGGCTCACCCAGATCAACGTAAAACCACTGATCGTCCGTTCTTTCCGAAGACCAGCGGCTTGCATTTTCGGTGCCCCCATCGACCGCTTTCTCAGGTCCGAAAAAATCCACTTCGTTCGACGACGAATAAGCCGTCTTCCCTAGAGCCATATTCCCTGTTGCGGCATTGGACATCTCCGAAGGGGTGGTCACCATTATGAAAGCGCTAACAAAAATAACTAAAAAAATAACCCTCTGCCGTAAACCCACGAATATCCCTCCCATTGTAATTTGAATTACCACAAGCAACCCGCATGACCTTCCATGCTATTTGCTGCGGCAACTTCATTATAGGTAGAGGGCAATGAAGCATCGATATACATGTGTTTACATTCCATATACAAATGTGGACATTTGGCCTTCTACGGTGAATCAAGGCTAAGCATGCCAGCATTTCGATCATATCTGGTGTCACTATCAAGGCGCTTTCCACTAATTTCGGGTTTAAGACGCATAAAGAAACGCATTCGAGCAGCTTGTTCGATTCCAATTCTGAATCGTCAACGACGATTCAATTATTCGCCTTCAAGCTTCTGACCGCCTTGCAGCAGAGTATTCGGAGCAGAACAAATTGAACCGCCCTGCCTTCGACAGAGGATAGGGCGGTTGCTTTGCTTTAAGGAAACATAATGGTCTGAACGGAGCATGCTCGCTTCCGAAAAAGCCGCAACGCCGCTAAAAAATATCTTAGTGTGACCAAATGTGTGGCCACGACTAAAAAAATCAATTTTTCAAGAAGTGAGGACACAAGCCAAAAATGTTACGAACGCAAAAACCGAAACGTACAGAGAGAAACAAAAAAAAACCTTTTTACGTAAGGGTTTATCGGCATTTTGGTGGAGCCTAGGGGGATCGAACCCCTGACCTCATCGCTGCCAGCGATAGGACTGCTTTCCGAAAAGATCCGATTAATACTGCTGAAGCCTTTCCTTGTCTAGGTTTTCACAGTTATCTTAAAGGTCTTATCAGATGCAACGACATAATAAGTCGGATTAGAATTGTGTCTCATGGCATATAGACAGCTTGATATGCACTTCAAATAGTTTTTTCTCCAAAATCAATTAACGGATTGTAAAGTCAGATGCGACAACTCCTCTGAAAGGGATTCGTATGCCTTTTCAACTTTTACGATCCTCTAACCATGTCTTGCTGCGACCAAAATGGTTTCATCCGAAACATTTTCTTTATGCATCGCTACACCTGCGAAATAGCGTGGTCTACTAAACGCCACATAAGCCAGATTTAATGTATCTTTCACAAGCGATTCTTCAATCAATTCAGATTGGTGAGTAATCCTGCCCGTTACCTTAATGAAATTGCATGGAAACATAGTTAGACGCTTATCTAATCGGTAATCGGCTCGACTTTCAATGGGACTGTGTTCTTGTCCCCTGACAATATATAACTGATTGAAACAAGGCTGCCGTTTTGCGAACGGCAGTCTTGTGTGTTGTTCATGTGGATTGGATCGGATCTAGATGACAATGTTTCTGGAGTGTGTGGTCCGTAGTTTAATTTTTAACTGAATCCCAAGCATTTTTAAAATCATAAATAGTTTGATATCGTTGTTCTCTATCTTTCCTAACTGCTCGTAAAGCGACTTCGTAAAGTGATCTGTTTGCTTCCCATTTTGAAAATGAATGATCCATTTCGCCACCAAGTAATCCAAAAGCGATAGCTCCCATCGTGAAAACATTCGTTCTTGCATCAATAGGCGCACCTAATATAAACTCTTCAGGAGATTTCGAACGTCTTGCTCCCCAAAAGCTCTCTCCCATGTCATTTACAGAAGGTGCCAACCTGTAGAAGTCGATGTCACAGATCCTGGTTAAATCCTTTGAAAAATCATACAGAATACTACCATCATAGAAGTCAACCGCAATGTAGCCTTTGGACTCCACATATTTATGGAACTCATATATAGTATCAAGTGACTGCAACCTTTTCTCTATGGATAACTGTTTGAACCTGTAGAAAGGCGATTCAGGATGACTATGTTTTGGTTGAACGGCAAACAACCAATGTGAATGCAGGCATTCGCCATTAAACCATTCAAATATAGCAGCATACCCATCTTTCGTTTCAAAATGATCAATAAGACTAATGAGATTTGGATGTCCTAAGGTCTTGTACAACGGAACGGCAACCTTTAACCTAGAAATTGCATCTCTAGGGTTTCCGGAAAACTCCATTGGTCTACAACCCGCGTATTTAACAAATAGCTTTTTATCGTTCTTTTCGATTCCGAAACTGATGTTACCAGAATCTTGCTGATCAAACACACAAAAAACGGTACCAATAGATTGAAGCCATGTGAAATCGTGCTGATCCTGAAGTTCAAAAGATACATTGTCGATCTTGAACTTAATCGGCTGTTGATTCATATAATCGTCCCCTCAACTTGGGGATTCACGTAGTTTCCAGGGCTATTTATACGTTATCCCCTGATTTTTTATTTGCCCTATTATCGATTAAATGTCTTCCCATAAGACATCACTCCTCTCATTTCTAAAAACACAAATATCCAATAAATATGATTTGCAAACCAAGGTTGTGTTCATTCATTTATAAACTTCTCAAATTCATTTCTTAACCAACGCTGATTTTGATATGCGAAACGATTACTGTACCTTTAGATCATGTTATCAAATGGATTATAGCAGCCTCCCTTACAGCTCGCTCTTCAACACACGCTTGCTTTCTTCGGGAATCATGAATGTTTCTGCGTATTCTTTACGGGCTTCAATCCCCCGGACACGGGCAAGATGCTTGTAATATTCAAGGTAAGGGAACGACTTGCTGCTCGTTACGAACCAGTGCTGTGATACAGCCTTCATCCACAGATCGAACGCTTCTTGAGAGAAATCGACATATACATAAGGCTTGTAGTCAACGGCATCCTCCCAATTCTCCGCATAATACAGCGTGGAGGCGAAGAAGGCTGGCAGCTCACGCTCGAAGGAAGGCAGACCTGCATAGAAACGGGCATCGTTCACAATGCGGTGTGTCGTCATATGGTCTTTGTGCATGCTGTTTTTCCAGTGTGTAATAATCACGTTCGGCCGTACTCTGCGGATCACATCACACACAGCCCAGCGGTTATCGTCATCATCCTTCAGCTCACCATCCGGCGTATCCAACACAATGGCTTCCCCGTTCAGCATGTCTGCAAAAGCCTTGGCTTCCCTTACCTTCTGCTCTCGGTATTCTGCCATATCCTGCCCGGCAGGGACACCGCGCTCACCAGCCGTCAGGGCAAGCGTTACGATATGATCTCCCTTTAAGGAATGGTGGGCTAGCACACCTCCTGCTGTTAGCTCCGCATCGCCGACATGCCCGCCAATGGCGAGAATCGTTAATTTCTGATCGCTCATAGTGATAACTCCTTTCGCATAACTGCAAAGTATTTGACAGTTCTGAACCCAGCCTTCTCATAGATCCGAAGGGCCGGGTTGTCCTTGCCTGTATATAGTGACATATAGTCCGTGCCAATGTTCTTGAACGCCTCACAAAGCTTGAAGAATAATACACTGCCAAGACCATGACCTTCATGGTCCGGGTGTACGCCGATCCCTGCAAAATATCCTCTTCCGTTGTCCTGACGAATAACGGGTCCGGCGAATCCTGCTGCCTTGTCGTCTCTGACGGCGATCACAACCGGAGTTCCCTGCTCCGTTGAAGCCGTAATCTCCTTTTGCCACAGCGGATTGTCGAAGCCTTGAAGCATTTCGGCTACACCGTGATGCTTTGCTGCGTCAAACAGCTCCACGGCATACCCCTCTGAAGCGGCCTTCTGTTCTTTCGCTATCATCTCATCAAGGTAGGTGAACGCGGACAGATCCAAATACATCGCACATTCGGTAGCCCGTTCTATGTAACCCTGCGCTGCCAGGAACGAATGAAGTCTGCTGCCGATCGGAACGCCCGGTGCATTGTTATGTTCATGCTTCGGCGTATCCGGAATATACCAGGGCAGCATCATCGGATTGAAAAAAAGTACCTCGGATTGCTTCTTTCCCAGTGTCCTGAACCGGTTCTCAATCGCTTTAAGCAGCTCTGAGTAAATCTCGTCACTCTGCAGCTCCTCAGCTATCACAATACAAGTCAGATAACCTGCAACCTGCCCCAGCGGAAGATCATCCCCCGTGCATCCGCAGGCAAAGCCCTTCACCTGGCCGTCATCCATCCAGAGGAAGGTATTCTCTGGATCAAAATAAGGGCTCGATAGAAATATACGGTCCAGGCTTTCAGGTGTAAGCTCCTTATAGCCATCCTTCACCGCTTCCGTATTCCAAAATTCGATAACGGCTTCTGCATAACGATGATCCCAAGTCGTCAGCATACGGCGCGACACCTCCATGCTCAAACAAGAATTTTGATTCATAATAGGCAAGCCGGGTTATCGCTTCTCCTGCTTCCCGGCAGTTCTCAATGCTGTGTTACCGACAGGCTTGAATTCCTCTATATGGTATTTTGCAGACAATCCAGCAGGAAAGTCACCGCAAGCAAAATACGGATATAAGAAGAACCGCTGATGCCGCATGAATCAGGACGGCGGAGTCAAACCTTGCCTTTATGCTGGAGCACATGAAGAAGATAGGCGTTATGTTCCGCGAGGTCTGCAGCCTTGGCTCTTTCCTCATATTCATCGTTCTGTTGCCGGCATTCGGTTCATTCGCTACTTCTTAGCCTTTTACAGCCCCAACGGTAACCCCCTCCAGGAAGTACTTCTGCAGGCTGAAAAATAGAATGAACATCGGAATGGCGGATATCGTTGCTCCGGCCATCATCGGTGCGAAATAGGTTGTGTTGGCGAACCGGAAGTTTTTAAGCCCTACCTGTATGGTCTGCATATCCATCGTATTCGTTACGAGGAAAGGCCAGAAGAAGGTATTCCAGCTGTCCATGAAGGTAAGGATTGCCATGACGGCAAGAACGGTTTTGGATAGCGGCAGTATGATTTTGAAATAAATCTGAAACTGGTTGCATCCCTCAATCTTGGCACACTCGAGGACTTCTGAAGGAATGCTTGACATAAACTGCTTCGCCAAAAAGATGTTGTACACCGTAACTAATCCGGGAACAATCATCGCCTCGTAGGTGTTCTGAATCTGGAATGTGTTAACGATCAGGATGTAAAGAGGCACCTGTGTCACCTGATATGGAATCATCATGGAAACGAGCAATACGGAGAACAGGACCGTTCTGCCCTTGAATCTGATTTTGGAGAATGCGTATCCCGCCAGACTCGCAAAGAATACGTTAGACACCATAACTGCGGATGCCACAATCAGCGAGTTGAGAAGCCACTGTACGGAATGTTCACTATAATCGAAGAAGAATTTATAGGAATCCAGCGATATTTTGGTAGGAAACAGTGCATAGTTCATCGCCCCTGCTTCCACCGGATCTCCGAATGACGAAATAAACATGAAGTAAATCGGAAACAGTGTAGCCAGAGCGAAAATAACCAGAATAACCATAACTGCTATATTGCGTGTCTGTCTGCGAACAGGCTTGCCGTTGTGACTGTTGTATAAAGCCATATCGGTGCCCTCCTCTCCTTAATACTCCACTTCTTTGCCCATAAATTTGAATTGAATGAATGAGATTGTAGCAATGATCAAGGCCAGAACAAGCGATTGGGCAGCTGCTTCGCCGAATTCAAAATATTTAAAGGCGTTGTTGAAAATAAGCAGGCCGACCATCGTTGTTGCATTATCCGGACCTCCGCCTGTCATCAGGTAAGCGTTCTGGAATACCTGGAAGGATCCGATAACGCCTGTAACCAGGAGGAATAGGGTCGTAGGCTTCAGACAAGGAATGACGATATACCACAGCTTTTTGAGAAAGCTTGCCCCATCCAGTTCAGCAGCTTCATAGTAGCTCTCGTCAATACCGAGCAGGGCGGCGAGATAAATAATAATGCTCGTTCCGTGACTGGAAAGCCATGACATCAGAACGAGAGAGAACATCGCGGTGGAGCTGGAGCCGAGCCAGTTGTTGTTGCTGATCCCGAACAGGCCGAGTAACTGATTAAGAATACCGGAAGGCATCGGATCAAAAATCCACAGCCATACCACGGATAAGGCCACGCCGGACGCAACTGCAGGCAAATAGTAGATGGCTTTAAACACGCTCTGAGTTTTCTTGCGCAGCGGCAGAATCAGGATCGCTACGGCAAATGATATGAACAGGCCGACCGGTACGGTAAGCACCGTGTAAACCAGCGTGTTCTTAATGGATTTCCAGAACAGGCTGTCAGCAAATGTGGCAGCGTAATTCTCAAATCCGATAAAATTGGAGCCTAGCGGTTTATACTTTTGAAAGCTGATGATAAACGCACTTACAACGGGGTAAGCGGTAAACATCGCAAAGACGATAAGTGCAACGGCGATAAAGGCGTAGCCATATCCGCTGTCACCTTTAATCCGGCGTCTTTTTACAGGTTTGGCGATTGGGGACATTATGCAAAGCTCCTTTCACTGCGCGGTTCAACAACCTGCATGTAAGAACCAAGGCAGCCGCATGCCACAGCATACGGCCACCAAGGGTGCAAAGAATTAGTCTTTTACGATTCCATCTTCTCCGAAGGCATCAACAGCAGCGGTCTTCACAGCATCATACATCTGTTCTGGCGTGATTTCGCCGGCAATCAAGGCCTGCAGTTTAGGGATCATAACTTCGTCTTCTAGCTTGATGGATTTAGCACCGAGATCCGTTGGAATGTCGGTACGTGCCGGTGTAGCTTGAGAGAGCAAGGTCTCTACTGCTGCCACGTTGTCTGGATTTCTGTTAATTGTCATTTCCTTCGCAGCTTCTCTGCCGCTTTTTGTAATATGAGCAGCGAACAGATCATTGTTCGTTGTAGCGGATACTTTACCGGAAGCCAGGAAATGAGCAGCTTTCACGACATTGGCTTTATGCTCAGGAGTCGGCTCTTTCTTACCGCGGAATGCGACATAACCGTCAACGGCAACGCTGGCCTGCTGCTTCTCGCCAAGAAAGGTCGGAACCGGCAGCACGATATACTCAACTGGAATACTTCCTTGAACGGCACTTCCGTCGTTCGCTTTAATCTTCTCATTGTTCTTGTTCGCAGAGTTCTCGAACGTAGCCAGACCTTTACCGGTAATCATCGTTTGACCGGTCAGGAACATATTCCAGCGCTTGCCAGCATCCACGGAGCTGAGCTCTTTCGGCATGGAGCCGTCGTCGATCATTTGTCGGATCGCCTTCAGGACTTCAAGGAAGTTTTTGCTTGTGTAAGCATACTTCAGATCTTTATCGAAAGCGTGCGGCATGCCTGCGTTCTTGATGAGAATGTTCAGATAGTCCTTGGAGGCAACGCCAGAAGTTGCGAATACGAAGCCGTAACGGGATGTTTTATCCCCTTCCTTGACTACACCCTTCTTGATCTGCTCCCGGAATTCCTCATAGGTCCATCCCTCTTTTTGAACCTTTTTGTAATCAATGCCGGCTTCTTCAAGGAACTGCTTATTTCCGCCGATCGCATGAACCTCCATATATCCCGGGAAGCCGTAAAGGGCGTCCCCAAGCTTCATATATTCCAGCGGAGCCGCATCAAAATCCTCAAGCATTTCAGGAGTAGCGGTATCCTTAATGTCCATCAGCATTTCCTGCTCAACATATTTGGAAAGACCGCCGGAGCCGATGAAGGCGATGTCAGGCGGGCTGCCTGCGTTCACCTGGGTATCCAGCTTCTGAGTCATATCCTCCCAGCTGGCGGGCTCGATTTTCAAGGTCAAATTCGGATAAAGAGCATTAAAGTCCTTTTCCATCTGAGCGAAGTTGTCTTGGAAGTTAGGAGAGATTGGCGGAAGAAGGGCTGTGATCGTATCTTTGGCCTCGGCTTTTGAGCCGCCGCCGTTTGACCCGGTGTTCGGATCAGCGGCCTTCGGCTCGCTGCCGCCGCCGCAAGCCGATAATGCAAGAGATAAAGCAAGAACAGGTGCCAACACACGCAATTTCTTTTTCATAAAATCACAAACCTCCCTTAGAATATACAAATTTACGATTTCTGCAGTTGTGCGAAAGCCTTCTTCAAGCTTCCTTCATTCTCGTTCAGTACCTGCTTCGCCTTCTCGGCGTCTAGGCCTGTCTTGATCATCATGATGGCCAGCTTACTGCTCATGGAAGCGCTTTCCAAATAAGCAATAGCTGTTTTGTCGTCTACCCCCGTAGCTGCCCTAATGATTCGTACCGAGCGGTCGTACAATTTGATATTGCTCGCCTTCAAATCAACCATCAGGTTGTTGTAGGTCTTGCCGAGCTTTACCATGGTGCAGGTTGTCAGCATGTTCAGAACCAGCTTTTGTGCCGTGCCCGCCTTTAATCGGGTTGATCCCATAATGACCTCAGGCCCCACGACCGGAGCGATACACACATCACAGACCGGCTCGACCTTAGAGTTCTTGTTGTTAACCACACCGATGGTGGCTGCTCCAATCTCTCCAGCCTTCCGTAGTCCTGCGATCACAAACTGTGCACTGCCGCTGGCTGTGATGCCAACCACTGCATCCTTGTCCGTCACGCCGCAGCGTTCAATGAGTGCTATCCCCTCCTCTGCGTTATCTTCATAACCTTCAACTGCCAGCCTCAGCGCCACATCGCCACCGGCGATATGACCCTGCACCAGCAACGGGTCAGTACCAAAAGTAGGAGGACATTCCGAAGCATCAAGAACACCAAGTCGGCCGGATGTCCCAGCTCCTATGTAAAACATCCTACCACCGTTTTTGAGCACATGGTGCAAAATATCAACCGCTTTCATAATTCGCGGTATTTCAGCTTTTACGGCGTCAGGCACCTTGGCATCCTGCTCGTTCATAAGACGCAGCATTTGTTCTGTTGTTAACTCGTCGATCATCTGAGTCTCCTCATTGATCTCTTCTGTCGTCAGGCCCGCCAGATACTCATCCATGGCTATCCCCCTATCCATGTTATGTGAATTTCTTAATTGCATCTTAGCGAGAATCCACAATTTGGTCAATAGTTTTTGAAATAAAATTTTATGATAAAATATTACTTTGATTTTTTATTTCTTACAAAGACATAAAAAAACACCGGCAGAATCATTCCCCTCCCGGTGTTTCTCCTATTTATTTGCGGTTTTTGCTAGTAATAATGTTGTGGGTTCTTGTTAGATATTTTTTAACATTTCTGTAATCTGCACTGGCGACGCCAGCAAATAAAATGTCGATTACCGTCAACATGGCGATGCGCGAGCCCATCGCGCCGCTCCGGATCGTCAGCTCCGGCGTCGAGATGCTGAGCACGATATTGGCTTTCTCTGCAAGCTCGCTCTTGTTGTATTTTGTGATGGCGATGATACATGCTCCCGACTTCTTGGCAATTTCAAGTGAATCCAGAATGTCCACCGTCTGCCCGGAATTGGAAATGAAAATAGCAACATCCTGCTTCTCGAGCAGTGTCGCGGCTGTCAGCTGGCTGTGGCCGTCCGTATAGGTATGGCACATTTTGTTGATTCTCGTAAACTTCTGTTCCGCATCAATCCCCACAAGCCCTGAAGCGCCAATACCGAAAAATACGATCCGCTTGCACTGCCTCAGCACCTTGACCGCACGATCAATCTCATCCTTGTTAATTACACTCAGTGTATCTTCTATCGATTTGATATTATTATGTGATATGTTCGCGATAATCGTGTTCAGATCATCACCGGGCTGAATATCCGTATACTGGTGCCGTTGCTCCTCATCCATAGAACCGAGCGAAGCCGATATGCTGACAATGAAGCTGCGGTAGCCGCTGTATCCCATTGTCTTGCAGAAACGGAGCACGGAAGCATCACTTGTCTTGGTCAGCTGAGCGAGGCTTTTGATCGAGAGATGAGGGATTTCCTCTAAATTTTCAAGAATGTACTCTGCGAGCATTTTCTCCACAGGTGTCAGACTGTCCTTCATATCTCTGATCTTGATCAAAATATTATCATTAATTGACATATGTGTATCTACTCATCCTCATCGTCTGTAATAGTAAAACAGCCTGCCAGCGGCGCCCAAGCACCGCAAAATTAATTAAAGCATAATCTCAAAGGCGGCAAAAAACAAGATGAATCTACCGCTACCAGCAGTGCGCTGCATTGTCGTCCTCTCGAAATTTTATTTCATCTAAAAGTTGTGATAATGAAAATTCACAAAAAAGACGCTAATTAGCGACTTTCTATGGGATCATGTTCTTGTCCTCCGATATGTATGTATAAGCATCTTGCTACTATTGATAATAGATGTCTTTCTGCTTCCATATGCCATTGTCACACTCTATGTTGGATCTTAGCTCTACGTTCATATAATCTCCCCAATATTCCATTGTAATAGAGTTTTCAAGTAATGAAATCCACTGCAATGACACGATAAAATTTTCTATTTTAAAATTACTGTTTTCATAGACCTCTTTACAATAAAGCTGCACTCCATTATCAAATACATCAATTTTAGATAGAAAGTGTTCAAACATTTGATCAGAGATATTTTGGATACCGTCTACTTCTATTGACCAATCCGAATTGGCGGATTCTAATAATATTACATCTTTTGATTTATCTGCGTTTTCCCATGCTGTCAAAACTTCATTTGTTGAGAATCTGTTGAATTTAAATAACAGATGTTGCTTTATCATTAGTGTCACTTCCTTTCAAACTTCAATTACCTCTGCTCCTATTCATCAAGCGTCTTCTTGCTTTCTCCTATTGAGCGAAGTCGGACAATATCCCCTCTTTCATTTAAAGTAAAATGTCCTTTGAAAGCATCTGGCATGGCATTATATTGTTTTTCTTCCTGCTCATATGCCTGAATAAAACATGCATATCCATATTGATTTACTAAATACGGCAGCCCAAAATCAGAACGAAGCAGCTCATATTCTTGAAAGTTATTAGGGGTGCTTTCAGGACGCTTCATCAGAATTTCTACGAATATAGACATCAGTTTCTCTACTTCTTTCTCAGTCGCATACTTTGCATAGCCTCGAATTGCAGTCAATCTCATATCTAGGTAGCGCTCTTTTTTAAACGCTTTTAAGAAGAATTCCTTTAAATCAATATCTTTTACAGAACACAAGCGCTTTCAATATTGTGTTGCGAATGTACAAATTTATAGCCTTAAAATATAGTTCTATTAAAAATTCAACATCTTCATTTGACAACGTTATATCCTTACATCTTTCCAGCAGCTGATGAAAATTGTCTTTATTTTCAAACCCTCTTTTTGGGACATTTTCTTAAGCTCTTCAATTATGTTTATCATTTGTATCCCTCCATTATTTCCTTCTCTTCTCTGGCTTCACCCTTTTTATATCTGAAAATGTAAACTATCCCGTTAGCGTAACAACCAATCGGTTTCACTTTCATCTTTGATATGAAAATGCTCATGATAAACCGCATCCATCCCAACCAACTTACCACTCTTTTTGTGGTAATATGCGAAGTTATGATTTAGAGGCATTCGAAGCAATTGATAATTGTAGTCTCTTGGCAAGCCCTTGATTTCATTCACGGCTAACTCACGAGTGGCATAAACCTATTGGTAAAGCAGTTGTTTCAGCAACAACGAAAATTCCCCATACGTAATCATTTGGCACATCATTCCCCCTTATCCTTTTAACTTCTTAAACCTAGTTAAATATTCATTGACCAATTGGATTAAATTGCGATAAAAAAACAGCCAATCGCTTATCTTGCTCTCTTTGTGTTAAATTGCACGGGTCCCGTTAGTGCAATGGAGTGTCACCTAAATATAATTCTGAATTGTACAGATTGTTTTCTTTAAGAAATGTTTTTAAAGTGTCGCCTTGAATATTGACAGCCACAACATTTTTTTCCTTAGTAAAAACCAGCATGGTTGGATTATAAGCTTGTATCTTCCCAACAAAAATAACGACTTCCGTAACTGTTCCCGTTATCCATTTATTCTGAACTATGTAAGGAGGAGTAAGCGGGACCTTAATCGCTATGCCATCGCTTGGTTCGATTCTTAATGCCCCTGCTATACCGCTTACAGATGAAGACAACCAGTTTTTAACTTGGTTTTGTAAAGAATTTGAATTGGGGAGGGTAAGTACGACCTCACCTTTTTTAATATCAAACACTTCTGGTCCCTCTGTGGCGTCAAGTGTTTGAGAAGTATAGCAACAAACTATTCCCACTACAAGCAGCATACAAAACATCTTCATATCAGATTGATACCTCCACATTATTATAAAGGTAACATTCCCCATCTGCCTGATAATAATGACCATCCATTACGCAAACTGCCCGTTAGCTTAATGAAGTTGCATGGAAACATAGTTAGATGCTTCTCTAATCGGTAATCGGTACAAGTTCTTGTCCTTGGTTCGGGACAAGAACTTGTACCGATAAAACAAAAAAAGCCGCTAATAGCGACTTTCAAAGGGACCATGTTCTTGTCCCCCGACAACAATTCCAATATTGAAAGGAAAATCGTTAGTATTTTACAAGCCATTTCATAAGTGAAGGCGTCCATATCCGATTCCGTTGTGGACTACATTGCTAGACGTCTTCCCAGTGGGGATTCCAATTGTTATACCAATTGCATTGCATTGGATACTGCCATGGATGCTGATAACCTGAATTAGGGTACATACTTATACTCCTTCTAGTGATTTTCTTATTGACCTTTATCCTATGCAACTGCCTAGTTACAGGTAAGCAAAATGGGCAAATGCCCACTAGTTTACAACGATGAAAAAAAAGAGGGTTCTCCTCCCCTCTTTGCTATTTCCATTTCTTGTCCGCTTTGTATTTCCTTCAGAGGTCTATTACTATAGTTGAACTGTCCAAACTCTTTCACGCCCCAGGTTTTCCCTCAAGTTACCGAACGAATCGCTACTTCGCTATCCTCCCTGTCACTTCAACGGAAACGGCAGCCGATCGTCTTGCCGGCTGCCGTATGTTTCCGAGCTATCATCCCCGTTAACTTAATGAGTTAGCACTTATCTTCAACAGAATAAGATTTACCCCATAGTACTTCGCAGTTTCGGTGCTGGACCAGCCAAACCCCACCGCGTTCCATGCCTGAGCACCGCGGGAGCGGTCCGGAGGCGTAACGACTCTCTTCAGCGCAATTATTCGCCGTACCCTAGAATCATTTTGTCCAGCGGCGTGCCGGCAAGCACCATTGGGTACACGTTCTCATTGGTTGGGATGACGAACTCGACGAGCACAGGTCCTGTCGTCTGCAGCGCCTCAAGCCAGACCTTGGTGGCTTCAGCCTTGTTCGTTGCCCTTAATCCCTTGACTCCGTATGCTTCGGCAAGCTTGACGAAGTCCGGACTGCCCGAAAGATCAATCTGGCTGTAGCGTCGTTCGTACATCAATTCCTGCTGCTGCTTAACCATGCCGAGCACCTGGTTGTTCAAGACCACGATCTTGACCGGAATCTGATGAATCGCGCAAATCGCCATCTCCTGCGCGCACATCTGCATGCCCCCGTCGCCGTTGATCGAGACGACGAGACGATCTGGATTTCCGACTTGAGCGCCGATCGCTGCCGGAAAGCCAAAGCCCATCGTGCCAAGTCCGCCCGACGTGATGAGCGAGCGAGGATGCTTGAAGCGGTAAAACTGAGCGGTCCACATTTGGTGCTGGCCTACATCGGTGGTGATGATCGCATCACCTTGCGTCGTCTCGCTAATCATTTCGAGCACATATTGCGGTTTAATGACGGTATCCGAATCGGTATACCGAAGCGGATGCTGCACCTTATACTCTTGAAGCTGCTCGAGCCAGGTGACCGTCTGGGCTGCTTGCGCTTTCGTGTTCGCATAAGCCAGCACGTTTTTAATATCGCCGATGCACGCGAGATCTGTCTTGACGTTCTTGCCGATTTCCGCCGGATCGATATCGATATGGGCGATACGTTTGGCCTGAGGCGCAAATCCGTCCAGTCTCATCGTGACCCGATCATCGAAACGCGAGCCGATCGAAATAATGAGATCCGCATTCTGCACCGCCATGTTCGCAGCATATACGCCATGATGTCCGAGCATGCCCAGCCACAAATCGTCATCGCTCGGAAACCCGCCGAGGCCAAGCAGGGTCGTCGCGACCGGAATCCGGGTAGTGTGGACGAATTTGATCAACTCCTGCGAGGAGTTCGCATAGACAACGCCGCCGCCCGCGATAATAACCGGCTTGCGCGCTTCTGCAATCGCCTGAAGCAGCGCATCCATTTTTGCCGGATTCGGTTCCGGGGCTCCATGGTATCCGCGCAACTGAACCGTGTCCGCTGGACGATACGCCATCCGCTGGTTGGTCACGTCTTTTGGAATATCGATCAAGACAGGGCCTTTGCGGCCCGTATTTGCAATGTAGAACGCTTCATGGATGATGCGAGGAAGGTCTTGTACATCGCGAACCATGTAGCTGTGCTTCGTAATCGGCATCGTGATGCTAATAATGTCCGCTTCCTGAAAAGCATCCATGCCCATGACAGTCGTAGATACGTTCCCCGTTATGACTACCAGCGGCACCGAATCCATATAGGCGGTTGCGATGCCGGTCACCAAATTTGTTGCTCCTGGACCGGATGTCGCGATGCATACCCCAACCTTCCCCGTCGACCTAGCATAGCCGTCCGCCGCGTGAATCGCGCCTTGTTCGTGCCGGGTCAAGATATGCTTGAATTCAGGCTGATGTACCATCGCGTCGTAAATATAGAGCACATTACCTCCCGGATAGCCGAATACGCACTCTACGCCTTCCTGCAGCAAGTCGCGCAAAAGCACCTCCGAACCGGTGATATATTCCTCTGATGGCGTCGTTGTTTCATTCGTCATTCCTAATCGCTGTTCCATTGGGCAGCCTCCTTTGCAAAATAAAATCCCCTCTCCTCCTGAGCAAACTGACAGCGATCCAGTCAAGCTCATACAGGGACGAAAGGGGATTTTTTCGCGGTACCACCCAAGTTCGCTGCCACCCTTGCGAATGCAGCCTCATGAGGTAAGGCCGATGCCTTACCTGCGGTGCGTTAACGAGCACCATTTCGGTTAAGTCTACTTGCGGGCATGGAATGAGTCCAGCCGCTTTCGGTTAACAGCTCCGGGACGACACCATACAAAGGGTTAAGGCAAAGGTTTCAGCGTTTCCTCTGCTCTCTGGGCATAAGCGCCTTTGCTGGCTTTCTCTTCATCGCCTGCTGGTATTAAACAAATAACCCCTTCCTTCCCAAGGCTCATAGCAGCTGCTAGAAGCCTTGGGACGAAAGGGGAATCGCGGTACCACCCAAGTTTACTGCAACCTCGCAATTGCAGTCTCATGAGGTAAAGCTGATGCTTTACCTGCAGCATGTTAACGGATGCCAGGCCGGTTGATCCTACTTGCGGGCGTTCAATCACGCCTTCCGCGTTCGGTCAACAGCTCCGAGACGACACTATACATGCGTTACGACGGAGGTTCCAGCAATCCCTCTGCTCTCTGGACATAAACGCTATTGCATAGCCTTCTCTTCTTCGCTATATTTGGATTTTTCTGATAATAGCACAGACTCGACTTTTTTTCAAACCGAATGGATACTAAGCTGCTTCATGTCTCACCTCAAAATGAGGCAACAGCAACTAGATCAAGTTATCCTGCCCATAAGCAGAGCGAGGCCGCCGATCGATCCACTGTAACCTCTCGTGTTGTATTTATTGAGTTCTTGTACCCGTTAAGTTTAACCCATTTATGAGTTGCCTTCTTATACTAAACTGTTGGAGAAGATTCAAGCTGCTCTGCATGCTGGCTCTGATAATCAATTAACAGTTGCTGCATCTTATCCACCGTGCCATCTGGATGAGGAACATGAATGGAAACGGTCAAATTAGAATCGTTCAAGTAATGAAACGAAACAAGATCAAAATTCAAGATCCCGAGATTCGGACAATGCAGCGTCTTAGGAGCATCAATAGCATCGAGAACCTCGTGGGAATCCCAAAATTCTCGAAACTCCCTGCTAGCCTGTGAAAGCGCCTCGAAATGCTCGGACCACCAAGGATCGTCGACGTGACGCGCATACCCGGCATGGAAATTAGCAACGATTCGCCGAGCATGCTGTTCCCATTGGTCGCCCTTTACATAGCGGAAACGGGGAGAAGTAAACGTCATCCAGACCAAATTCCTCTCCCGATCCGACATAACCGCGAGATTCCCATTCAATGCGCAGTAGGCTTCATTCCAGGCAATGATGTTCATGCGCGCATCCATGACATTCGTTGGGGAAAGGTTCTGGCTATCCAAAAAACGTTGAAGTTCCGGAGTTACCTTAGAGTGTTGCTTTGTACCGGTTAAGGGAAATTGCTTACGGGCCAGATGGTACAGATGCCTGCGTTCCGATTCATCTAACCGAAGCACTTTCGCTATTCGATCAAGGACCTCAGCGGATACGTTGATATGACGCCCTTGTTCCAAATAGGTGTACCAATCCAATCCCACGTCTGCCAGCAGAGCTACCTCGCTGCGGCGAAGTCCGGGTGTTCGTCTGCGTCCGGAATCCGGCAACCCTGCTTGCTCTGGGGTTATTCGTTCACGGCGCGAACGCAAAAAACGGGACTATTCCTCATAACGGTCGAATCTGTTTGCCATGTTCTCCATGCCTCCTACCCATTCATGAACGTAGGATTCCCAATCCTACGATAACTAGATCTCTTCCTAGCCTCTTCGGGTCCATTTAGACTAGTTTATGTCCTCCTTAGGAGGAATAGCAAGAATGGATAGACAGTGATGATCGGCCCCACCTGTTCAACTCCATTCAGACCCTATCATTGAGGTGATGAAAATGAAAGTAGCCGTCATAGTCGGAAGCATTCGCAAAGATTCATACAACCTGAAGTTAGCCCGTTATATTCAAAACCGTTATCAGCATCTTTTTCAGTTGGATGTGCTGAACATTCGGGATCTCCCCTTTTACGATCAGGATATCGAGTCCGTTCCACCGCAGCCGGTTATCGATTTTAAGGCGAAAGTCGCTGCTGCCGACGCGGTGTTATGGATCACTCCGGAATATAATTCGACCATTCCCGGCGACATGGCGAACGCGATTGACTGGTTATCCCGCGTGGATCGAGTCATGATCGGTAAGCCCTCATGGATCGTCGGATCTTCCATGGGATTGTTGGGATCGTTCAAAGCGCAGGGCCATCTGCGTGACATTCTGTTCGCATTCGGTATTTCCTCACCGCTGTTGCCTGGAAATGAAATGTACATTGGTCTTGTTCATGAGAAGCTTGATGAGAAGGGTGAGCTGACCGATGAACCTACCATTCAGTACCTTGATCTTGTAACCGACAATTTCGTGAAATGGATGAAGGAGCTCTCCCAATTGAAGCAGCTCCAAAGTCAAAAATAAACAGAAACCTTGGAGGGAGTAAGATGTTTGAGCATATCGTGCTATTGAAATTCAAGCCCGATGTTTCTATTGAAGTAAAAGAAAGTGCAATAAAGCGCGCACATGACTTTAAAAGGAACATTCCGGGGATCGTGGAACTTAGCGCCGGGATTAACGTTACGGAGGAAATAGAGCTTATGCAGGGATCCGCCACCTCGAAAAGTCGCATACCGCTCGAATGTCGGGAACGCTCTTCCGATTTGTTTAAGGTTCGTCAAGGCAGACACATGCAGACCGCGTTTCTTACACTCCAATGCAACTTCAATCGGAACCGCATTTATTCCGCTATTAGTGACGATGATGATGGTTTCTCCTGGACGTAAATCGTATCGGATACAATAATGTTCAAATTTTCATGTTGCACCTGCAACTAAAATTTTCATCATTTTACCTCCAATATTTGATTTGTTGTAACCGCTACAGTTGTAACTACATTGATTACAACTCGTGTATAAAAAAGCCCGCATCGAGCTTTAATTATTGGGGCCTACCTTCTTTCAGCTTTATGTCAATAAAATCAACGATCTGCTGAAGCGAGGAAATTTGAATCATAATATGTTCACGTTGACTTCTTAATTGATCCACCAGTTCAGGATAATTAACGGAATCGGAGTCGACTGAGGCAGCCAAAAATGGCCGCATAGCCTCGAGCGACATTCCCGTTTTTTTGAGGCAGGTTATTTGCTTGATCCTATAAATGTCCTCTTTTCGATAAAAGCGATGCCTGTTTTCCTTCCGTTCTGCCTGAGGCAGCAGCATGATCTTTTCGTAATAGCGGATTGTATCCTCGGAAATACCGGTTTGCTCGGCGACTTGCTTGATCGTAAAAGTTTGTTCTTCCATTATGTCTCCTCCCTAAATTGCCGTTTTGAGCATTATACATCTTGGAGCATACTCCAAGTCAAACTTATTTCCATCATTTATCCTTAATCAACTTTTTTGTTATCGCCCCTCGACTTGGATTCGACTCCAACTTTTATTATGGGATCTGACAGGGAGAAAACTCCCGGCAAAAATCTATCTTAAGAAGGGCAGGAACATTAATTATGGAACTAAAGATTACCGCACCCTCTCCAGTCGTCTCGGTGAAGCCGATAGTGCTTTCAGCCCCAGGCCGTGGCGAGAATCTGCAAGTGAGAGTCTGCGCGCCGACGACCGGTCGTAACTTACCTATTATTGTTTTCTCACACGGTTCTGGCTCATCGTTGGAGGGTTACGGCCCCTTGGTTGACTTCTGGGCTGCACACGGCTTCGTAGTCATTCAACCTACCCATCTCGACTCAAGGACATTGGGTCTCCCTCAGGACGATCCCCGCACACCACGGATATGGCCTTTCCGAGTGGAAGACATGAAACGCATCCTTGATCAGCTTGATTTCCTGGAATCTGCCGTTCCCGGCCTCAGCGGGCGCCTTGACCGAAGCCGCATCGCCACAGCTGGACACTCCTTCGGCGGCCAGACGGCGGGCAACCTGTTAGGATTGCGAGTCCTCAACCCCGAGACTAAGAAGGAAGAGGACCTGTCCGACTCGCGCATCAAAGCAGGCGTGCTATTCGCCACCGCTGGGCAAGGTGGGGACAGCCTGACACCGTTCGCGGCCGAGAAGATGCCGCATCTGAACGTGAGCTTCGAGCACATGACCAAGCCCACCCTCGTGGTCGTCGGGGATCAGGACGACACTCCTAACAAATATCAGCTGACCGTTCGCGGGCCGGATTGGATGACCGACCCTTACTTCCTCAGCCCGGGAGCCGAGAGCCTGCTCACCCTTTTTGGTGCAGAACACTCACTTGGAGGGATCGCTGGTTACGAGGTTAAAGAAACAACAGACGAAAACCCAGAACGAGTTGCCCTGATCCAGAAGGTTACATGGGCTTACCTTCGACATGTACTCGATATTGAGCAGACCAACTGGTCGGCAGTGAAACAGACTTTGTCCGAGACGACCCATTCAATTGGTCGAATTGAATCCAAATAAAGCTCTAGAGAAAGACAGCGAGCTCCCCCGCCGGCCCAATGCCTGTGAGGGAGCTCACTCTCTTTTTCTGATCAGCACGCAAAAAATTAAAAGATTGTCGGTACCATTCCCCCATCTATTCGGATCGGGGATCCTTTGAAGGCGGAGGCTCCATCTCCCGCCTCGTTTGGCCGGATCGCTTCTTGCCTTCTAAAAGGCGGCGTATTCATGTACGGTTTGTTGAGGTACGTTTAGCGATAGAAGTCAACCATATCTCCAAACAGCCGTTTGATAAATTCAAGCTCGCTTTCGCTGTATCTTTCCAAAAATCCGTACATTCTTTGCCTTTCCTTCGCGTGAAGCTCATGATGAGCAGCAAATAGCTTTTTGCCGACAGGCGTTAGCCGAAAATACACTTCCTTTTTGTTATCGTTAAGCTGGGCTTTTCGCACCCAACCTGCCCTTAGTAATTTATTTGCGATCTTGGAGATATTTCCTTTACTTAAATTCATTCTCTCCGCGATGGAAGTGAGATTGATCGGCTCCTGCTCTCCGATGCACGCAATGGTGTGCAGTTCCGTCATATTCAAGCTGAATTCCGATTCAATATGCTTCCGGATATCCTCCAGGTATGTGGCAGTTATTCGGGTTTCATATTGCTCTTTTTGCTCAAGAAACTGAACGAAAAATTCATGAATGGCGGTTTTGTTCTTACTGGCAGTATCCATGATTATGCTGGCTCCTCGACTTATTTGTTTTATTATATCATAGATTGTTCTCTGAGAAACAAACGGGCATACTCATATTGAGCTTGGGGTTGACAGAATAAAGAGTGACCAAGTACAATAATATTGTTTCTCATGAAACAATAATTATATATAACTTTTGTCACTCTCTTTTTAACAAACAATAAAAAAAGATTCTAACGAAACAATATTTAATGAAGGAGGAACATACCTGCCTATGGAAATCGTGAATCCGAAGACATTGACGGATAAGGTTACATCTGTAATTTCTCATGTCGTGGTAACTACTGCCTCTAAACTGGCCTTCATTTCAGGTCAGGTTTCTGTAGATGAAACGGGAGCATTGGTCGGTTCAGGGGACTATTACGCGCAAGCAATTCAAGTGTTTACCAATCTTAAGTATGCATTGGAAGCCGCGCGGGCGGATCCATTGTACATTGCAAAAATGAATATTTTTGTGGTAAACCACAACCCGGAACTGATTTCGATTATTTTTGACGCCGGATTTCATGTGTTTGGCCCTAACTGGCCGAAGACAGCAAGAACCTATATAGGCGTTCAAGCACTAGCCGATCCTGAATGGCTTATCGAAATAGACGCTATCGTGATCTTCCCATAATATTTAAGAAAAGAGGTTATTTATATGAAATATGAAGTCATCCTTATCGGTGGCGGACCTGTCGGCATGATGTTGGCTGGAGAATTGGCATTAGCCGGTGTAAAGGTCTGCGTTATTGAGCGATTAAAAGAGACAACTCCATATTCACGTGCGCTTACCGTACATCCACGAACCCTTGAAATATTAGATATGCGTGGAGTGAAATCACAATTAATCAGTCAAGGCCGCTTACTTTCGAGAGGACATTTTGCCGGATTAGAAACCCCTTTGGATTTCTCGCTGTTGGATTCTTCTTCCAATCACACCCTCTTTTTACCGCAGAGTGAGACGGAGAAGGTGCTGGAGGAATGGGCGCTTAGCCTTGGCGCAGAGGTCTGGAGAGAGATTGAGGCTCTATCTGTGCACCAGGATGAGGATGGGGTTGACGTTAAGATCGCGGGACCTCATGGAGAAACAACGTTAAGATCAGCTTATGTGGTAGGTACGGATGGAGCTAGAAGTTTGGTTCGCAAACATGCAAATATATCATTCGAAGGTACAGATGCGACCTTCACGGCTATTCTGGGCGATGCCGTTCTATCTGATTTAGCTCCTATGAGTGTCATATCCCGGATTACAGAAAAAGGATTGGTCAGCATCATGCCAATCAATAATCATATCTATCGAGTCTTGATGATCGATATGGAGAGACGTAACATCTCTAAGGATGAGACCGTTACATTGGAAGAGTTTCGTTCATCGCTCATCCGTACGACCGGAAGCGACTTGGGATTGAACGATGTGAAATGGATGTCCCGTTTCGGAAATGCTACGCGGCAAGCGGGACGCTATCGGAATGTTCGATTGTTCTTGGCGGGAGATTCGGCGCACATTCATTTTCCCGCTGGTGGACAGGGAATGAACGTCGGCTTACAAGAAGCGATGAACTTAGGCTGGAAGCTTGCAGGAGCAATCAAAGGCTGGGCCCCGGACTGGTTATTGGATAGTTATCATGCCGAACGTTTTCCATGGAATACGGCCTTGCTCCGGAATACCGAGGTCCAAACCCTGCTTCTGGACGTGACTCCTCCCATCACGGAACTGCGAAGCATGCTGGCTGATCTGATTCAAATACCGGAGGCTAATTATCAAATCGCTGCACAAATTTCCGCAATGGATGTACATTATGCACCCGACGCCGAAGCGCCTCCCCATCCTTTAAACGGGAAACGGTTCAAGGATCTCAGCTTAAAGCTGAAAGACGGGCAATTGGTGAACTCCTATCCGCTCCTGCACAAAGGTACTTTTCTTCTGTTGCATTTCCATTCTAATGAACAGAATAGCGGCCAATGGGAAACGTATAGCCATCTTCAAGTTGTACATGCCTCTTTGGCTGAGGCTGACGCGGATTGGAACGACGTTCACACGGCGCTTATTCGGCCGGATGGACATATTGCCTGGGCGATTCCTCTATCCGATCCGAATCCAATGCAAACCATAAATGAAGGAATCACTCGCTGGTGCGGAAACATTACGGATTAGTAATTCGTTTGAGGTGTGTAACTGCCTCCCCCTTACCCAGCTAAGGCAAGGTCTGTAGATGATTGAACAAGCACCGTCCTTTATGTCAATGGAATCAAGTTCTTATCCTCATGTTGGGATAAAACTTGATTCCTTAAATCCCTCTACGTTATGGCTATCTTAGTTTTGATGGTATGTCATTAAAATAGACCTCTTCAATATAAATCGGCGTTGCAATGGCCTTATCGGCAGGATCAAAAACCTCCAACTTAGAAAGTTACCATGGTTCTAAAAAAGACGTCCCAGCGCTGAACATGCTCCTTCTACCCTCGCTAATTTTATTCCTCGACGGCGATGCCGGCAGCTCTTAAATGCCCGTAGGCAACGATTCTACTAAACTGAGATGAAACTTCATCTGCAGGAAGGGGCTTATCGTTTTTAATCCACCAAATTACAATCCCCATGAAAGACGATCCGAGGTATTCGAGCAGCAATTCCTTGGATATCGCTAATGGGGAGTTTCCCTGAGCAGGTTTCCACCCCTCCATTAATTTCTCTTTAATGATATTCTCCATTTTCGCTTGAAACTGATAGATTCTATTCTCTTCAATTAACATGGAATGATAAAAGGTCATATTTAGGGAAATATGTTTCAGTACCGTTTGCATGACTGTTTCGAGTAGAGAAATACTGAAAGGATTCATGCTGATGGGACAAAGAACGACCGCATCCTTTAATTCACTCAACAATTCATTCATACATGTATCTAATAAATCAGGTTTATTTTGGTAGTGGAGATAAAAAGTGTTTCGATTGATCATAGCCCGATCGGCAATATCCTGGATCGTTATCGCTTCATATCCCTTTTCCCGAATAAGCTCATAAAACGCTTTTCGAATCGATTGTTTCGTGCGCAGTATTCTTAGGTCGGTTTTCTTGTTCATTGTTTTCGTTCCCCCTAAATTATTTTTAGGTAGTTAAGCGACAAAGTTTTATGAGTTGTCTGTTATACTTCAAAACTAAAAATATTGAATATTGAGCGTTATATTAACCTCTATTATAATGAGCATTAGATAAATAAACAACATATTGTTCATTATTTATCTAATGACTAAAAAAATCCAAGGAGGATATTTCAATGACATCCAATCATCAAAATGAGCTTGTTCGTAAGGCAGTCGCCGTACTGGAAAGTTTTGAGAGCGGCAACCCCGAAGCGATTACGGCTTACGTTCATCCAGATCAATATATTCAGCACAATCAGGCCTTACTCGATGGTCGTGAAGCCATGCTTGGCGCACTTGATCATTTAAAGGAGATTGGTACTAAGGTAAGCATTAAGCGGATTTTAGTCGACGGAAATTATGTTGCTCTTCATTCTGTATATGATTTTCACGGCCCTAAAATCGTATATGATATCTTCCGTTTTGAGAATGGACTAATCGTTGAACATTGGGACAATTTGCAAGAGATGGTGGAGAAGACACCAAGCAAACATACGATGATTGACGGACCGATTACGATTAAGGATATCGACAAGACGGATGCCAACAAAGCATTTGTCAAAAGCTATGTTGAGAACATCTTGCTCGGGAAGAACCCTGACCTGCTTGCCTCTTACTTTGATGGAGATAACTACATTCAGCATAGTCCGCATATTGCAGACGGTCTTTCCGGTCTTCACGCTGCTTTGCAGGCTCTGAAGGAGAAAAATATTGAGTTTGAATATACTCATGTCCATCAAGTAATCGGACAAGGCAATTTTGTTCTTACAGTAAGTGAAGGTCTATTTGATGGTCAACATACTGCTTTCTACGATTTGTTCCGCGTAGAGGATGGAAAGATCGCTGAGCATTGGGACGTAATCGAGGCCATACTGCCGGCAGAAAAACGAAAAAATTCAAACAGTAGATTTTGAAGTTTGTGTAACTGAATCGGAAGAAAGACATCGCCGAATTTAAGTACGGTGATGTCTTTCGCTTCACGAATGTACTTGAGTGATAAATCGTGTAATCAAATGGATACAGAAGCGTTGCTGCAACGCTATTTTTATTCATTGCAATGAAGTGACCGTGTGGTGCAGCCATATTTATGGTGAACCTTTCACAAATGAACATTGCGGTTGATAATCAACAATCTGTTCATTATAAAGAAATGAGGAGTAAAGGATCATGAAAATGCTGACACAAAAAATGATGTGGCTGGGAATGGTGCTCGTCCTGATCGTGTTGACCGTATTCGGGTTAGCGATGATGGGATCGGTGCTAGGATCGAAGCCAAAGGAGCTCCCGGTGGCCCTCGTTATCCTGGACCAGCCGACGGAGATGTCGACTGGAGGAACGTTTGCGGTAGGGGAAATGATCCAGGATAAGTTGTTGTCGAACCCGGCAATGCCCTTCGTCTGGCATGTCGTGGATTCCGAGCAAAAGGCTCGGGAAGGACTGGATAAACGCGAATATTACGGAGCGATGGTGATTCCGGCGGATCTGAGCAGCGGTTTACTCTCGTTAGCAACTCACTCGCCGATTCACCCTAATGTGAAAATCATCTCCAACGAGGGTATGAACACCCAAGCCTCGATGGTCGTAAGACAGGCAATGGGACAAGCGTTGAAAATGATCAACGGGGAACTGTTGCAGCAGCTGCTTGGGCAGATCGGACAGCAAACGGAGCAGATTCCAGTTCAATCGGCTAAAGATTTAATGACACCGGTGAACGTTCAGGAGGAAGTCGTGCATCCACCGGGAGCGAATAATGCGTCGGGGAATGCGCCGGGTTTGTTTACCCAGATTATTTGGATCGGCAGCATGGTGACCGGAGTCGTCTTGTTCCTGGCTAGCCAGAAGGCGGTCGCCGCGGGTTCAAGGAGATGGACCGTCAGCGCGCTGCAAGCTATCGGGGGGCTTGCGATCGTCGGCATAGCCTCGTGCTTCACCATATGGATGGCTTCGTCGTGGTACGGCATGGAACTGGCGAACGCGGGGGAGACGTGGTTGTTCTTATGGTTGGCTGGATCGGCGTTCTTCTTGTTGCAATCTTCCTTGCTAAATTGGATCGGATTCCGGGCAATACCGCTGCTCGTACTTCTGATGTTCTTCTCCATACCGCTGTTGAACATGGCTCCGGAGTTCTTGTCGCAGACGACGCGAGAATGGATCTATTCGTGGACGCCACTGCGGTTCGCGGCAGGAGGGTTACGGGAAGTAATGTACTTCGGCGGACTGGACGCAGTTGGCTCAAACGCCTTGATTTTGTGGGGCGTCGCCGTGGGATTTTTGGTCCTGCTGCTCGCTTCCGGATTTAAGGCCGGGCGAGCAACAGATGCGCCCCCTTCTTCTGTTACAGGTGATTAATATAAAGATAAGAACAATCCACGTTTCCGAAATGCCTATTAAGCGAGTATGTTCTTGTCGTCTTGCAATTTATGCAGCACTTACTACGCTGTTTTATTGAACTTTCGCCCCTTTAGGTCGCTGGGTCAACCGCAAAACTAAGCTGGAACGTAGGTCAACTTGATCACCTGCTCGCCAATTCGATCGCTTGCCACGAGGTGCAGCGGCGGCCGCGGACCGCCGAAGAATGGCTTGCCGTGACCCAGCACGACTGGATGGAGATAGAGTCGATACTCATCAACTAGACCGAGCTCCGTTAGACTGTGGGCCAACTCCGGCCCGGCAACTTCAATCTTCCCTTCATGCTGAGCCTTTAGCCCACGTATGGCCGCTGCGAGGTCACCCTCGATCAGAGAAGCGTTCGGACCGACGGACTTTAACGTCCTCGACACTACCCACTTCGGTTTGCTTTGCCACGCCGCTGCGTATTCCCTTTCCGGCGCATCCCATTCAAAATGGTCTCCATCCCAATATCGCATGGTCTCGTACATGCGGCGCCCGTACAGGATACCCGTCAGACCGCGCACGTCTTCGATGAAATGACGGAATAGCACGGGGTCGGGCTGAAATGCCATATGGTCGACGAACCCGTCCAGAGACTGGTTCAACGCAAAAACAATCTTTGCCATGCGACTGACTCTCCTCCCTGGTTTTCTCGCACATTCATCATCAGGATTACACGTTCCATATGCATCCTCCTCTATGTATATTGTATCATCCAACAGCATGCCCGGTTTCTCATGAATTGCTATAACTATCCTGACCGTTAACTTAATGAAATTGCATGGAAATATAGTTAGATACTTGTCCATTACGGCAATCGGTACAAGTTCTCGTCATAGTCTCCGACTTCAATCCCTTCGATTCGTCCCAAGGATAAATATGACTATAAAGGATCCTTTGATTTCTCTATTGGTCTTTTGTTTTTAAGTGAAAAGTTTCTTCTTTGTCATCCCATTTAATTTCTACTTTAATAGGCATAGTTTCGTTCGTTACTGCACAGCCTGAACAACTAGAAGGCATTTCAATTATTGCTCCTTTGTAGTTCCCCTCTTTAAGTACTTGTTTCCCATCATTAATGGTAATTTCTAAATTATTTAGTTCTTTGCCCGTTGCATTTTTATAACCAAAAATGAACTTTCCACTTTCCTTATCTCCAGTGATGTTTGCTGTGTATTCGCCACTCCAACTTTCACTCTCCCCAGTAAGCGAAATTGATTTAATATTGCATCCGACCAAAGTTAAAATCATAATCAATATCAACACATATTGTTTTTTCATTAAGTCCTCCTCTATAATATTGTTCTAAATAATATGACGCTGGGGACAAGTTATAAGTTCCAGTTAAAACGGTTTCACTTATTTGCTGTACCACTAAACTGCCCGTTAGTTTAATATAAGGGCGTCTACCGCCGTCGATGAAATCATATCGGGAATGTAACAATTGTTCTTGTCATTGTGTTTTGACAAGAACTTGAAAACATAAATATAAAAAGCCGCATAATCCACGGCTTCTAATGTTACTAGGTTTTTGTCACCCGACATATTACTCGTATCATCCCAATACTCGCCAGCGTAGTGTAAATGAGATGCCATACCCTCCAAATGTCTTGGAAGAACAAGTGGAAATGATGCTTGAGTTGATACTGTCAAAGCAAGTATCACTGGTAGACTGCTCCTTTATTTTATTGCCTCTCCATTCAACTAATTGAACAATTGTTTGTTCCCCACCACACTTAGGAATTGATATCCGACAATAGACCCCATCATACACTTACATTTCAAACCACTTCTGTTCAACCATATAGGCAACACTTTCTTCCACAGTTTTCAAAAGCGTATGTCTTGGATAATATTCAAGCAGGCGTTTTCCTTTTTCAATACTAAAATAACCGCTTCGGACGATGTGATAGTAGGTATGATCAATATATTCCTTGTCGTTGGTATAGCTGCACCATTCGTCCCACGGAAGAAATTTGATGTTTTCCTCCTGCCCGAAATAACGGTACATCGCTTGCGCATACCCCAGCAAAGTAATCGATTCTGCGCCTACTGCATGGAAACTCTCGCCTAAGGCTGCTTTCCGACGCGTGATGGCTTTAAAGAAAACCTGCGACACATCGTCTGCATGTACATGATGCAAGGTCTCCATACCAAAATTCGGAAGCGCAATTTCTTGTCCGCGCCTAATCTTGTCAAATATCCAGTAATCATGATTGGCCGTTGGATTCATAATTACCCACCCTGGACCTGAAATCTGGCCTGGCATGATAACGGTCTCCGGGAAACTCTCCTGTCGGTAAAAGGTTATGCAGGTATTCCTCGCTTTTCGCTTTCTGAATCCCATATTCCTCTAATGGGAATTTAGACTGTTCTTCAATGACCGGCATTGTAGTTGCTTTTCCATGCGCCCAAATAAACGAGCAGAAAATATAGTGGGACAGATTCGTCTTTTTCAGGGCTTCTTCCACACATGTTGTTTCTTCCAGCGTAAAATTGATGATCAATGAAATTGCATGGTAGCATATTTAGATACTTATCTAATCGGTAATCGGATCATGTTTTTGTCCTTTACGGCAATCGGTACAAGTTCTTGTCCTTGACTCGGGACAAGAACTTGTACCGATAAAACCAAAAAGTCGCTAAAATAGCGATTATCAATGGGACCATGTTCTTGTCCCTCGACAAGATTGTGTCACATGATTAGTCTTAACGGGCTACCGATCACCCCCACCACTTTCCCCAAACATTATCCGTTGTTGTTCAAATTCAATATCTTCACAGCGTTTTGTAGCAGCATGATGATTAGTTTTTTTGCTGTAAACTTCCCTGAACTGAAAATCCCTGGGTCAAGACCCGCATACGCCACGAGTTGCTTTGCATCGCTAAACTGCTTGACATCACACACTTCAGCTACAATGGCTGCGGCCAGTTTCGTTCCGATTCCCGGAATGCTTTTCACAAGTTCAACTTCGGGCAGATTTGCCGCCATGTCCTCCATTTGCTTTTTCAACTCGTCCAGCTGCCGGATCATTGTCAGCAATAAAGATACCATCCCGGGCAATGCCTTGCTTTGAGACGGACTACGCCGAGCTTCTTTCCAGTGATCCAACACTTCCTCCAGTTTCCTAGCTTTTTCATTTGCCCAACGTTTGGAGTGGGATCTTCCTGCGCTTCCTTGAATGACTTCGTTCCAATCTTCGGCATCTCCTTCTAAACAACGGGCCAGTACCGTCAATGACGTTGCCGAAAACACATTGTAGAATACCTGCTCATATGTCGGGAACACTTGCTCCAGTAAGACTCTACTGTTAATCCCCTTTTTAACAATAAATATCCGGAAACGTTCTCCAATACTCCTCGGCCTTTGCTGTAGATCGGATAAAAAAACGCTCTAATAGCGACTTCAATGGGAATATGTTCTTGTCCCTCGACAAAGTTTCCTAATAACCTAATTTGACATATCAATTATCACCTCCTATCCTCTCAAACATAAGAAAACACAAAAAAAGCCGCCAAATTAGCGACTTCCAATGGAACGATGTTCGTGTCCTTCGACAACTCGGTTCAGCAAATTCCAAAATTGTTCAACCATGACGGATGGCGGATACGGCATCGAAATGCAGATACACCGTTCCTCGATTGACATTCGCTTCTGCCGCAATTTGATTAATCGTTATGCTATCGTGTCCCGTTAGCTTTACGGGCTGCCGATCACCCCCACCACTTTCCCCTCAATTTTATCTGTGGGTAATGGGCCGAACAATTTGCTATCATTGCCGCGTAACCAATCATCGCCTACAAGATAAGCGCTGTCTTCGGGGATCTCGATTTCCTCCATGCTCAGTTGTTGAAAATAATCCACATTGTTTTCAATGTTTTTTCGTATGTAATCTTCTAAGTCAACACGCTCTAAAGCTTTTTTCAAACTATCGAGATCAGCACCCAGTCGATGTGCTCTTCCGTAAAAAGCATCAAGCAATTTCCCGTTAATATAGATTTGTCCTTTTTCAATCTTTACTTTTTCACCAGGTAACCCGATTACTCTAGAAATACTGTACTCACCAAGATTCTTTTTAGTTTCAGGATTTGTAAAGTATACGATATCACCGCGACTAATCGCATGTTCATTGTAATACTTCAAATCAATCACAACCTGACCTTCTAAATCATGATTCCCACGATCCATGTTGTCATAGTTATGATTGTAGATGACCTGCCCGGAATTTAACTCATGTTTGGTTACTGTATTAATCGTTGGTTTGGTTATGAAATCAGTGATGATTTTACTTGTTTCATCTGAACTACTACATGCTGCAAATATCAGTCCAAATACAATAACGATAATGACCACTTTCATCATTTCCCACTCCCCTCGACTTCTTTTCCTTTATACGTAAACTTAAGGTTAAGTGTTCAAAAATTAGAGTGGCTTGATTGAACTAATCTGCCCGTTAGTTTAACCATTCCTTAGTTACTCAGTTAGACATTGTAACAACAAACTGTTAAATGCAAACTGGTCGTCTCTATAATCGTCAGTATATTTATTTAACATTCGAATGCCAACCGTATTAAACTGAGGCAGGATGACGCAGTGGCACCCTGCTGCCCCTGTAGCATAGTACCAATCAGGTTGATGGTACCAACCGAGTATGCGCTTAGTTTGAAATTGATTTTTTAACTTTTCCGTAAGTTCAAACAATTCTCCGATAATGAGTTGAGTGCCATTGATGATTCCGTTATTTAGGTGTAAATATCCCCATATGGCCAAATCTCTCGTACTCGAATACAAGTTTCGTTCATGTCCATCGGTTGATTCCAGTCTAACCATGGCAAAGTTATCTGAAGTAGTGTAATCAGATACTAAATTCTGATGTGGTATGCTGGCCCATTCGGTTCCTTTCATCTCTAATGGGTTAAGGATCTTTTCACGTAGATATTGGGATATAACTTTGCCAGTCAGTGCCTTTACAACAAAGCCTTGCACACCTTCGCGTTCAAATTGCTCCTTTCCAAAATACTTAGGTCCAGTAGCGGTTGCCAGATCGCATAATGTAATTTCTCCAAGTTCTATTTTGCCTAGTTCATTGATAATTTTGTATACAGGTGTACTTAAATCGATGTTGTTTTCCAAAGCAGCCATCGCCATAGCTAAGCAAACATAGGTCTTTCGCGTCGAATAAATATTGAATTGGGATTGATCTGATGCGGAAAGAGCTCCCTTTTTGTGGTGATGGAACCCATGATACCGTTCAAATACGATTCGGTCATTTTGTATAACCATTACTGATGATGCTGATGCTCCAAATTCCTGTTGTGCTTGATGTATATAGTTGTATATTGGCTCAAACTTCTCATTCTCATAACATACAGGAAGATTCACTTTGCCACTCCTCGCAATAATCGTTAGGAATATATGTTCAATAAATTTGGAAAAATATCCTTTCCGCGATGCACTTAGTCGGAGCGGATATATCCGGCTGATTCTGCTTACTCGCTACTGTAATCTCCGAATCAACTGCCTACTCCGGCTGGACCGAGAGGCGATTGCACCGTGAACAACGTGTTAAATGATGCCTCCGGACGTCTATGAATTCGCCTCATAACTGCTATAATTCAAAATTGCATCCGTCAAACGGCATATCTCTTTCAATCAAATGAACCGCATCAATAATAGCTTTCTTTTGAAATTCTGACAGATTATCTTCATTCCCATCCCAATTGCTAAGCCACCAAAAGAAAGACCCAATATTTCTATAATCCATTAACAAAGGAATTAGTCGGATCCATTCATAATCTAACCTGTTGTGTAAATAAGGATTATTTATTTCTGCTGGCTTCCATTCCTTCCTTATGAACTTTCGATCACCTGGATCATATGATCTTGATAAACTATGGATGGCCCCCATAGTCGCGCCCCATTAACTAAACAAACCCGAACCCCATAACTCTGGTTCACGATCAAAGAACTTTACAGGAACTCCTTCAAAAACAACGGCAATAAAACATTGTTCACGATCTATGCATACTTTCGTCATGTTGCCTTCTATTGTTTGAATTGGCAATGAGGTGCGAACACCGTTTTCAGCTAAGTAACGAACCCATTGAACTTCAGCCTGAATCGTCATTTTCATATTCAGCCGGTTTTGGTGACAACCGTAGAAAATAGGCCTTACTGTCTTTAATGTATTTGTAGACTTCGTTAGTGGAGTTACTTACAAACTGTATGGAATGAATATCAAATCGAAAGCTCTACTTGCTTGCGAAAGGATTTCATTGCTAACCAAAGCGCTTTCACCTCCTTCCCCTTTGAGATCAGTTTTTCGGTGATTCATCGCACGATCCCTTGTCTCTCGACATCAATAGCATTCCAATAATGTCTATCATTTCATATCAATACCGCAATTCTTTAAATGATTTATTATGTTTCCATATGAATGATCGTCCCAAATAATAAGATTATATTTTTCAAAGTTAAATTCTGTAATGTAATGAGTCGATGATTACCTTCATGCAGTCTAAAACTTCCGTTAATTACTCTTATGCAAATTTGATCAATATTATAGTTCCACCGCGGAAAGTTAACCTGAATACTCAGGTAAAATGTTAAAATAAGGAGGGAATTGTCAGTATTCTTCAATAAGAAGATACCAATTTTTATTGAATTAATGAGGCAGGATAATTTAGGTTGATATAGATTTGACAATAAAAATTTTTGGGAGGTAATTTGGATTGCCAAATATAACTGATAGTAGAATTAAATATCTGGATTATTTGAATTTAGATTTAGAGAAGCCATCATATAATTATTTAGAACAAATTTGTCATGCACAATTAAATACTTTTCCCTTTGAGAATATCAGCAAATTACTCTATTTTAGAGATAATAATTATAGTAATTTTGAGCTACCTTCATTTGAGTTATTTACTAAGAATTTTAGCGAATACAACTTCGGAGGGACTTGTTATACTTTAAACTCCAACCTAATGATTTTGTTACGAGAGATAGGGTTTGATTGTTATCATGTTATGCTTGGAGAGGAGCATATGGGCATTATAGTTAAAATGGATAATGAACGTTTTTACGTTGATTGTGGTGCTGCGGCTCCCTTTTTCAAGCCAGTACGTTTTGAGAATGATTTAAAGAATATCTCTGATTTTGGTAAAGATGAAGTGTATATTTTACCAGAAGAGATACAAATAAACAGGTATAAATATGTCCGCTACACTAACGGTAAACAAAACGGAAAAACATGGCGCTTCAACTCTCGAAAAGAAGCTAAAGTTAGTGATTTTAATGATGTTATAGAAAAATCTAATAAACCTAACGCCCCATTTATGACTATCTTAAGATGCCAACTATATCAGACCTATAAACAAAGAAGTGTATCTTTAGTAAATAATAAGTTCGGTATACGTTATTCTAATGGTGAAATAAATGTTAAAACCTTATCCTCATCAGAGGAAATAAAAGCAGTGCTATCAGAAGAGTTTATGTTTCCCAAATTACCAGTGATAGAAGCTATTGAAGTGTTAAAGACATTGAATATAGACATTTTTGCACAAGGTACATAGATATTGAACTAACGAATGGCGATATTTTTAGTAAGTAACATCAAACCACCCGTTATGCGGGTCGAGGGATCAAGGGGTATTCCAATATCCGTTGTTCAAATTCCATTATTTTATCTTCACAGCGTTTTGTAGCAGCATGATGACTAGTTTTTATTCTGTCTTGCTTTAGCCACTCTCGGTAATTGTTTCTCAAAAATGGATAACACATTTGAAATCAAATGTTCGCTCGGACTTTCATTATCTTTTAAAAGTGCATATATAAGATTCAAGAAAGTCTTTGCATCTTTCTCTGTTAAACTTTTGATTGATTAAAACGTTTCCAGTGGATGGAAAGTTATTTTATCGTTACCCGTTAGTTCAACAATTTTAAGTTGAAACCTCTTTTTTGGATCTTGAAAGTACCTTTTTTTTCGGTCGGTCATCAACTTCCAAGAGTCCCCCTCATTTATGATGTTAAAAATCTAGTATGTTCAGAAATTTATCTGGAAATGACGCAAAAAAATCAATCATATCATCTGTAATTCTCCAACCAAATGTTTTCGTCAAAACCGGGTCCCTGAAAAACGATTCTGCAACCCTACGGTTCATATCCACGTTGTAGTTGATATAGGAGACAGCGGGCTTTTGAAGGTTCAGCGCCAGCGGCGCTGCATCTGAAGAAAAATCCAACGCACCAATCCGTACTGTCTTCATATCTGGATAAATACTTGTTGTGAAATGAATTTGCATTTTTTCTAAATCATAGATGAGAGTATAAGCAGTATCTTCCCTACGAACAAATTCCAAAGTATCCTGAGTGAATTGGATTCGCTCTCTCTCGCTGACCGGGATCACATCTGCAAGGCGAGTTGCCCCTTTAAAGAATCGTTCCATGGAATTACGATCGTAATCGCTGTACGCGTTACGACAGCGTTCTTTTTTGTCTTCCAAATCTTTTTGTTCACGTTTAAAATAACAAAAATACGATAGTATAATCCACCGCAAATATAGAAGACAGTAAATGGGAGTTCATCCTTCTCATCTTTATTCAACTAACGTTTCCCGTTAGGTCAATCGTCAATTCCATAAATAACTATGTCATTTCGCATAACTGAACAAATTTTAAAGAATAAGGGATCCTCTGACTGCCGCTACAGCCGGAGAATCCCTATTAAAGTAACATGCCCTTTAGGCCGCTGGGTCAAACGCACAACTAAGCTGGAACGTAGGTCAACCTTATCACCTTCTCGCCAATTCGATCGCTTGCCACGAGGCGCAGCGGCGGCCGCGGACCGGCGAAGAACGGCTTGCCGTGACCCAGCACGACTGGATGGAGATAGAGTCGATACTCATCAACTAGACCGAGCTCCGTTAGACTGTGGGCCAACTCCGGCCCGGCAACTTCAATCTCCCCTTCATGCTGAGCCTTTAGCCCACGTATGGCCGCTGCGAGGTCGCCCTCGATCAGAGAAGCGTTCGGACCGACGGACTTTAACGTCCTCGACACCACCCACTTCGGTTTGCTTTGCCACGCCGCTGCGTATTCCCGTTCCGGCGCATCCCATTCAAAATGGTCTCCGTCCCAATACCGCATGGTCTCGTACATGCGGCGCCCGTACAGGATGCCCGCTAGGCCGCGCACGTCGTCGATGAAATGACGGAATAGCACGGGGTCGGGCTGAAATGCCGTGTGGTCGTGGTCGACGAATCCGTCCAGAGACTGGTTCAATGCGAAAACGATCTTTGCCATGCGACTGACTCTCCTCCCTGGTTTTCTCGCACATTCATCATCAAGATTACACGTTCCATATGCAGCCTCCTTTATGTCTACATTTTATCATCCAACAGCATGTCCGGTTTCTCATGGATTGCTAATGTGCACAGTCCTGGCCTGACCGAATACAAATTTAATTTAACGAAGGATGGTAAATTAAACAATTCTGCCCGTTAGCTCAACAAAGGCAGCCAATCTTGTTAACGGCAGCCTTCTTGTCTTCTATTGAACTAACGTGTCCCGTTAGCTTAGTCGCTCATTCATTTGTTTAAGGTGATGGATATCGTGGTCAATGAATATCTTCAAGTATTTATCAACTGTAAATTGACGTTTCCCAGAACCAATTGTGAACTTAGCATTACTGTCGATTCCAGATATCGCTTCAATTAATAGTCTTCTATTCAGGACAAACTCATCTATTAAAGAACCTGTTGTTTTAAAAACACTTATGTATTCGATGGCTTCTCTATTATGTAAGTCATGATCAGGGAAAGCGTTCAAGTTTGCACCCTCTTTCATATATGGGACATGATTCCCAAAATGAACTTATCCCAATAATATAGATGTCCTATCTTTGTTTTGACCTTTGCCATTTACAATGGCAGAACAGTTCCCAGTTAAGGTCTTCGATATTTAATTTTTCCACTTCCCCAACCCGGCAGCCTGTACTATTTGTCCAACCTATGGTGAGCTGAATTTGCAGATTGCAGTGCCTCCACTACAGTCTCATCGGCAAGAATCGCTCTATCTAACTTCTCATCCATATTGTCTACTTTCGTCTCAACTCTAGTAATTCTTTGAAGCATTTCAGATGTACACCTTCCACATTCATTCCCCCTATTAAGATTGGTGTCAGGAAAGTGAATTCACATGAGACAATCGTCTAATCGGCTATGAATATAAGTTCTTGTTTGTCTTTTTTAGTTAATTCCATAAAATTTCCGTTACATTATAGTCAGCGTTAATTGAACAAAGGCAGCCGAACTCGTTAATACTGCCTACTTGTCATTTATTGAACTAACGTCATTAGATAAATGAGCTGATTCCTTGACATTTGATTAAGGTAGCATAAATTGACTGTCTAGCATTATTGTGGAATCATGAAGTAGGGTGATGAAGATGAGGAGATTAATAGGTATAGAAAATGGAGATTGCTCAACTGGTAATAGAGGAGGTAAGCGAAAAGGAGCAGGTCGCAAGCCTATAGGCACAACTCGGAAAATCTCATTAACCTTACCGCAGGAATGTTGGGAGGAAATCGACCGCTACTGTCACAGAGGGGATTATTCCGTTTCCGAAGTACTAAGATCCATTGTAGAAGATAACCTTCATAATGCCGATTTTTTATGATGAAGTAAGTGTTGGAGGTTCATGTTATGATAGAAGGCAAATTAAACGTAGATGATGGACGGCTTTATTATGCAGTTTCCGGGAAAGGTGACGCTGTTGTTCTGATACATGGAAATTTTAACGATCATCAAATTTGGAATGAACAAATCGACTCTTTTTCCGCACATTACAAATTGATTCGATATGATTTAAGGGGATACGGTCTTTCCAGTACACCCACCTCCTCCTTCTCCAATGTAGATGATTTAAAAGCACTGATTGATACCTTGAAACTTCATAATGTAACTTTAGTAGGTTCCTCCATGGGTGGCGGCATTGCTATAGACTTTGCTCTTGCTTATCGGCATCTAGTCAAAGCTCTTATCCTAGTGGCACCCTCGATTAACGGCAATTCTTATCCTATGAATATGATGTGGCAAGGAACAAAAAATTATATCAATCTCCGTTTGAAAGGACGCAGGAAAGCCATAGAGTCATTCATAACGAATCGTTTCTGGGAGTACGTCTTCCCTTCCCAAAGGAAAGAAGCAGCTCGAACGAAGGTGATCCATAATATTAAGAACTCGAACAACTTCTGCAGATTTACTCCGAGCCTCTCAGTTGCTGTTAAACCAGTTGCTTATATTAGATTACACGAGATCATTATACCGACTCTTATTATAATTTCTGATCAAGACCATCCATTTAACAAACAGGCTGCGGAAACTTTACATATAAGAATAGAACGATCATCTAAAGTAACCATGCAAGACTGTGGCCACCTCCCCTTTGTCGAGGCACCTCAAGAATTCAATCAAGTAGTTCTTGATTTCCTGTCGCAAAGGATTGAATCATTTTGATTCTACTGGAACTTCCAAAAAAACAAGTCTAGATCATGATTATCCCAGAACGTTCTGTTATTCAACTCCCCTGCCCGTTAGTTTAACAAAGGCAGCCGATCACAATGATCTGCTGCCTTCTTATTTTGAATAAGCTATCGTTTCCCATTAGCGTAATGGTTCAACTAAACAAAAATCATTTCTTAATGATTAGAGTAATGCTTTTTTGTTCGAGTTGACTTTGCGCGTTTGATTTTTTGTTCCACCAACCATCATTCCATCGATGTTCCTCTAACAGAATTGTTGAATCACAGTAATAGTTATGTAACGTTATGTTTCGCAAAACATTAAACATTTGTGTGCTGTCATAAAAGATATTCAATAGTTATTTAGAAGGCTGTCGATTTCTCGACAGCCTGGACAGAAGAATTACTTCTGCTGTTCATTGTATTTCAAATGTAAAATGGGGTAAGGGCGGCCTGCTCCATCCGTCAAATCTTCACCGGTTATTCTGAAACCACTTTTTAAGTAAAACCTTGTCGCATTCTCATTTTGTTTATTCACATCAACGGACGTGATCCCAAAACCATTGATGCATATTTGCATAATTTGTTTCCCATACCCTTTGCCAATTTTATCGGGATCGAGAAATAGTGCTTCCAAGTGATTTTCATTGATGGCGGTAAAACCAATGATAGAGTCTTCGGTATACCAAAGACGTACATCAAGATGAGGAAAATACATGGGTAATTCTTTTTTGATTTCCTCTTTATCCTTGAAACTCAAAAAATGATGAGTGGCCATTACCGATCTTTCCCAAAGATTTATTATCATATCATAGTCATTAACAGTTGCTTTTCTGTTTTGTATCATTTCGTTCTGCTCCTTTTTCTTTTTAATTTATCACGCTCCTTTCATCACTTTTTTGTAGATGGTGATCGTATATCTCCAATTAATATATGACTTCATGCTTACCACTCTTTTCGGAATTATATTAATCGATTTGCAATCAAACACATTACACTTTAGTTATCTACTCTATCATATTTAGTTGATGCCATTCAATAGCCGTTCCTTTTTTTTACAGTAGAACCATGTTATCCCTAGCTCTATCATTAAATGAAAATACAGACTGCCGACCATATTCCAGATCGTATCCTTTCGTTTGTAGTGGGCCAGTTCATGCGCGATCACATGTTTAAGCAGTTGTTCATTAACTTTCTGAATGCATTTTCGAATATTTTCACAACGGATCGCGACACAAGTATGACGAAAATACTCCATCATTGTTACTCTTTTTTCTGCTGATCTGTCTCAACAATTTTATTTATCACTTTATCTTAATATACATTGTTACTTTGATTAATAGAATAAGCAGGCATCAGCGCCTGCTTATTAATGTGTGTTATTTCAACTATCCTGCCCGTTAGCATAATGAAATTGCATGGAAAACCCAGTTAGACACTTATCTAATCGGTAATCGGTACAAGTTTTGTCCTCAACTCGGGACAAGAACTTGTACCGATAAAACAAACAAAAAAAGCCGCTAAAATAGCGACTTTCAATGGGACCATACTCTTGTCCCCCGACAATTTACAAATTTACCTCTCCACATTTCTGCCAGAAAAAAGACTAGCTAAATCGAGGATTAATTTAGCTAGTCTCTCATTAAACGATATAAAAAGTCTCATAGATTGAGACTTTCTGTAATTACCATATTTACTAATGAGATTAACCTTTATCTAGCCGAAGCTAAGCAAAGACAGGCGGTAAAAAGCCGGCTTCATTCATAAGGCTATATTGACCTATCGTCTCCCGTTAGTTCAATGATGGTTCCTTGATTTGATTTATTACATAGTATCTAAATTTGACTTCACATCATTTGCTCAAAAATCTTTCCCGCCCTTCTTTCCTCTCAAGACAACATTGGTACATGCAGAGCCGGTCTTTGTATCACCTCCATTTCTAGTATCAAAATGTATCCCACCCCACAAAAATGTTCCGTTCCCACAAAAAAGTGCCTACTTTTCACCAATTAGTAAGGGTGATAACCTTACATACAGAACGATCGATCCATAATTGATTGAGCGACACACGGTCGTTAAAAAAACCATAGGTGAGGTGCTAAGAAATGAAGGAATATCAACTTATTTTGAAAGAGAAGAAGATCGTTTGGGGAGAAACCATAGATATTGAGCGGCTCATTGACAACAAGCCAGTCAACTCCATCAGACAGGGCGCAAACTCGAACATGGATTGGAATTTGCCCGCAGGCGTATATCGAGCAAAAGAGATTGTTATCGAACTCGATAAAATGCTTGAGGCTATGCTGGTTCAGCTGGGCGAACCAGTGAACAGCGATCCGACAGTACTCTTAGATAGCCTGTTAGCCAATTTGGCGATTTCCGGACGCTTGTCTTCTTTGCCCTTAAAATCATTGGAACTTGAAGATCATGCTGGTATAGAGATTAGAGCTCAAGCGGTACGTATCGGAGAACAATTGGTAAGCTGGGCCAGAGAGATCAATGCTGAGAAAAAGACATTGGCTGAGTATGGGTCAGAAACGCTTAGTGAACTGGAATTTCGAAGCCACTGTTATGGTCATCCGCTGACCCCGGAAGCCACTGCTCAGGTTTGGGGACCATTCAGCGGACCAAGGATTATGCAGATTTATAATGAATACTTACACCAATTCGTTTTACTTCGGGATGCCTTGTTGCCATTTGCCAATTGGGAAGAGGTTCCGTTTGAAGTCAAGGAATATAGGGAATTCAAAGGATTGCGTTTTCTGGAGCCATCCCGAGAAGTATTCTTAACGCAACTGTTCAAGAAAAAATTGACACATAAATCGATCATCCAGTATGCACAAAGTGTGGTTAGTTCAGGGTTGGAAAAAGTCGGTTACGGCTTCCAATATCGTCTAGGTACCGTTTTGCCGGCTGGTTTGGGTGAGTCTGCCCGTACGGCATCCCGTTATCTCCTGAGATGGCATCCCGTACAAACGATACAGGTAGAAGATGCAGAAGGTTTGGCCGCGGTCTCCTTCGATTATGAATATGATGATTATTATTCCGCGCCCCGTAAAGAGGCAGGAAAAGGAACACCGGTAGACGACGAATTGCTTCCTGAATATGGGGAGGATTACTATGAACCATCTATTGCCCGGTTGCTTCCAAATACCAGTACAGATCGAACGACCCTACAGTTCAGTTTGGAGATGAAAGGCAACGAGTTTGCAGTAGATCTTGGTCAACTTTTTAGGGGGCAGCGCTTTTTATATCGGCCACAAAGAAGCAGCTATGCCGGGAGCGAATTTATAAAACGAGAATACATCAACTGGCACCCTGCTGAAGACATTCTCTCGCATTCCGGATTGGTCACCAATGCAGATGGCATCCATTTCATTCCGACTGGAAAAAACGAACTTGTCCTATGGGCTTTACTAGGCAAACTCTATCCCGAGAATGTAGTTTTATTGGATAAAGGAGATCAGGAGGAACTGGAAGCGGCTTATGTTTCCGGCAAAGGCTTCGGTACGCAATTTCTAGTAATGTAAGTCGATGAAATGAAATCCGCCATCCATTTTGTATAGAAAGGGAGAATCTATATTGACCAGACAACAAAAGTTTTTGACAATGAATTTATTTTTATTGACCTTTATTCTGGGGACCAGTGAGTTTTTGATGGTCGGATTATTATCTGAAGTTGCCACAGATATGAAAATCGCCATATCGACTGCAGGCTTTCTGGTGACGGCTTTTGCGCTTACCTTTGCTATTGGTACCCCGGTCTTCACAGCATTATTCAGCCGATTTTCCAAATTCCCGCTCATCCTTGTCTTGCTCAGCATATTTATTGTTGGGAATATCGTCACGGCTTTATCAGGATCATATGGCCTGCTTCTGGTGTCCAGAATAATCACGGCCGTAGTTACCGGCGTCTTGATTGCACTCGCGATGTCAGTGGCAAGTGAAGTCATGCCTCCGGAAAAAAGAGGGCCGGTGATCTCCATCATCTTTACTGGTTTCACTGTGGCGAGCGTCCTTGGCGTACCCCTTGGCACTTTTATCGGACAATGGGGCGGGTGGCATTTGGCCTACTTGTTTACCACATTGTTGGGAATCATTTCTTTGATAGCAAGCATCGCAACCATTCCTAGAGGACTAAAAGGAAAACACAGTTCACTCACAAAACAACTCAGATTGCTCGCTTACCCCAGAATTGTGCTTGCTTTCGCCATTATGATGTTAAGTATAGCAGCTACTTATAGCATCTATACGTATTTAGCTCCTTTGCTTCAGGATGTGCTTTTTGTTCCGGCTCGTTATATTAGTCTCATCTTTTTACTGTATGGTGTTGTGTCTATTTTCAGCACGCTAATCGGAGGAAAGCTGGCTATCGGAGACGGGATGAGAAAAATTCGCTATGTGCTTCTGGCTCAAGCTGTCATCTTGGTGTCACTTTATTTTACTTCCGGCTCTCTTGTTGGGGGACTTGTCAGCATCTCATTCATGGCTCTTGTTGTTTATCTTATGAACTCGACGATGCAGTTGTACTTCATTGATTTTGCTGATGAGCATGTTCCGGAGGCAAGAGATTTGGCTTCATCCTTAACCTCCGTTGCCAACAATGTTGGCATTGCGATCGGATCCGCTTTGGGTGGATTTGTCACTACGAACATGAAGCTTATTGATCTTTCCTGGTCTGGTGGGATTGTGGCCGTACTCGCGGCAGTGTTGGCATGGGTCAACTATCGTTTGAAGCAAGCAACTGTCAGTACGATTAAAGAGAATAATGCACTGCGTGAGCAATACGAAGGAAATATATAATTAAGACATATAAAGCAGGAGGTAATTTGGAAAAGTACCTCCTGCTTTTCGAGTATCAAAAGCAGCCCGGTCAAAGGCAAGGTTAATGGTAAATGGGCAGATTGTAGCTTTTATGCATTCTTGTGATTTGTGTACAATACTTCATCAGGAAAGTTTTCGATATAGTTGGTACCAAAATCGCATAACATCATGAGCATAGGGGCAAGTTGCTCACCTAGCTGAGATAAGCAATATTCCACTTTTGGCGGTGAAACAGGATAAACCTTGCGAATAATAAGTCCGTCGCTTTCTAGCATTCTTAGCTGCATCGTAAGCATACGTTGGGTTGCTTCAGGAAGTTCCCGTCGCAGCTCATTATACCGTACTGGACCTTTTGCCAAGCGGTTTAAAATGGATATCTTCCATTTCCCACTGATTAAGCCGAGTACAATTTCCGAGGTACACCGATATTCTTTGTCTCTAAAGTTTATCATCTGTCGACACATCCTTTTTAGAAAAGATGGTGTAAAAGTAAGTTGTCTCTCTTCAGCCAATTCGAATTACATACCATTCATTCCATATATTATGTTCAAGCACTTAATTCTTGTCAAGGACTTCTGGACCGATTAGTATGAAATTAATAAAGGAGGTCATCTTATGCCGCGAACAGGACATCCACGTACATTTAATCGTGACGAGGCGGTTGCCGCCGCCATGATTCTTTTCTGGGAATATGGTTTTGAATCCACTTCACTGGCTCAGTTAAAAGCCGCAATGGGAGATATATCATCTGCAAGTTTTTACGCAGCGTTTAAGTCAAAAGAAGATCTGTTCCGCGAAGTGATTGATCGGTACACATCGATGTATGGACATGCTTCGGAAACTTTCAAAAATACAAACATAACGTCGAGAGCAGCCATGGAATTGGGACTGCAAGAAGCAGCTCGGTTCCAGACAGAGAACACTCACCCTTTAGGTTGTCTGTTGGTTTTGTCCACAGTTAACTGTTCTCCTGAGCAACAACATATCCAAGACCTTCTGTCAAAGGAAAGACCTGGGCAGAAATGGTCAGGGTTGTTTCATTATTGCCGTTCTTTAATAAGGCCAACCAAACATCACTTGCTTATCCGAATCAAACAAGTTTCGATTACAACCTGCTCCCGGCTGGACAAGGCATCGGTTACTTCAATTAATAGATTAGGGGCCACAGCGAAGTGAGTCCCTCCACTCAACCATTAAAGTTTATTAGATAATTTTCTAATCGGCCAAGTATCCAAGTTCTTGTCATTGAGTTACGACAAAAACCTATATACTTCAAACAAAAAAAGCCGCATATTATGCGACTATTAAAGCAATCATGTTCTTGTCGTCGGACAATTGGCGACCTACTCACCTGGCTGAAGACGCCCGGTACTCGTGTGCGAAGCTGAGCATGATCATGCCTTTGCAGGACAACCTGAACGATTATTCCAATCTTTAAAGTGTTCCAAAACATATATGAAATTTACTGCAGAAGATTCTGCTGAAGAACATTGCCATTTTGGAGCATTGAAATTGGCTAACCACCGCATGTTCACCTGGTTAGGTCAAGTTTTGAATAAAGATTAAGTTTCTTCTAAAGAATACCGAAGCTAGGTGAAGATTACATCACCTCTTAAGTGCCTTTCCCCAACACAGGAAAAAGGCGTTTGTTTTTCTGAAGTTGTCACAGAGCTGCCTGTTCCATATGTATGTTCTGTCTTTATAGCAAAGGAATCAAGTTCCTTTCCTCAGATGGGAACAAGAGCCTGATTCCTTAAATCCTGACCACCCGTCCAATGAACTGCACCCCAATTGTTAGACACCATCTAACATTGGAGGTGCAGTTCATATTTAGGGTGGTTTGCTTTTGGGGTATAACCCACTGTTGATATTATCCCCTTTAAGTAGACAGTGTGTAAAAAGCGCATTAAAGTCTACTCGGAGGGGATTTTTTCATTGGCGAAATACGAAATAATGGAAGTTGCATAATTCTGCCCGTTACTTGAATCAAAGCTCCGGCCTTTATAAGGCCGCCTCGATAATGATTGTGTGGATTGTTCCTTATCAGTTATTTTTTGTGAGCCTTAATGTTCCCTCTTTCAAGGCAATCGTATCAGAACTTGCATTTATTATGTAAAAGTAATATTGCCCTGATTCCTCAATAGTTAAATTGTAATTCCCCTTTAATTGATCGAAATCTTGCGATGGATTTAGAACACCGTCTTTAACGTAACCAATTAACATATTTTGATTTTCGACCACCTCCGATTTATACTTTTCAAATACATATTCTACATAGTCACCGGCTTTTAGTTCCCACCCCCTTCCATTAGTATCTGTTAAGACGCTTATTGAACCATTTACAGTAATTATCTCAGGGGAAATATATACTCCGTTTTTTTCTTTTGTTTCTAACTCAAATATTGAGGAAGGCATAAAATTTCCTTCCATTATCTTTGTGATAATCCGGTTCTCAGGAAGACCATTTCGTGTTCTATTCTTTAATTCTTCTGGTGAGTACTCGACTCCATTAGAATCAATATATACCCCGTTTCGATATATCATATAACCGCCACTTCCTTCTTTTCCAATCAAATGGCGATTATAATCAGTTATTAACTCTGTTTGTTTTATTTCTTTAGGAATACAAGCAGTAATTGTTGTTAAACCAACAACGATTATACCGATAAACAAACTTTTTTGGATTTTTTTAGAATTATTACTATTAAACACCATAAATATGAATCACCTTTCGTTTAGACGTAATTACCTGACATGTTATATGTTAATTCTACTGGATAAGCTATGATTGTATTGAGCAATCCTGCCCGTTAGCTTAATGAAATTGCATGGAAACATAGTTAGATTCTTATCTAATCGGTAATCGGCTCATGTTCTTGTCCTTCGACAACAAAACTTGTAGTTTTATTGATGCTTACTTGAATGTACCTTTTTTGGGAAGCTACACAAAAGCCGCTATAATAGCGACTTTCAATGAGACTATGTTTTTGTCCCTCGACATCAACAAAACTAGATTTTTTTATCAGTAGGAAAAGTACCATTTAAAGAACTTAGCATTCAATTCCTTCCAATTTCATTTTTATATAAGTATTCATTGGATTGGTGGGTAAAACCTTCATCCTTTGTCCGTTATATTAACAAATATATCCATCAAATACTTAAACTGCTACCGCACTATCCTGCCCGTTGGCTGAATAGGCTGCCGATTATGTCGGCAGCTGTCTTTTTGTGTGTTGTTATCTCCCGTTAATTCAATAAACACATACTTTATTCAGAAAAGGTAACAATATAAATTAATTTAATTAGATGAAGTCGTTAAGAGGTGTATTGAAAAATGAAAAGGATCCTACCCACTTTTATGCTACCCCTTGTTTGTATTAATTGTTTTCAAACAACAACCTTTTTCTTCAAACAAATCAACTCAAGACTCTGAAGAGCTTAGGTTACAGGATATGCTTATGAACTTACTTTCTCCTTTTATTGAGAAAGATTTGCATAACTATTATTATCCGAAGATTTTTAGTGATATCTCACCTGTTATCGCTCCCTGGAAAATTGAAGTGATTGAAACAAGAAGAGTAAATCATTTCCGTGGCTTTATATTGGAAATTACATTTGAAATTGAACCTACAGATGGTGGACACTGGATCCCAATAGGGAAGGACCGAATGACCTATGAAATTTCTTCTGGACCTAGGGTTAAATTGATTAATCATACTCACCTATCTACATATAAATATCCTCCAGAATAATTACAATATTATATTTAACGCATTATATTATTCTGCCAGTTAGTTTAATAAAAGGGCGTCTACCCCGTCGTGAAATCATATCGGGAATGTAACAATGTTCTTGGCATCAGTCGGGAATGTTATCAAGTTCTTGTAATTGTGTTTTGACAAGAACTTGATAACATAAATATATAAAGCCACATAATCAGCGGCTTCTAATGTTACTATGTGTTTGTCACCCGAAAAGAGCTGCCGTCGAGCAAGTTTCCGTTAGTGTAACAACTTCATTTCCTTACCATTAAAGAATGACCTAGAAACCAGCTATATAATTCCGGATTATCGTATGTTTCTGTCCATGAGTTGTGATTCGACTTAGGATAAATTGTGAAAGAGACATTTCCACCGTTTTCGCGAAGTGCGTCTACCATTTTTTTTGATTCAGCAATAGGAACTATATCATCCTTCGCTCCATGGAATGCCCAGGTGGGTGTTCCTATTAGTTCATGTATCCGGTTGGGGTTACCTCCACCACATATTGGAGCGATAGCTGCGAACCTTCCTGGATATTCTGCTGCTAAGTGCCACGTCCCATAACCACCCATGCTTAGACCCGTCAAGTATATCCGATCTGGATCTACGTTATAGTTTGCAATAATCTCATCTACTAATGCCATCAATCCGTCTTGTTCAGCATTCCAAAAAGAATCCTCCGGGCATTGAGGGGAAATCGTAATGAATGGAAAAGAAGGATCGCGTTCTGCTATCATAGGAATTCCATGTGCTTTTACCAACTCCAGATCATCTCCACGTTCACCTGCCCCGTGAAGAAATAAGATTAAAGGCCACTTAATTGAGGATTCTTTTTCATGATGATCTGGCAAATGTAAGAGGTATTTCATCCGGACTCTTTTTGTTATTTCTTTTTCAAATTTATTTACGGTTTGACTCATTGTATCTCCCTCACTTTACTGATATCTCCCATAGGGGGTAAAAATAGAATTCCCCATATTTCCCGGAATTCCTTCAGTTGCATTAAACTGCCTGTTAGTTGAACAAAAGCAGCCGATCTCGTTAACGGCTCCCTTCTTGTCTTCTATTAAACTAACGTTTGATGGCCATTCCATGTTCTTAGCTCCCTTCTAAAAATACAATCGATCAGCACAATGTACTTAAATTATTTGGCTCTTTTGTTGTGTGTCCTCATGTTAGTTCTTGAGAAAAATTCTTGTCATTGAGTTATGACAAGAATTTGTAAACTTCAAACAAAAAAAGCCGCATAGAATACGACTTTCAAAGTCATCATGTTCTTGTCTTCCGATATTTTTTAGCACATATCCTGCAGTGCCATCCACAACTAAAGCTATGATCCAAAAAAGGCCAACCGAATGGATTGGTTGACCTCAATCTCCTTCTTGTAATTGCGTGAATCATCCCTTCTTCGGTGCGGCGATCTGACGCGCTACCCTATCGGCTAATGTTGCATCTGCCTGGAATAAATAGCCTAACACAACCCTCTGAATCTCATGAGAAGCCGCCGATAAGTCATCAGCGAGGTTCTGAACAAGATGATCCTGCTGAACTTGTGTGAGCGATTGGTAGAATTGTCCCGCTTGCGTGAAATTATCGGCCTTCGGAATATCGGATCGAACGAGCCGGCCAGCTACATAGCGACCTGCCCCGCTCGTTACCTGTTCAGTCGGTGACCAGTTTGCTTGATGGTTAATCGGAATTTTGCGGAAATCCGATCCGAGGCGATGCCGCTGTGAATCCCAATAAATATTGCTGCGACCTTGCAGCATTTTATCATCGGACAGCTCGGCACCATCCAGAAGATTTGACGGGGAGAATGCCAGCTTTTCGATCTGCTCCTGATAATTAGTAGGGTTCGTATCCAATACTAGTCGACCAACTGGCAGCGGAGGGAAATGATTCACATCCCACACTTTCGTGTCATCCAGCGGATCGAACGACAGCATCGCCTCATCCTGTGGGTTCATCAACTGCACATACAGCCCGTATTGGACTGGTGTGCCTTTGGCAATCGTGTCATACAGATCTTTACCCGAATAATCCGGGTTCTCGCAGGCCAAACGAGCTGCTTCTTGCGCATCGATATATTGCTCTCCAGCCAACGGAATCCAGCGATATTTGACGTAGAAGCGGACGTTCTGTGCATTTTTCCAAACATAGGTGTTAACACTGTGTCCTGGCGTATGACGGAAGCTCTTGACCGTCCCTTCGTCCGAGTACAGACGTACAACGAAATGGGTTGCCTCTGGCGCTGTAGCAATGAAACCCCAGAATCGATTCGGATCGATGAGATTGTTAACTGGTGATGGCAGGAAAGCATGAATTGACTCAGGGAACCGGATCGGGTCTCGTACGAGGAACACAGGGATATGATTACAGAGCAGGTCGAAAACACCAAGCTCGGTATAAAATTTCGTCGAGAATCCACGCACGTTGCGGGATGTATCTGGTGACCCTTTGTTGCTGACCGCAAGTGAGAAACGAACTGTAACGGGTACCCGTTGTCCCGGCTGCTGCAAGAAGCACAGGTTCGTATAAGCGGCCATCGAGTGAAGGGCTTCAAAATAACCCAAGGCACCAAACCCCTTCACGTGGACCGGACGCTCTAATATTTTTTCGTGGACAAAGGTTTCAAGTGTTTCATGCAGCATGCTGTCCTGTTCCAGGATCGGTCCCCGTTCCCCTACCGTCTGCGAATGGTGTTCCGACGACTGCATAGCACTCCATTGTGATTGAGCATTGCCTCCCTGCCAGCTTCGACCGTTTGCCTGATTGTTAGCTTTGTTACCGTCCATTCATCCGCCTCCCATACCTACATTCTCGGGGATATATATGCATGGCTATGTACGGGTATGACAGCATGTCAATTTGTATATTGAATCGAAATGAGTAAATGTGCATTCCATCACATAGGAGAGGAATCAGATCATCGTCAAAGCAATATCTATAAATGGTCTGTGTTGAAATCCTCGTATACCAATCACTTTCCACCGTAACTATGGTATCAGCAATTGAATTTTTGAAGAAAAGTTGCAAATGTTGGTCCGTTGTCTCCTCGTCTTTCCTACACACAATGCGAGGACAATCCCTCGGGAAATAGTATGTAAACTCATGTTCTTCATCAATTGCCCAAACTACCGCAGGAAAATCAGGACGATTTTGTTTCTCTTTAGGAATAAATACTTTGATACTAGCGTCTTCGCTAAAATGAAAAAGCACGCAACCCCTCCTCAAATCGATTACCTTGTATTCCATATGAACATTGAATTATCATGCCTGTTAGCTTAATGAAATTGCATTGGGTTTACTTAGATATTCATCTAATCGGTAATCGGACTATGTTCTTGTCCCTCGACACTCAAAGTGTCACAATTGACATGTCTTCTACTTTTTTAATGCGTTATTACGCTTGGCGATCAAACTTTAATTACATGGATATACACAATCAATCTGTAGAACCATTGCTTGCTAAAAGAAAAGCAGAATCAAAACGTAATAAAACACCGCCAGTAATACTGACGGTGTTTTGGTGTCTAAAACTTAAAAACGGCTTTCCAGTATCCCAACTTCTTAACATTACAATAATTCGATATACCCTTCTGTTCCATGCACGCGAATTCGTTGCCCATCTTTTATCAATTTGGTCGCGTTCTCCACACCTACAACCGCTGGCAAGCCATATTCACGTGCTATAACGGCTCCATGGGTCATCAGTCCGCCGACTTCCGTAACTAAGCCTTTTATAGATAAAAACAATGGAGTCCAGCTGGGATCGGTAAAGGCAGTCACAAGTATATCGCCATCTTCCAGATCAGCCTCTTCCATATTCTGGATCACCCGTGCCCTCCCTTCGATAACACCCGAGGAAACGGCAAGACCTGCAATAGCTCCGGCGGGGATATTTTCCCTTTTGTACTGACCCGTAATGATTTCGCCATCAGACGTAATCACACGTGGCGGAGTTAGTTTTTCATATAATTTATACTCGTCCTTCCGCTTGCTGATAATCTGGTAATCTAATTTATTTGTGCGAACAACTTCTTGAAGTTCTTCAAAAGCGAGATAGTAAATATCTTCTTTTTCATAAAGAACGCCCGCTTGTACGAGTCGTTCCGCTTCCTTAAGTAAAGCCTGTTTATAAATGAAGTAGCGACTAACAATGTCGTATTTCGGATATTCACGATAACCGCTGAAATTCCGGATCAGGTCGATCATTTGTTTTGTCTCTTCGGCTTTTTGTTCACCATCCGGTAATTGTTTCAATCGGGCCAATAAATCCTCTTCTTTCTCCAAAGCTTCCTGTCGCCCCTGCTCAAATTTTCGTTTGCTGGCGCCAGGCTCAAGGTTTTTGATGTTACTGAGGATCATAGGCGCCAGTATACTTGGTTTTTCACTCCAGCGTGTTCTTGTAATATCGATCTCCCCGGCACATCGCATTCCATATTTGTCGAGAAAAGCAGCAATAGCATCACGTACCTGCTGCCCACCTTCGAATTGAACCAATTCATCTAAAAAGCTATCATCCTTTACCTGTTCTAGAAACTCAATTATTTCCGGATAGGGACGAATCACATCTGCAACATCCAGTAGCTCCATTCCCATTTCAGAAGTGACGTTGTTAGGTACAGATAGGGAAAGTGTGTCTGCTACGTTTTTTTCACCTAACCAGTCATCCATTTTTTCATTGATCCATGCAGAAGCATGCATAGCGGCCATAATCACATTCAAATTTTTCAGATCTGACGCACGCTGCCTCCGTTGCTGCATATCTTCCAGGATACAATCATATACATCCAATCCTGATTTCGTTTGGAGGTTCTGTTTTAACGCTGATAACGATGTCTCACTGCTCTTAATCAAATTAGCAACAATTGCCGGATCGCTTCCTGCTTCTGCCAGAATATCCGTAGCTGACATACCTATATGGCTTTTTACGGGACCCGGTTCGCTCTGGTCATTCGGGTCCAACTTTATAAAATCTGCCCGCTCTATGATGGTAGTAAGCGCGTCTTTTATGAGCGGATCGGAGTGTCCTAAAACACCCAATAAATTTTGCCTGCCAGTTGTCGAAGCCAAGCCCTTCGTGATATCCACAAACAGCCTTCCGCCAGCCGTTTTAAACATGGGGCTGGCACCTGTTAACACCCAAACGGATATCCCCAGCGGTTTAAAAGGATCCGTCATCATTTGCTGATGGCCGACAGACACATACACGTGATTCTCCTGGTCATTTGCTTCAGGAATGGGATATAAAGTGGTGATCGGCCGGCTCTGGACAATATAAAGGGTATCATCAGCCAAACACCATTCGATGTCTTGGGGCTGGCCGAAATGAGCTTCGATCTGTCTTCCTGTGCGTGCCAGTTGTAAAATTTGGTCATCCGTAAGCGTTTGACTCTTTTGCTGATCAGGATTGAGCTGCCGGGTCTCTGTCCCGCCTTCTTTCCGTCCGTAGATCGCGATTTTTTTGGTTGCAATCCTCTTGTCGACGATTTGCTCATCCCGCACTTTATAAACATCGGCAGAAACCAAGCCGGAGACCAGCGCTTCTCCGAGTCCAAAACTGGCATCGATTGAAAGCAGCTTTCGGTTTCCGGTAATTGGATCAGCGGTAAATAAAATCCCTGAAGCCTGTGGGAAGACCATCCTTTGAACGATAACGGATAAATATACTTGACTGTGGTCAAATCCATTTTGCATGCGGTAGATGACCGCACGATCCGTAAATAGTGAAGCCCAGCATTGGCTGATATGCTGCAAGATGGCATCGATGCCGATGATGTTTAAATAGGTGTCTTGTTGACCGGCAAAAGAGGCATGCGGCAAATCCTCAGCAGTCGCGCTGGAACGCACAGCATACGCATGTTCCTCGCCAAACCGGGAGAGATAGCGAGTAACAGCTTCTACTACATCGGATGGAATTTCTACTTCCAAAATGATCTGCCGGATCTTCCTGTTGATTTCCCCAATTTGGTCTCGATCATCTACTTTTAGCATGGTTAGGCGATCCAATAAAGCATGATACGCTTCGTTTTGTTCGATGGCTTTTTGATACCCCACGGTTGTAACACAAAATCCCTCGGGTACTTGTATTCCTTCAATTTTTGATAATTTCCCCAAATTCAACCCTTTTCCGCCAACGAGTAAAAGCTGCGTTTTTTCCATTTCCTGAAAGCCGAGAACGAAAGTACTCATTCAATATCTCTCCTAACCATTAAATTGATATAAAAACATTTGACAAGAGATTACCAGTGCAGTAATTGGCCAGTTGATGCTGTAACGTTGGAGGGATTATCACGACGATTGTATGGGATGATGCAGCAGTTGAAAGTGTCGTTATGAGCGATACATTTATCATCTTCAGATCGGTGTCGAAGTATTATGAGTTTCGGAATGGCATTATTGACAACGGTGCTGTCCAGAATAACCATGATCATGGCGCCCAAAATTTGTAGAATCATGAGAGCAGCTTATCGCGGCCGACGTCATCCCCGATCCGTTAATAGGGTGCTTTCTCGTACAAATTCGCAGGCAATGCCTGCACGAACGGCGACCAATCGCCCGTCGTGTAAAGATGAAGCCGGTGCATGGCCCGCGTACAAGCCGTATAAAGAAGCTTGCGTTCGTTGTCCCGGCCGTAAGCTTCGGGCGAAGCATCATAGACCAAAACTGCATCGAACTCGACACCCTTGGCGAGATACACGGGAATGATCATCACTCCTTTTTCAAAGCCCGGCGTCTCCTTCGTAATGAGCTGCAGAGATTCACCTCCATGAATCCGTAACGATTCATGGGCCTCCCGGCTTTCGGCTGCGGTCTTCGTAATGACGGCAATGGAATCGAAGCCCTCGGCCGTTAGCGCCGCGATGTCTGCCAGAATTTGCGCATCACGCTTCTCACCGCCATCCAGACTCGTCAGAAGGGGCTTTGGGCCACCCCTTTCAAACGGTGCAATGTCTTCCCCGCCCGGAAGCATCGATTTCGTAAATTCAACAATCTCCTTGGTTGAACGATAACTACGTACAAGGCGGACAAGGCGTGTTTCGGTTTCACCGAAAAGGCGGACCAGTGGCGAATCGGCTGTGTCCAAACTTGTAGACTGCATATAAATCGCTTGCCCGAAATCGCCGAGCACCGTCATCCGGGCACGGGGAAACAGCTTTTTTAGATATTCATATTGAAACGCCGAATAATCCTGTCCCTCGTCAACGAAGACATGCCGGATTTCCGTGTTCGTCCGCACGCCTTCGATCAGTTCTCTTAAATACAAATACGGAGTCGCATCCTCGTGGAGCAACTCGCTTCGGAGCAGCGCTTCCTTGGTTTGCCCGCATATTTCAGCCCACAGCGGAGGGACGTCGGCCCCATTCGTTTTCTCCCGATAAGGGGCTTCGCCCTCAAATAGTTGCCCATATAAACTCTTGATATCGACGAACGAGAATTTCTTCACGTTTTTCCTAAGCGCTTTAAAGCCTTCTTTCACGATCCTTCGGCGAAGCAGCTCTTCCTCCTTAAGGCCGAAGTCAAAGTCGCCTTCATCTCCCCGGCGTTCGTTCTCACGAGTGGCGTATTTTTCTGCAATTTCGAATACTTCCTTCTCTTTATGCAGCATTTCGAAGGCCTCCACGTACTGCTCGGTGTCAAGATAATTCAACTCTTCCTGTACCCAAGGAGCTTCTCGTTCCGCGCGTTCCAGCGAAGCAAGTTCATTCAGCAGCCATTCCTGCAAAAGTAGGACACGATTGAACAACGGCAGGGAGTGGTCATGGCCGTAAAACTCCGCCTTCATTTGCTCTGCGGTAATCAAATCGCGGTCCCGAAACCGAATACCGTTGAACCGCATGCCTTCCCGTCCCAACCACATTGCATAGTTTTGCAGGGCTTGCAGGAAAGCCTCGGATGCTTTATACCCGATCCCCTGAAGGCGAGCCTCGTACCCCGGCGCTCCTTGCGAGGTCAGCACATATTCGATCTGGTCAAAAGGATCCTCCGGCCGCAGCGAGGAGCCGAGCCAATAATCGAGATATTCCTGAAATGTCGTCTGCTGCATATTCTCTTCGCCGAGCTCCGGAAGGACGGTGGAGATATAACCGGCAAACATCGGATTCGGCGAGAAAAGAACGATCTGATCGGCCTTGATCGTCTGGCGGTGTTTGTACAGCAAGTACGCCACTCGCTGCAACGCCGCGGAAGTCTTGCCGCTACCGGCTGCCCCCTGCACGATAAGTATCCGGCTGCTGTCGTCGCGGATGATGGCGTTTTGTTCCTTCTGGATGGTTGCCACGATGCTCTTCATTTGCGAATCTGCGCCTTTGCCGAGCACCTGCTGCAGCAATTCGTCTCCGATCGTTTCGCTCGCGTCAAACATGTTGCGGATTTGCCCGTTTTGAATCTGAAACTGCCGCTTGAGCTCCATCACCCCTTCGAATCGTCCGGACAGCGTGACATAAGACGCCGGGCCGGGGGGATAGTCGTAGTACAGGCTCGCGATTGGCGTGCGCCAGTCATAAATCAGAAAGCTCAATCCGTCTTCGTCGACGAAGGAAGAGACGCCGATATAAATCTGCTCGCTGAAGTCCAGACCATCCTCCTTAAAGTCGAAGCGTCCGAAATAAGGAGACGGGAGCAGACGGTTCATGCTTTTCCATTGCTCCGTCAGCAGCTTGTGTCGGCGCTCCCGTTCGGCCAATAAAGCGGACTGCTGGTTAATCGTGTAGTAAGTCTCTTCGAAATCTCCGCCCGTGCTTGTGTTAATCGTAAGATCTTCCCAAAACCGCTTGCGGATGTCTGAAGCCTGATCACGCAGCCCCTCAACATCCGGCTCCAGTTCGGCGATTCTCGCCTGCAGCTTGTTCCGGACCTGTTCCAGCCGCTCCTGTTCCTCCTGCCAATCCTTCGCCTCCATTTCCCCTCAACACACTCCTTTTTCCGTTTTTTTTGGGGCAAAAAAGATCATTGACAAATCAAAATTCCAGATGTACAATTAAAGTAGGGATACAATATAATGTTGTACATATTTTGATTGTCAATGACGCTAATGATTGTATCATAGCGTTAATTTGCATTCAATTGTTTTTTTGTTGTTACTGTTCGGCAGCGTTGAACACTGGCCCGGATTGTGGACAGTTTCAACAAAACACCGCTGAGTTAAGCTGCCAGGAGATGCCCCTTTAATTCGTCAGGGTCATCTTTTTTTATGTCCACTGGCTCTGAATTGTAATGGGTTATGTGGAAGCGGCATTTCGGGCAGACGGACATCCGCTTGTCTTCCATGTCCAGCGTGTACGAATACACAATACGCCTGTTCGGAACGATTTCCTCTCGGCTAAATATTTCTCATGATTCATTCTCATCATTCGCATGATATTCGTGAAATACTCTACGGTAACCAGATCGTTCCTTTGCATCCGGCTCGATACATTCTCAAGCTCATGCAAGAGTTTCTGCTGCGTGTGGATATTTTCTTTAAGGCGATCCATCTGAAGGGAAAAGATTCTTAACGACAGCTCGCCCCTGCCTACCGCGTGATGTAGGACCTCTCGCAGGGGGGCGGCGTGCCCACGCTGAATCCGACCGTGGATTTCCGCGACGAATCTGGTTCCCCCTCTCGGCTAACTTGCCAGCTGTTGAACGAGAACACCAAAGAGGGCTATGGCAGGTTACCAATTGGCAACCTGCCATAGCCCTCCACCCCGCATAACCCCTCCATTCCTCTAAAAAACAATGTTCCGAATATGTATTTGTAAAAGGAATATCGGGAATTATGAGACTCGTATTGTCTAAAATATGCTGCTTCGATATACTGATTTCAATCGTTTATTATTGTAATATAACCGTTCTGTATTTTTTTGTTCCTTAGTTTAAACTTTCCTGCCCGTTAGCTGAACAGGCTGCCGATGATCTCGGCAGCCTATTGTCATAGTGCTATCGTTTCCCGTTAGTTTAATGCCTGAAGCCAGTTTAGCTTTGTAACTCCGTTTTTGCGGGCATCAGCTTATCACACTCGGTGCTTCCTTCAACCCTGCTCAGCCACGAATTATAAAATGCTAAAAACTACATCTGTAATGAGAATCCATATCAATCACGGTTAACCATATACGTTCTTGTCTTTTTTTCTTGTCGTCTTACAATATCAAAGCATTTTTAGTTTTGATTGGACACAACAAATCGCTTACGGCTGATTGGGAGCCATCGGAAACAATTGCTTATTTTCTGTAGCTTCTGTAATAAAAGTAACTATCATTTTCCATATAAAATTGGTTATCCTCCCCTATAGGCGTTCGTCTTTCAAGCAATTTAAATCCACATTTTTCAGCCAATTTGTTCGAGGGAACATTGGCACAATTAATTGTCAGGATTAAATACTTAACATCAGATACCTCAAAGCACCATTCTGCCAAGGCACTTATCGCTTCTCTGGTATATCCGTTCCTTTGATGTTTTTCCGACATGAAATATCCCAGTTCGATTTCATTTAGCTTCTCTTTAAGCCCCACCCCTATGCTACCAATCATCTCATCGGTGTCTGGCAAGGCAATCGCGTAGGAACGGCCAATGGAAATATCCGTATTATCCGATTGCTTTTGATACTGATCAATCAATCCATAATAATCCTTCGGATGTGCGCGTCCGTCAGCCCAATCTGGCATATAACGGTATACAGCCGATTCCCTGGCAATTGAATAAAATCTTTTAGCATCTTTTTTTTCCAAGGTTCTTATAACAACATTTTGAGTTTCTATGCGCATGGCAGATACTCCTCCTAATACAAATTTTGTTCGCTGCTCATTTGTTTACCTATTATAACTTACACACACTTGACAGTTAGGCTTGTGCTTCAAACAGTTTATCACAAACTTTTTTGGAAAGTACGTTTATAACTAAACTATACTGCCATTTAGTTTAGCGACGGACAATCAAGTCCGCCGCTATTACAAGCTAAAAGAATCTGCGGTAAAGTTCCCTCCGGCGTTCGCCACGGAGCTGAGCATATATTTGTGTAGTTGATGCTTTTTCATGACCCAACATACCTTGGATGAAATCCAGGGGTGCACCGTTATCTAGTAGCTGGCAAGCATAAGTATGTCTAAAGCGATGCGGATATACATTCGCTTCGATTTCTCCCCGATCTGCAAGCCGTTTTAATGCCCATCTAATCGTAGGAATGGCCATTAGCTTAATGGGGTGGGTATCCGTTACGAATAATGCTTTACAGGTATCTTCACGACTGGCGAGATATTTCTTTAACCACACCTTGCACTCAGTCGTGAAGTAAACTTCTCTCTGCTTTGAACCCTTGCCGTTAACTATTGCAGAGCAGTGTTCCCAATTCAGATCCTCAATGTTGATCTTCTCTACCTCCCCGACACGACAGCCAGTGCAGTAGAGAAACTCGACCAGAGCTCTTTCCCTCAGTGACTGACAAGAGATCTTCAAGTGAATGACATCTTCAAATTAGAAACTTAGGAATGCGCTTATCCAATTTGGGTTCTCTTAATTTTAGTGAGGGATTTGAAGTCAGGAAAGCTTCTTCATAAGCGTAGCGGAAAAGAGAACGAACAAACCGAATACGATGTCCTAGCTGCTCGGCTTTAGCCGATCTGCCTGTTTCGCCAAGTATTCTTTAAGCATTGTTAACGTTATCTCAGTTATATCGAGGTCACCAAGTTCTGACATCAGCATTTTGTGCTGGAGGACGTACGCTTTTAATGTCTTCGGACTAAATCCTTGAATACGTTTGTCAGCCTCATACGACCGCCACAGCTCACTTAGATTCATAACAAAACCTCCCATCTAGAAGCTATTAAGCTTCTTATGGGAGGTTTTAATCTGACCTCTTTGAACTAGCGTTCCCAGTTAGTACAATGAAGCTCCCGATCCATTCGGTCTTTATAAAACCATCTCCGGACGTTTTTTATATTGGGGTTCCGCCAACAAAACTCGGATTTCGTACGCTATGGCGCTATTTACTTTTATGTACTCTCGCGGCTTCGCTGGTAGTACCCCTACATGTTAATTTGTATCAGTCATCCTTTTTTGTTGACGCAGGAAACAAAAAAAGTTATGATGTTATTGTTTCCAGAGTAAACAATAACGAGGTGTCTTATGGCCAAGGACGAGGAATTAAGCCGAATTTTTAATCGAGTTTCGGAAAGACATAACTTGATTAAAACGATGGAAGAGAAAAAATATAAGTTTATAAGAGAGAACACGTTTATGGAAGTTCACTGCATTGATTTCATCGAGAAGATGAAAGACGCCAATGTGACCAAATTGGCTAATACTTTTCAAGTAACCAGAGGTGCGATCAGCAAAGTGACTAAACGATTAATCGAGATGGGAGCTATAGAACGATACCAAAGTCCCGACAATAAAAAGGAGATTTACTTCAAGCTTACTGACATCGGGAGAGAAATTTATTGGGAACACGAAAAAATGCATCAGACGAGAATCGAAAGAGACAGCGGATTTTTCAGTCAATTAAGCGATGAGGAAAAGGATAACCTTATTCAGATTTTAAACAAAATTTACGGCCAGATCGCCGAAGAACTAAAAAATTTGGGCATGGACAATTACATCTGATGAAAGGAGCTTGAACTTTGACAGTTGAAATTAATAAAACGGAGCCTTCTCGGGTGAGAATTTGCAGGTTGGCGTATTTCACTCTCTCGTGGGTGTTAATGATTTGTATCGTCGTACAAGTATTTCTAGCCGGAGTGGCATTGTTCGATCATTCGGAGGCTTGGAAATGGCATAGGACGTTTGTTCATATGTTTGAATATATTTCGATTATCTTATTTACTCTCGGCATCATCGGGAAGCTTTCCCGGAAGTTGACCTGGGGGAGTCTCGGTTTATTTGCCCTTTTCAATATTCAATATTATACGGCACATGGCATTGCAGGCGCGCTTCATCCCGTTCTGGCCCTTGCCTTGTTCTGGGGAGCACTTGCGTTGATACGAGGTTCTTATCCATTATTAATAAAAAGAAGATAGCTCGATGTAGGAGGGAGTCCGAATGGTAAAATCGGGGCGCGTTAAGACCGAAGGCGATGAGTTATATTATGAAATTAGGGGAGAAGGAGAACCGCTCTTAATGATTTATGGCGGGAGCGGAGATGCGGGATTTTTTTCATATGTGGCCGATATTCTTGCCGACGAGTATCAGGTTATCACGTATGACCGCCGCGGCAATTCACGCAGCACCAGAAACGATCCGATATATTTTGAGGTTAGCCAACAGGCCAGAGACGCAGTTGCGGTGTTAAAAGCAGTCGGTCATCAGTCAGCCTATGTTTTCGGAAGTAGCGGAGGTGCCATTTTTGCGCTGGAAATGGCGACAAGACATCCACAATCAGTCAAAGCGATGGTTATCCATGAACCGCCCGTAATCAGGGTGCTACCGGATGCTGAAAAATGGCAAAGATTTTTTGCCAACGTTTATCGGACATCATTTCGATTCGGCGTTCAAATGGCTAGCTTCAGGTTCAATTTGTCTCTTTCCATCCCTTTCAGTGCTTATAAAAGCGTTCCAAAAGATTTTCAAAAACGGGCAACGGAAGCTAATAATGAAAGCTTCTTTATCCGGCACGATATGATTCCCAGTGTGAGCTATATGCCCGATATCGAGAGGATTAAGCAAAACGGAGTCAAAATGATTGCGGCCGCGGGCAAGATGACGCTGGAAAAGAAGAAATACTATGGACGAACGGTTCCGATCTTGGCCGAGATGCTGAACTGCGAAATGGTAACCTTTCCGGGTCATCACCTTTCTTTTTTTGATATGCCACAGGAATGGGCGGCTGAGTTACGGGATGTTCTTCATAGGGTATCGACCTAAGGAACTGCGTCCCCGGTCAAACGAAGAATCAGGAATGAGGTGAATGTATTGGAGGTCACTAAACCTCAAAGAAACGAAAACGAAATTGAAATCAAGATTGGAGAAAAACTCGTTCATCCTGATGGCAGAACCGTCACCTTTATGAAATGTGAAACGGACGAAAAAGGGGATTTTTTGATCGTCGAGCATCGAATGACGCAGCGGGGGGCCCTTAATGGCCCGCATTGGCATCCGGAACTGACGGAATCCTTTTCAGTGAAAGAAGGACGGATGCGCTTCCTAGTGGACAAAAAGGAAATCATTCTTGAGCCGGGCGAAGAGATCACTGTATACCCCAATCAGGTGCATCAATTTTGGAATATCAGCGAACTGGATACGGTGGTGACCCATGAGATTCGTCCACCAGGGCGGCATTGGAAAATGTTTGCTCTCGTTCATAAACTGGAATGTGAGGGGAAGATGTCGGCAAAGGGAGTTCCACGAAATCTGTTGTGGCTAGGTGTTGCTTGGGAGTGTATTGATGGCTACATAGTGGGGCCTCCAAAATTTATACAAAAGGTATTTTTAGGGGGATTGGCAAAACTAGCGAAATGGCTAGGGTATCGGATTTGAACAGTAAGCGTATTGGAGAAATCCAATGCGCTTTTTTCATGCTCGTTATGTTGTTTCGTTTCAAAGATCTCTTAGCTTATGCAAATTCACGCGGTTCTGCTTGTTTTTTTTTTAGCGTTCGTTTTTCTTCTGACACTTGGACCGAAAATAAAATCCTAGATTGCCGCAGGTTTATTGAACTAACCTGCCCGTTAGCTTAATGAAATTGCATGGAAACATAGTTAGATACTTATCTAATCGCTAATCGGCTCATGTTCTTGTCCTCGACTCGGGACAAGAACTTGTACCGATAAAACAAAAGAGCCGCTAAATTAGCGACTTTCTTTGGGACCATGTTTTTGCCCCCGACACATCACCAAGAAGTTTGTGAGAAAGACAAGAATTTGATATTATAAATGAATTTTAATTGTATCTAAACACAAAGTGCAGTTTGACCATAAAATATACATCAGTATATAAAGACAAAGTCACTCCTGAGAATGGAGAGGTTTTCTTTGGATAGAACTTCTCTTTTATTGATGTTTAATCTTGCTATACTTACTTTCTATTTCATCAAATTCTTCTCTTGTTATCCCCAACAAAATATTATCATAAAATTTCCCACCCATATAAATAATTCGTCTTCTTCGTCCTTCTTCAATGAATCCGAGATTTTTATGGAATTTAAGTGATGCTTCGTTTATTTCAACACAGCTGGAATTGCATTTTTGCATCTAGAAGCCGCGTATCGCATAATAATTCTTGTTGCTTCTGATGCGTATCCATTGTTCCTATTACCTCTGTGCACTCCCAAGCCAAAACTAAACACTCCATTTTTGTGGTCTAATGAAACTTGATTCAATGATTGTCATAATTCGTTCCCCATATTTGATATAAATGCAAATTACATCTTTTTCTTTTGTGCCATATGTTGGACTTGTCAATTCACCTCTATCAGGCAAGATCATGATTATCCCAGAACGTCCTGTTATTCAACTATCCTGACCATTAGTCGAACAAAAGCAACCGATCTCGTAAACGGCTGGCTTCTCTTGTCTTCTATTGAACTAACGTTTCCCGTTAGCTTAATAACTAAAGAGTCGGCCATTAATTAATCTCAGCAGTTAATTTTACAGCATCGATTCGATTTCCAGCTGGATCGAAATGTATGAGTCGCAAATATCCATCGGGGTCTGTGTGAAATTCAAGTTGTTCGTCAATGTGCACGGTAACACATTTTAGTGTATTCGTTTGTTGAGAAACCGGAATTAGCTCATATTTAAACCATGCCCCTTCATTTTTTTGCATGAACAGATAGAGTCTGTCATCCTCAAAGGTCACGACTACGGTGGATCTGGGGTCAATACCGAAACGGTAGAATGTGTCGTAAAACAACCCGACTGCAAACCGTGGCGTATTGATAATAGTCAGTTGATCTAAAGCCTCGGTCAATTGATCTGCTTGCAATGAATCTATATTTCCTTCCGCGGTACTGTATATTCCCGCATACTTTTCAAGTGTATTTGGGGCTATATCTAACGGCTGTATAGCTCCGGGCTGGGCAACGTCTTCTCCCATCACGATCTTGGCTAAACATTGACTTATAATGTCTATGGGCGTGAGGTTGATATTGCTCAGCACGATAATAGCGATTTCCTCATCGATATAACGATTAAACTCCACATAAAACCCATTCATCGTTCCGTTATGCCAGACACGCTTTCTTGGCTTATTATTAATGGATTGCTCCGTTACAACCCAGCCATAACTCCCGACAGGTGAGGTCATACTCCCGAATAATTGATCACGCACATGTTTTCCAATCAAATCATCCCTATATAACGCCCGATCCCAAAGATAAAGATCATCGATCGTTGAGTACATCACACCTGCTCCCACATGTAGGCACATGTCGACATACTCAGTTGGAATGATTCCTTTGCATATGGAGTACCCTGACGCAAATTGTTTCAGGAGTGTTCTTCCGTCTTCACATCCTGTATTCACTAAATTTAATGGCTTGCAGATGCGTTCAGATATATATCGTTCGTAAGATATCCCCGATGTCTTCTCGATAATGAAACCAAGCAAAATATAAGACGAACTGGTGTAACTGAATCCTTCTCCTGGGGGAAACTGAAGTGGTTTATCCTTAAACGAACCAATGGTTTGTTCTATAGTAGCATACAGCCTCATCGTTTCTTTCCAATAATCTGGGAAACTTGGATAATCAGGTATTCCTGAAGTGTTCGTCAATAAATGGTGGATCGTAATGATGTCGCCATTCGGATAATCTGGTATGTAAATTTGGATAGGATCATCAATGCGAAGCTTTCCCTGCTCTTGCAACTGCAACACCGCCATAGCGGTAAACCCTTTTGTAAGAGAACCGATACGAAACTTGGTTTGTGGGGTGTTGGGTACGTCGTGCTCAAAATTCGCCATGCCATATCCCTTTCGCAGCAATATCTTATTCCCTTCGGCTACCAAGACTGCCCCGTTGAAATACCCCCGATTCGCTAGTGCATCCATGTAATCGTTTAATTTTGCTACTGTGCGTGAAGCATTACTGGTTCTCATTTACTCTCCCCTTTGCTCTTGTGTAGAATCTGCAACTGCGGTTTCAGCTTGGCAATTTCCATGTCTTGTTTAGTGCGTACGAGCTAAGCAGCCCACGGCCAATTTTAAGCTTAGTTTCACAATATCACAGGTATAAAAGTGCATATAGCGAGAAGACAATTATAATCAGATTTACCCCTTCCATTAAAGAAATCTGCCCTTTAGCTTAATAAACTAGAGCAGTTAAATGTAATTAAATGCTTATCTAATCGGCAATCGGGACAAGAACTTGTACCGATAAAACAAAAAAAGCCGCTAATAGCGACTTCCAAAGGGACCATGTTCTTGTCCACCGACAGTTCTGTTATCATTTCTTCACACTCATTCTTAACTTATTTGAAAATTTTTTCACCCCCCCTTACATCAATACATTTCAAATTACAGATTCTTCTTACAAACTTATAGAACAGATACTCAATACGTCGCTTTTGGAGAAAACTGACCTTGATTCTTTAGAGCATAGTCAAAGAAACGAAGGATAAGTTCATTTTGTGTTTCAATCGCATAATATTTATCGATATCTGCTTCTTGGCCTTCTTGCAACAGGTTTGCCAATATAGGCGAGAATAAAGGCAGATCGGTTAAACTTAAATGTTTTGCGCCTTTAAAATGAACATTGTATGCACCTTTGAAATTTTTATTTGAAATTCTATTCGCGATATACGAAGAACTGCTGTCGAGCTGTATCCACACATCATCCGAATAAACGTTAAGAAGCGGGATGGTATAAGCTTCGGATTTTGCTTTTAATTCGTTTGTAACTTTATCATACACAAGCTCGCTAAAGAATGGAGCATCTATATTTACTACGGCGTCAATGTCATCGCGTTCTCTGCTCAGTGCTATGCTTGCGGCACCCCCCATAGAATGACCGAACACGCCTATTTTCTGTGTATCGATGCGTTCATATACAGAATCTTTTTTTTGCTCGGCTTGTTCCAGAATCGTATCCATGACAAAATCCATATCATCCGTTCGCAATTTCATCCATTTTTGAGTAAGCTCGAAAAACTCACCAACCGAATAAACCCCTTTATTTGCATTGTTGAATTCTTGCATGTACTCGGAGTTAATCGTCACGACCTTTCCATCCTCGGAAACGGTATAAAAAGAATGATAGGGATGGTCAATCGAAACGACGACATAACCGTGGCTCGCAAGTTCTGTAAAGGTAGAAGTATTGCTTGTTTTAATACCGAATGCTCCATGGGAGAACACAAGCAAGGGATAGGTTCCGTCTGCCTGTTCAGGATACCAAAATTCCACGTTAACAAACCGATTGTCTTTCTGATCCGTAAATTCTTCGATACGATTCTTGTCCTTGTAGCTGTAAGTGGCGGTCGCCACTGCATACGGACCTGTCACTTGCGGCAGCCTATGCTGTGGAAAAAGTAAAACAGGAACAAGGGTAATGACTACGGTCAGTGCTAACAAAAGGAATTTCCATACCGTAGAGAAAGCTTTGTAACGCGTGGGGTGTTTTTGTTTGCGCAGGAGCGCAACCATTTCCTTGAACGCTAATATAAAGAGCAAGCCTGCAAACAGTCCCCAAGTGTACTCCCATACGACAACTTTACCCAAGCTCAGCATCATGAATACTATAAACATTGCGATTCTCGTCCAACTCTTTATCTTGCTGCGGCTTTGCTTGGTTACAATGGAATAAACGGCAATTGTCAGCTCGAAGACCAACGTAACAACAAGTATTAAAATCTCCATAAGACTTCTCTGCTCCTCCTCCAACTTTTTATGAGTTGATCATAATAAATGGAAGAGCAGGTGTATACGCATAAACGATAAGCTGTAGCTGAGAGCCAATAGGTTGTAAAAATTGTGTATATCTTCTAAACCTCGTTTTTAAATGTTTTTAGTCTTTCATTGATCTTTTGAGCTTCCTTTTTGTCATTCTTATACGTCAGCAGGCGAACGATAGCGTAAACTACGGCAATTTCCAAAGCCAATAATAGTATGTCGAAAGTGCCGTATACGAGATTCAATAGGACAGCCAGAGAAATTAATAGAGTTTCCAGAAAAAAGAAATGTAAAATCACGCGAAGGCGCATTTTATTCTCGCTAATCGCATGCGGCGTATATAAAATGATTCCGGTCAAAGCACCCAGAAAAGAGAAAGCCATAATTGTAAAAATCGTATTTAATTCGAAACTTGCATCAGGAGCATAGATTTGCCGCAAAATAGTGATGATTATAATGATGGAGGCGAATATAATTAAGAAATCTCTAATCATTTCTTTAATGAGCTCGGAATACTTCATATAGGTCCCCCTTTTATAATCCAAGTATGTGTTTAAGCATTGGCACATACTGCCGTGATATGACTACCTTCTCCCCGTTATCCAATAATGCTTGAAAACGGCCACTGATCGACGGATGAATACTGGAAATCTTGTCTATATTTAGAATGGTGGATTTGGAAGCGCGAAAACAATGTTTCTCTTTGCAAAGTTCCTCCAGTTCATAAAGCTTTTGTTTGACTTCATGAACGTTGTTCTTACAATACGCAAACACTTTTCCGTCAACAGCTTCAAAATAATAAATATCACTAATTTTAATGCGGCTGATCTTATCCTCATGATAACCAAGTATAATGAGTGTTTCGGTTTTTATTTTATTAACGAGCTTATGTATTTCTTCGTCTACTTGGTGACACCTGATGCGGATCTCCTCTTCTTCTGTATTGTCTATTACTTCGATGAAAATTTTAATGAAAATCACCCTCGAAAATTCGAATTAAACTTGTTAACGTTTATAACGTTCGGTCGACTGCTTTCTTGTTTGATAACGCTAGCAACGAATCAATCCGATAGTTTTGATCGAATCCTTGATTCTCTATTACAAAAAAACATGGCTCTGTGATGTGTAAGTGCGTATCAAAAATGGTTTGCATGAAATTCCTCCTCTCCTATTGCCTGATGTAAGTATTGGAAAAACAGCACTCATGTTTCATTTGATGGAATTAAGTTTCAATTATGGTACTAATATATTCTAATTGAACGGCAATAAAATAAAAAGTACCCAATAAATAATTAGAATTATGTGAGTTTGCCCCACGCCATTGAGCAAATCTGCCCGTTAGCTTAATGAAACATTGTTAGATACTTATCTAATCGGTAATCCGATCATGTTCTTGTCCTTTTCGGCAATCGGCACAAGTTCTTTTCCCTCGACAAACGTATCTATCATAAGATCTCTGTTAGACGAAGTTATTGCTTCTAAGGTATTAATCTTGCCTGAATGTTATTAACTTCAATCTTGTCAACTTGTTCAGTTGCTAATCCAAATACGAGATCGCCAGCTCTAGTATATCCATTGATTGGTTATGAAATCTTAGAATCCACTACCAGTAATAAAGGGATTAGATCTCCAACCAAACAATCCTTTAGATAATTGAACAGCCACAATATTATCCGACTTAGTTATATAAAATAATCCGCATGTTTATCTACTTTCGAATTGGAAAATACTTCTTTAACAGCAATCCATTCCTTATCTTCCGTTTCATGATAAATAGCTTCTAATGGAGTCGGAAAAGTTAAATAGGATTTGCAAAAATTTTGTATTACGTCTTATCTACCAACTTCGTAAATAACTCCAATGGTGAGTGATCATTATAGCAACTTAAACGATATGAAACCATTGTTACTATTAAAAGTAAGAAGCTGCCGAAGTTTTAGACAAAATGCGCACTAACTCATATACCTATTAAAAAAAACACAGGAGTTCAGATTGAAAACTTTTCGCAGTAAAACTAAGCTCACGATTTTTATGAACAATTAGACCATGCGAAAAACTCATTTTGGAATTAAACAGAAGGATCTTTAGTGTACCAATCTTTAGTTCATTGTTGATAGCTATTTCAGGGACTAAGGCAAAACCTTTTCCACAGCTTACATATTGTTTTATCATCTCAAGGCTTGGTAGCTCCAACGCATCTTTAACCATAATCCCGGCATCTTTTAAAACATCTACAGCAGTCGTATGATATAAACAAGATGTGCCATTACTGATAAAAAGTTCATCATTTAGAATCTGAACTCCCGCATGTTCCACTTTCCAAGCTATATCCTCAGATGCAGCAAAAACGATCGTCTCTTCCATAATTGGATAAAAAAGAATATCTTGGCGATTCGGATTTTGAGGAACAATCCCAAAATCCAACTCATAATTCAGTACACCTTTTAAGATGTCTTGATGCGATCCTTGTTCAATACGCAAATTTACACTTGGATAATTTCTCGTATATTCCTGAACAAAGGGAAGCATACGTGTAAGAAAAAATGATTCCTGTGTTCTAATGCGTATCGTTCCGCTTGGTTGATCCAGTTCGTTCATACTTTCTTTAAGGGATTGACTTAAGTGAACATACTGATATGCATATTTGGAAAATATCTTTCCCGCTTCCGTAAGTTCTATCCCTCGTGGATATCGGTGAAACAATTTTTGTCCGCTAATTTTCTCCAAGTGTTGGATATGAGTTGTTACTGTAGATTGAACATAACCTAAGCGATCCGCAGCTCGACTGAAACTTTTTTCTTCAAGTAAGGCAATAAACGCCAGAATAAAACGACCTTCTAATGAATCTATCACATCGATCACCTTTCGATATTTCAATTTGAAATAGTAAATATTCGATTTATTCGTTAGTCAAATATGTATTTTTATTATACGATAACCGTAGTTCAAAACCAATTACCATAACGCCATCAAATCAAGGAAACATAAAAATATTCAGAAGGAGATGTAAAAATGAAGATTAGTTATCATCAGCAAAAGGTTGGAGAAGTCGAAGTTTTTTATCGTGAAGCCGGCCCTAAAGACGGTCAAGTTATTTTATTACTACACGGTTTTCCGTCTTCAAGTCATATGTTTCGCGACCTAATTCCCAAACTGGCAGAACAATACCGTGTCATTGCCCCTGATCTCGCTGGATTCGGTCATACAACAACTCCACCGCGCAGTCAATTTAAATTTACGTTTGACAGCTTGTTCCAAGTTATTGAAGGCTTTACTGAAGCATTAGCTCTCAAACAGTACGTACTTTATGTATTTGATTACGGTGCACCTGTTGGGTATCGTTTGGCAGTTGCTCATCCGGAAAGAGTTCAAGCAATTATTAGTCAGAATGGAAACGCCTATATTGAGGGATTTAGTGACGCATGGGGATCCTGGGAGACGTATTGGCACTCTCCGACACCTGAAAATCGTGAAGCATGCCGCGATTCCTTGGCCCCCGAAACCATTCGCAACTTTCAGTATCTACATGGGGCTGACGCCAGCCTTGTTTCACCAGACGGCTATTCCTTGGATATTGCCTACATGTCGCGCCCGGAAGCTGAAGAAATCCAACTGGACTTGATTCTTGATTATCGAACAAATGTGGATCGTTATCCTGATTTTCAGGCTTATTTCCGTAAGTATCAACCTAAACTTTTAGCCGTATGGGGTAAAAATGATCCTGCCTTCCTCCCTGCTGGAGCTGAAGCTTATAAGCGTGATATTCCATCTGCGGAAGTCCATTTACTTGATACTGGGCATTTCGCTCTCGAAACACATGCTAAAGAGATCAGCGAGCTTATTCAACAATTCTTAAAAACAAACTAAAATTTCAATGAAACGATTGATCCAATGTTCTGTTCCTTATACCAGATCCCAGCTTAGTATCCATTGTTTCTTGCAATCCTATTAATGATTTTCTAATAAAAATGTTAGTTGAACAGGCTTCCGATTTTTCGGAAGCCTGTTGCCCGTTTATGCTAATGTTCTCCGTTAGCCACTCATGCAGCGCTGCTGCACCAAAGATGATGAAAATGGTTTGATTCCATCCATATGCTACTACGGCTGGAGAGGAATCAAGCCCGATCTGATGGAGTCGCTAGGATACTTGCCAATAAGAGACTCAATATCCTTCCCCCATACAATTCGCTCATCTTTCAAAGTAAGTTGATATTCCTGCATACCTACGCACCTCATCTATGATTTTATTAACGACCGTACCACTCAGCGAAATCTAGATCGATCGTTCTGTATGTAGGTTATCAGATGGGGAGTCACCAAAGATCATCGGAAAAAAAAGAAGAAGGCTCATGACGTTTAACGCCATGAACCTTTGTCATACCAATTATTATTTATACTGCCCGAATACTCCCTCTCTCGACGACTGCTTTTCGATGTTATTTTCTCAAAGATGGATTTTTTCTTCTCTTCTTACTGTTGTTGCAGTAACCAAGCTTCACACTCATGTTTCGCTTTGCGAGCACGTTTTTTAGGAGGTACCAGAATGTTTCTTTTCTTGGAGCTTGATCTCGTAATGGCAATCGCATCGTCCGTAATAAAGTGCTTTTCCCATGATGCAATTACGACTTGTTGGAATATCTCTTCCATAATAATTGACGTTGATATAAAGTTTATGAAACTGATTCAACTTATTTACTATTAATGGGACACTTACTTATGTTTTCACATCACTATGCCTCTTTGCTAAATGGAATTTTCTTTGCTTGCATCTTTTGATAATCACTCCCCCAATCATACATCGCAAGAATAATAGCCTTCATTGAATGCCCCAAATCAGTTAGCTGATACTCTACTTTAGGTGGAATTACAGGATATATCGTTCTAGAGACTAAACCGTCTTTTTCTAACTCACGAAGCTGAAGGGTTAATGCTCGATGTGTGATTCCTGATAAGCGTGATTGCAATTCATTAAACCGAAGTTTCCCATCTAATAAATAATATAGAATGACAGGTTTCCATTTCCCACTAATTAATTTAACCGTAACTGCTACTGAACAGGTACGACCTTCACATTCATCAATATTCATAATTGCACCTCTAATAAAGTATACTTTTTATACTAACGGTAGTTTTTATATATTATATATAAAAATTTTGCGTACTTCAACCACTTTAAATCATGTGTTAGTATGACACATATCAACTTGAGGAGGAATTAAAATGAAAAAAAAAACGAACAAATTCTAGAAGCACACCGCTATCGTTATGCTACAAAAAAATTCGACAGCACGAAAAAAGTTAGTGATGAAGATTTTAACACAATTATGGAAGCAGCAAGATTATCCCCAAGCTCTTTTGGATTTGAACCTTGGAAGTTTTTACTTATAAATAGCGAGAAAATCCGTGAAGATTTAAAACCATTTAGCTGGGGCGCAGTTAACTCTTTAAATGGTGCAAGTCACTTCGTAATTGGATTGATTAAGAAAAATATTACTGTCGATAGTCCACTTGTGAAACATATTATAGAAGATGTATGGGGTAGCACTTTAGAGGAAAAGAAAAGACACCTTCACTTTTTCCAAGAATTCCAAGAAAATGATTTTAAGTTGTTAAATAATCCACGTGCTTTATTTGATTGGTCATCAAAACAAAGTTATCTAGCTCTTGCTAATATGATGACAACTGCTGCTTTTCTTGGCATTGATAGCTGTCCAATTGAAGGCTTTAACCACGAAAAAGCAGAGCAATACTTCTCAGAAATTGGTGTTCTCGACACGTCTGAATATGGTATTTCCTTTATGGTTTCTTTTGGATACCGAGATGAGGTTCAACCTCCTAAGACAAGACAAAGCATGTCTGAGATTCTTGAAGTAATTTCATAATCAAAACCATTTAAAATGTTCCTATTCCAATTAAAACCCTTTTAAAAACTCCCTTTTATATAAGTAATGCAGAAAAACCAAGTAACTTAATCTGGATGCTGCTTCAAGACGGCGTCGGACTGTCGCAGTCAACGGTGTCTGATTATCTTGCAACTCTGCAACGCGTGGGCTTGGTCGAAGTCAGGCGCATCGGTCAGTGGACCTACTACAAGAGGAACGAAGCAACTATCAGTGCTCTTGCCGAGATCATAGGGAATTAGTTGTAATTTTTTTACCACGTAATATCAAAAATTTACGCCGAAACGAGGATTTGCAATGAAAGCGATAATACTTAAAAAATTTGGCGGCCCAGAATCGTTCGAACTTTGCGACGTTTCCAAGCCTGTGCCGCACACGGGACAAGTCCTGGTCCGGGTACATGCAACCTCCATCAATCCGTTGGATTACCAGGTCCGACGTGGCGATTATCCCGATTTGGTGCAACTACCGGCCATTACCGGACACGACGTATCTGGCGTTATCGAAGAAGTCGGGCCGGGTGTGACGAACTTTTCTCCAGGAGACGAAGTCTGGTACACCCCGCAAATATTTGACGGACCAGGAAGTTATGCCGAGTACCACGTTGCTGCCGAAAGCATTATTGGGAAGAAGCCTACCTCGCTGAGCCATCTTGAGGCGGCAAGCCTGTCCTTGGTTGGCGGGACGGTGTGGGAAGCACTGATCGAGCGTGCGGCGCTAAGAGTGGGGGAAAGCATTCTAGTACACGGCGGCGCGGGAGGAGTCGGTCATGTGGCGATCCAGCTCGCAAAAGCCATGGGAGCAAGGGTGTTCACGACTGTACGCGAAGCAAACTTTGAGTTCGCACGAAGTTTGGGTGCCGATGTGGTCATCGACTACGAAAAGGAGGATTATGTCGACGCCATCATGAGGGAAACGGGTGGCCACGGAGTCGATGTCGTGTTCGACACCATCGGCGGCAACACATTGTCGCGCAGCCCCGACACGCTCGCACAACTTGGCCGCGTTGTCACGATCGTGGACATTGCACAGCCGCAAAACGTCATTGAGGCCTGGGGCAAGAACGCGAGTTATCATTTCGTTTTCACAAGACAAAACCGCGGCAAACTTGATGAGTTGAGCACATTAATAGAGCGCGGTCAACTGCGGCCACACGTTGGCGCCGTCTATTCGCTTGCCGACATTCCGCTCGCCCATGCCCGGCTGGAGAGTCGGAACAACGGTGTTCAAGGAAAAATCGCGATTGCAGTCGGGCCGTCGGCTCATTTTAAAGGAACGCCATGATTTATGAGATCGCTCTACTCCCCGTTCACAATGAACACATTGAAAAGTTCAGACGTGCATTTGCCGAGGTCGCTCCTTTGCTCAGCCGCGCAAAGGGTTACGGCGGTCACTTCCTCGCCCAAGGGATCGAAACACCCCAGCTATTCCATCTAATCGTGCGATGGCAATCACTCGAGGATCATACGCCGGGCTTCGAAGCGAGTGAAGACCATCGGATGTTCATGATGGGCTTACAGGAATATTTTTCGGAAGAACCGAGGGTCTATCATATTGAAGGGGCAGCTTTTGCTACAGGCGAACATGATGATCCGAACAGCGCCGTTGGCATGGGAATGCTAGCACCTTAAGGAGTTTGTTGCTTTAAAGCAATTGGGCCGTTGTTGGGTCGTTCTTCGTGCCTAACGGAATCTGTGCCGACATCGGTCATTGTCAAGCTAGTTGTCGCATTTAACGACATTGTCATGCGCCGCGGCAGTGGCTGTCCGCAGCGGTTGTTGACAGTCAGAAGGCACTCGATCGTACGACCCGGCTCTATCGCGCTGGCGCTGAGTCAATGGGGCGAAGTACGCGGCGCTATCTCACTCTACAATGCGTTTGGCGCAGGTTGGCAGGAAGTGTCCCTTGCGCAGCAAAACAGAAAGTCAAGATCTGTCTGAAAAGGCTGTTGGCTTGTGAAACCCCTCTTTTCTAAAAGGAGCCATCACTATGTTCGGAACTCTAAGGTTTCCACCGTTCCCGACAATGGCGGGATTTTGTTTTGTACGCTAAGCTCTGATTGACAGAAAAAATGCCGGTATCCTGTATGCTAAGGATTACCGGCATTTCTCAGTTGTATAGATTTTCATCGTTATTTAAAGTGGTTTTAACCATTCATTGTCTGGTTTAGCAAGTACCCTAGCGTTTTGGTAAGCCATTTCAAGAGATAAACATGTTTTTGCGACGTATTCAGAATTGTTATCTTTCCGTACAGCTAGTACAAAATCTCGTTTGGGCTTCGCTGTACAGTTATGTACTCTACGGTATCCTGGTTGGTCATTGTTCGATGTGAAAGATATTCCTGAGACTGTCTTACGTTACATAGCCAAGCAAATTGATGTTGATCCAGAAGTCTATTCTCTGTATGCCCAACTGGACCCAACCAGACGCGAACATTTCGAAGAGATCCGCCAGGAATATGGATATCGTAATTTCTCTGCGCGTGAATACAGTAGTTCATCCCAATTTTTATTACATCATGCCATGGACAACGGAAATCCAACTCATCTGATTCGTATCGTCCTAGTCGAACTGCGAAAAAGAAAAATTATCCTTCCTGCCATGACAACAATTGAAAGGATCGTCTGGGAAACCCGTCATCGAGCGGAAGAGAGAATTTTTAAACAACTGACATCTTCCCTTGTTCAATGAATGATTAACAACATGAAAACCACTCACTTTGTATCCGTCAAAATTAGCTTTAAAAGTAATTTGAACTATATCCGAGTAAGAATTCGTAGTAACTCGTCCCTCTAGTATGAACTCATGTTGAGGATAAGAGTTCAGTTATCAAACTATACTGCCCATTAGTTTAATAAGGTGCGATCGCACCTGACCTTAGATAATCATCTATTCGGTAAAGTATATAAGTTATTGTCATTGAGCTAGAACAAGAACTTATATACTTAAAACAAAAAGACCGCAAACTTATGCGGCTTTCAATGTCTATATGTTCTTGTCGTTCGACATTAACAAAGGCAGCCAATCTCGTAAACGGCTCCTTCCCTTGTCTTCTATTGAGCTATGGTTTCCCGTTAGCTTAATGAGAGAACCTTATTTTTTTCCCAATTCTTTAATAGGGCCCACGTAATCTCAGGTTTATCTCCTACTGTGGTTATCATTCGCTCCTCTTAGACCTTAAATGTTTTCCTTTATCCAAGAACGCAACTTATCAGCATAGTAAGCGCGTTCATCTGGATCGGTCTGAGAACCCTTTGTCAGATAAAGTTGATCATTCACATATCTAGGATAAACATGGAGATGATAATGCCACACGTCTTGATTGCCAGCAGGCTCATTATGTTGCCGCGTAGAAATCCCATCACATCTATATGTACTTTTCATTGCAAACGCGGTAAGCTGAGCCGCACGGTGAATTTCAACAGCATAATCCGCAGGGAGTTCAAAAATGTTCTCGAAATGTTGATTAGGAACAACAAGAACATGTCCTTTATTGTTTGGCCACCATTTGCTCGCTATAAATGCCGTTACATATTCATTCTGGTAAATGATATCTCTCTGTTTAGTTCCCATATTAACACGGCAAAATGGGCATTCGTATCCTTCAGGCTTATGAGAATATGTTTTCATTTTTTCTTGTTCAATCCCTTCATATTTTTCCAATTGAGAATATAGACGCAAGCAACCTCTGTTCGTTGCGTTATTCTGCCCGTTAGCTTAATGAAATTGCATGGAAACATAATTAGATACTTGTATAATCGGTAATTGGTATAAGTTCTTGTCCCGATAAAACAAAAAAGCCGCTAAAATAGCGACTTTCAATGGGACTATGTTTTTGTCCCCCGACAGCAAGTTTACCACTTATATTAGGGCTGCTAATTACAACGTATACTTCAATATAAATACTACCAAATATTGGAGTTACTTTCGAACTGGCAAATACTTCTTTAACAGAAATCCATTCCTTATCTTCCGTTTCATGATAAATAGCTTCTAATGGAGTCGGAAAAGATCTTTGATTATCTCCATATAAATAATATTTCGATTTTCATATTCAGATTAATGCCCAATTGAAGGATTTAATGAAAATAAATTAAAAACTACCATAATATTTTAACAAAAAAATTACTGAACATGTATTTCCGATTTGATATTATTTTGACTTAAAAATTTCATTAAATCATTACTCAGCTGCACAATCTCATTGTTAGCATTATTCGCATAATCCGGCAACATCATATCGCTAACCATTTTAGTTCCTAGCCATGTCATAAAGAAAAGATCCAAAAATAAGTTTGGAAATTTAAGCACCATTTTAAGCATGGGTGGATCAATTGAAACGCCAGCTTTTTGTATTGCCCTTAGATACGCTTTTAAAGTGACTGTTATTTTGCGTGCCGTCTTTCTGGTTCTGGCTGTTTTTTTGTCAATTATCTTATTCTCAGATTGCAAAACGCTCAACATGGCAATGTCTGATACGGAATGTGTGATTAGATACGCTTGCATATCCTTTTTAATAACGTAGGGAAGCTTTGCTGTTTTAAATAATTTTGCGAGATTTTCTATGCGTTCTGTCACTACACCATTAATTTCTCCAAATGCCGTTGCCGCTATAATCTTTGGTAGAAATCGAGGATGCAATACTCCATCTTTAATCTGTCCGCCGAAGCCGGGAAAAGCCGGTAAAAGTCTATCCCCTACGATATCCAGCCACGAAGAAAATCCAATTGAATTACTAGTCATCGTAACTATATTTTTGCTTTGATTATCTTTTAGTGCTAACAACGCTGATTCGGACCGATCATAACGAACGGTAACGAAAATAAAATCGTATACATCGTCATTTTCAAGCGTATCAATGACATTCACTTGTATCGATCGAACTGTACCTTTTTCTTTATATTGCAGGCCATTTTCTATTAATGATTTAAATCTATTAGAATGTGCAAACAGGGTAACGTCAAACCCTGCTTCAATAAGTTTAATTGCGTACATGCTCCCGATGACACCTGCACCAAAAATTAAAATTCTATCTTGTTTTGCTGACATTAAAACCACCCCTACTTATTAACATTTTCTTTTTATTATCAGACAACATGTTGTATGATGTGATCATAAATCTTTATTATTCCTTGATCAATCATCAGTTTTTTATTATTTGTCGGATGATATTCTTATTCGCTAGTAGGAGGGAAACATGAAAAAGCAACCCCAAATAACGGAGAAAACAAGACAAAAGTTTGTAGAAGTTTTTTGTGAGTTATATAGCCAAAAGCCGATTGAGCAAATTTCGGTTCAGGAAATTGCGAATAAGTCAGGATATAACCGCAGCACCTTTTATCAATACTTTACTGACATTTACGAATTGTTAGACTCTGTTGAAAATGACTTATTAAATGACATGAAAAAAGAATTGGCGAATAAAGAGCTATCGATGCATACGGTTCAAGATACGCTCTATTGTCTGGACAAAAGAGAACATCTCCTGGTTCTTAGTGCCCTTTTGGGCGATTATGGAAGTGCCCGTTTTTTAAAACGCTTAAAAAAAGAAATCACTTTGGATCAATTAGAATTAAACGTTCCGCAAAACCATTCCTTAACGCCATACTTAATTGAGTTTTACCTGACAACTTCCCTTTCTTTATTCCGTCTTTGGCTCCAGCGTCAAAAGGATTTATCGTCAGAAGAATTTTTCAAGTTAGTGGAGAACCTATATACAAGAGGGATTACGCCCTATTTTAAAGAATGAGTCTGTCATTCAAACCAAATCCATATGTTGTATAACAATAAGATAGCATTGAAGACGCATATGTTCGTGAACCTGTTGATAAAACAAAATAGCATAACCAGGAAGAAGTGTTGCTGATAGCTTGACAATTCGTCAATATGAAAAAACTCCCCTCACAGTAACAGGATTTATTATTTCACCTGTCTACCGTATGGGGAGAATACAACTTTTAGGAATAAGGTCTTAATGTTGTAATAACATTTGGCTCACTGTGACAGAAGAAGTTATCACTATTGTTAAGCTAGATATACTTTTGGTTTAGGCTTTACTGTGAAGGGTAACTAGGTAACCGTCTGGGTCGGCAAATGTAAAAGTTCGTCCGAATGGTCCATCTATTGGTGAGGATGTAATCTTTACGCCTGCTGCAATAAGCTTGTCGTGGATTTCTTGCGTATTGGGGGCATGAAGCCACAGAGCGACACCAAGTCCAGGCTGATTACCTGAACCGAGTTCTGTTTCAGGCAACAGGTCACGAAGAGCAAATGCAATAGGCTTTGTTTCAAAGACTACAGCATGAGGTGGCCCTGCCTGTGAGCGAACCAGTCCAAGATAGTTTTGATAGAATTCTGCAGAGCTTTCAAGATTACTCACTTGAAGTGAAATGAAGTCGGGTCCAATTGCTGACATAATGTTAATGTCCTCCTTTGTTATATGGGGTTGTTATGTTGTAATACTGACTTGAGTAAAAAACAATCACAGATAGATTTGGATACTTCTCCAGGGATCTTTTCAAGGAAACCGCCAATACAATGCACATGTCAATGGAAGCTCTTTGTAACTATACGGCATGACTATAACGCACGATTCGTGTCTAGAGCTTTTGTCTCAAAAGCCAGAGCTCTCTACTCATAACTCGCTCGTAGGTTATCCGCCATCGCCTCGAGATAAGCATCGGCGATCCATTCGTTTCATTATAGAGTCATGTAAATAACCTCACTCTCACTTTGGATGTCTTGATTATACAAGCCCCCTACTGCCAACAGTATGTCAGTAGTCCCATAGATGAGTTAGAAGATAAAATTAAGTTTCTGGTGATGGAGGTGTTATTTTGTTTACGAGTCCCTCCATTTAATTCTGCCTATTAGCTTAATGAATTAACGGCCGTTAATTCATTAAATATATATCTAATCGGTAACCTCGGCTTATGTTCTTGTCCATTCCGGCAATCGGTACAAGAACTTGTACCGATAAAACAAAAAAGCCGCTAAAAATTGCGGCTCTCAATGGGACCATGTTCTTGTCCCTCGACAGGCCATCCTTTTCAGGATGGCCCCTTCTGTCTTGAAACCTAATCTCTGCCGGTCAACAGTCGTCTTCCTAACTGCAGTCGGGCTTCAAGTTCGATCCTGTTTTTGCAATCTTCGCAGTAATGCATTCCTTTGAAATTTCGTTTCACACGGTCGTAAGCTTGAGTCCCCTCAATGACATAAAACTCTCTTCTGCAACTATTACAGGTGGAACGAAAACGAAAAACTCCATCGATTTCTTCTTGCATTGAATCTCCTCCCGTCAATCAAGTCAAAGCCCAGTACTATTGACGTTATAACTGCGATGCGATATAACTGAATAAATTCTAAATAACACACTGTATTAATTATTTTAATGCAGTGTGCTAAATAAGACAAGGGGGCGTTTACCGTTGCCGAAAGTCGTGGACCACGCTCAAAAGAGAAAACTAATCGCCGAATCAGCATGGAATATCATTGAGGAAAAAGGGGTTGAACATGCGTCAATCCGTGCCGTTGCAGCTGCAGCAGGGTTGTCACCCGGCGCATTGCGGCATTATTTTTCAACACAGGACGAACTGTTGCTATTTATCGTAGACTATTATTTGACAAGAGGAGTTGCCAGAGCGGAAGAGCGCCTGGAAATAAGCCCTATTCCGATGAAGGCTGCGAGGGAAATTCTGTTACAACTGCTTCCTTTGGATGCGGAAAAACGAACTGCCGTCGGCGTTTGGTGGATCTTCGCCATCCGATCCCTCACGAGTTTGGCATTACAAGCTAAAAAAGACGAGCTCACGGACGGACTCCACTACCTGACTAAAGCTGTCCTTGAAATTCTAGCTAAGGCGAAGCTTCTCCCCTCTTCAGTGGACATTCAACTCGAAACATTAAGATTGGCCTCGATTGTCGAAGGCTTGACGATACTCGCATTGCTCCGCCCGGAGCTATACACACCGGAGACCGTTGAGCAGATCATCACCCGCCATCTTCAGGAGCTATGCTCGTAAGCTACGGATGGATGAACACATAGACGATTCCCGAAAAAAACGTGCCGTTACTTATGGTGCGATACTCCGTGTTTTGATCTTCAATTAATCTGCCCGTTAGCTTAATGAAATTGCATGGAAACATAGTTAGATATTTATCTAATCGGTAATCGGCGGACTATGTTCTTGTCCTTTACGGCTATCGGACCAAGTTCTTGTCCTTGGCTTGGGATAAGAACTTGGTCCGATAAAATAAAAAAGCCGCTAAAATAGCGACTTTCTATGGGATTATGTTTTAGTCCCCCAACAGATTCAGTTCAATAGCAAGTTGTGATTGGCAATAGATATCGAAAAAGTTAGCCGGCTTTGGAGTCGGCTAACTTCAATGTCTTCATTGAGATATCGTATCCCGTTAGCGTAATCTACTTTTGGAGACAAGGTCATCTAACCGTCTGGTAAACGAGGCCTAAGGCTCCAGAATCAAATGTCTTGTTTTCGATAAGTTTAAGATTGATCTTCTCCTTGAAACCTTGGAATAACGGCAACCCGCTGCCGATCAGGACGGGAGAAACCGTAATTTTATATTCATCTATTAAATCAAGCTGCATAAGGTAGTGTGCGAACCTAGGACTGCCGAGGATGACCATATCCTTGCCAGGCTGCTGTTTGAGGTTCTTGATCTCTTCCTCGACATCTTCTTTCACCAGTCTAGAATTGTTCCATTCGACTTTCTCCAGCGTCGTGGAAAAAACGATTTTGGCTGTCTTTTCGATCCACTCGGCATGATTCCTTTCATGCTGCGAGGCTGATGGGTTCGAAGGCACGGATGGCCAGTAACTGTGCATCATGTGATAAGTCCCACGTCCCCAAATTACAGTGTCGGCAGTACTTAGAATTTCTTTCGCGTGCTTCTCCAAATCAGCATCGTAAGAAACCCAGCCAATGTCCATTTCACCGTTCGGCCCTTCTACAAAACCGTCAAGCGATGCGTGCAAAAATAGAACAAGTTTTCTCATTTTCAGTTCTCCTTTGTTCATAGAGATATCTACATTAACTATATTATAGGACATTTCAGCTTGGTTGTTTCTTATGGATTGCTAATTAGTCTAGATTGCGTTCCCGTTAGCTAAATGAAATTGCATGGAAACATAGTTAGATGCTTATCTAATCGGTAATCGGCTCATGTTCTTGTCCATTACGGCAATCGGTACAAGTTCTTGTCCTTGGCTCGGGACAAGAACTTGTATCGTAAAAACAAAAAAAGCCGCTAATTGCGACTTTCAATGGGACTATAATCTTGTCCCCCGACAGTAAGGAAGTTAGATTTGTTCTGTGAGATCAAAAGGGTTGCGCCGTCCGTTTTAGCTTAATATCCCCGCCGAGTGTTGCTCTTAAACCAGTTTTCTATAAAACTGCGACTGTTACAACCTAAAGGTGCATATTTTTACAACAGCAGCCGCAAGTAGTTGGCTGCTGTTATTGTAAGGTGCGTTGTATTCAAGTCAATTAAATCAACTTGATGATTTTGTTGAACGTAGGATACAAGAGAAAATGCCGACCAACACGGACGCCTCAGATTAAACACCCTCATTTTGAGTTTACTTTAATTAAATTCCTTTTTAACAAAGTCAATGAGCTTGGACTTTAATGCATCACCGCGCTCTCCCTTATGGTACATATCTGTTCCGTGATAACCACTCTCATCCACAATTAGCTCTTTATCAGTTGCTCCGGATGCTTGAAATAATTTGCGCACTTCTTTTTCAATTGAGCCTCCATAATCACCAGGTGAAAAAACAAACAAGGATGGTGCTTTAATCTTTTCGACACTTGGTATTGCATCATGGGGCCCACATTGTGCAGGAGAAGAAAGAATAATGAGCCCCTCAATAGGCAGCTCTTGACGAACGCCTGCAATGATTGCTGTACTACCGCCACATGATGCTCCTGCCAAAAACACTTTTTGTGCACCCAATCGTTTGAGTTCGCTTAAGGCTGCATCTGCATCACGATCTATATTCTGATTATCCTCTGGAGAATTCTGTGAGGCACCGTGATTACGATATTCAGGAATAACAACCAGATATCCACTGTCAGCCAGTTCAGTTCCCATGTCAAGAAAAGAGCAAATGCTATAGCCTTGCTCGTGTGCAAGTAGGACTCCTTTATTTCCGCTACCAAGCACAAGTGCTGACAGATACACCCCATCACTGGTTGTCAATGTAGTTGCTTTATCACGTAACTCATCTGGAACACAACTATTCACAAGATGCCCGTTAGAAGAACTCGCCGTTCGATCCGGCCAGGCAGGATCATACTCAACTGGTGGGTTTGTTGGTATGTTCGTCACTTCGGCAAGTGGTGTTTCATTCCCGGTCTCAGTTGTGGGGGATGTATTTTGAGGTGGATTCGTTGAAGAATGGTCTTCATTTGACGATACAGGCATTTTTTCGGAGCATCCTGTAATTGTTACTAACAAAATGAGCAAGACGAGTACCATTTTTGTTTCTTTAAAAGATACGATCATAGATTTTCCATACCTCCAACTTTCACTGAATTTACAACAGAGTGTTCTATTATTGGCTTTTTTCTTGGAATCCTCTGCCTTTGTCACCTTGTATAGGGGGATGAACACCGTTTATTCCAGCTCGTTATAACAAAAACGTCTCTCGACGTACTTTCTCAGTATACAGACTTTAGCAGAAGTTTTTCATGCGAGATAAGGATGCTAAGCCTCGGATGTTTATACTTTTTTATCTCTTAATAAAATAGATTCGTCCATTGTATTGTCGCTTGCATTGTTTTCCAACGTCGTCACTTCTACACGTTCTAGAATCTGGGCGAACATCTTTTCATTTCACGAAGAAATCGATTGATCTGATGCGCATGCTCCTAGATGGAACGCTGTTAAAAGCGTTACTACTGGAAAGCAAAACGATTGGAACATATTTTTTTCTTCATTTTTTTTACCTCCGTGTACTTCGATTTTTCTTCTCCAAAACAATACGAAAATCAATTTTTAGTTTCATATATTAATTAATATAGTCCAGAGATATCATCATTTATTGAACAAATTGTCAACAAATTGTCTCCGAGTTTCAATCAGTTAGATATTTATCTAATATGTATTTTCGATCATCAAATAATAAGTTCTAAAACCTCCCCGTATTATTCAATGAAACAAAACAACCCCCAATCAAATCATGGGGGTTGTTTTGAATATGGTGTTATCTGATGGATACGCCATCTAGGAAACACTAACATTTCTTTTACGTAATTTCATAAATACCGAGTATTCCTTATTGGACTTAATAAAACTTAATATCTTTTCGGCACATTCTGTTGGATTCATCTCTTCCGTATTTACTTCGAGGTCATATTCATCAAAGCAATATACTTTGCTAAACTGTGAAGCTGCTAGTCCAATCTGTCTATCTCCTCTTGTTTGCTCTCTTCTTATGAGTTCTTCTTTCGAGCATTTTACACCTATAAATAACGTAGGCTGATCGAAAAATTGATCAAGAAACTCATTAAACCTCTTGTCATTGTCGATTACGGTATCTACTATTACATTAAAACCCATTTCTGATAACAATTTAATTGTCGAATGGTACACTGAGAATATGGAATCATCAAGTATTTGTGAGACAACCTGATGATCTATTTCTCTTGCAGGTTCATCTGGAAATTTATTATTAATAAAATCATTGTAATTATTAAAAAAATCATCAATTGATAAATGATAAAAAAGAATCTCTTTCTGATTTATCAGTTCAGTCGATATAGAGGTCTTTCCGGAACTTGAGGTTCCATTTAGATAAACTAATATCCCTTTCTTCAATTAAATCATCCCTTCAAAAAATAATCATTTCGTATCTTTCAGATAACGTTATATTCACAAATTCCATAAAATTATCCAACTCAGAAAATATTCGAGAAACGATTGAAATATCCTGCCAGTTAGTTCAACGAGCTGCCGAAGAAGCACGGCTACCTCACTTTTTCTCCCCTTGTACCGTTTCTTGTACCGTTTCTTCAGTTATTGGAACTTTTCAAACTCGTTTTTTAACCAGTACTGATTTTGGATAACAAGAACATTTATGCTTTGCCGTCTTCGTTGCAACTTCGCTTAATTACCGATCTGTCTTTGGTTCGGGACAAGAACTGTTCCGATAAAACAAAAAAGCCGCTAAAATAGCGACTTTCTATGGGAGCATTCTTGTCCCTCGACAGGATCCCATAACTGCTTGTTTAATCGTTAAAACACAAAAGTCCGCAGTTGCGCGGCTTTTAAGCGTGTATGTTTTTGTCGTCTTAAACCAGTTTTCTATAAAACTGCGACTGTTACAACCTAAATGGTGCATATTTCTACAACAGAAGCCGCAAGTAATTGGCTGCTGTTGTTGTAAGGTGCGTTGTATTCAGGTCAATTAAATCAACTTGATGATTTTGTTGAACGTCAATTATTCTGTGGGATGGTGTTCGGTTATGTCCCCAAGAGTCACCCCCTACCGCTGAACCGTTGGATCGCTTCCTCGGTCACCGGCTGGAAAAGGTTAATGAGATTGCCGTCGGGATCACGGAACAACACAGCACGGTTCCCCCACGGCATCGTGGTCGGTTCCTTTACCCACTCGTCGACAAACGGTTTCAAGCGCTCGTATTCGGCATCGACATCGTGGACGCGGAACTCGAGGATGACAGTGCGATTGTCGGCCGCCACAGCGGAACCAACGCCGAACAGCGGCACCGTCTGGGAGTGACCGATCGCCAGGGTACACGATGGCACAACGAGTTCCGCAAAGGCAGCCGCGGGACGTTCCGCCGAAACACCCATGACTTTCTCATAGAACTCAACAAGACGATCCACATCGTCGGTAATGATACGTACAGAAGCAAAATTCATAAAATACCATCCTTCCTATAATAAATGATACAGTACCATATCATTTTTTGGGCAAGAACAAGCTCTCCACCCCAATATGTTTACTTAATCGATAATAAAATAACGCTACTGACAACGGTATGTCAGTAGCGTTTTAACATTTTCGGGCATTCTCTATGCTAATGTTGATCCCCCCCCGTTGTCGCATGCACCTGTTTTCGATATGGGCCCCAATTCATCTACCTGCAGACCGTTCTCTTTCAGACGTTAGGTCATTGATTGCCATTCCGCTTGACATGGAAATGCACACGTCCTGTCTGCCACCGGTACCCCCCTAAAATTCCCCGTGTCGCTGCCATCTCTGACTCTCTAGTATGAATATTTTTACTCATAAATGAATAGATCCAGGATTACATTTGAACTGCAGTCATATGCATATCCTTGCGTGGTATGCTCATGAGGTGATCATAGAAGAAAAACCGCCTTTGATTATGCGGCTGGATTGTGTGTATTCCTCTATTGTCTCCCGTTAGAACTCCTAAAAATATGGTAATTGAACAAAAACGAGCGCCTCGGTACGATGGGGTTACGCACGAGGTCATAGCCTCAAAAAGCCCATCAGGAGGTCGCTCTACTATAAAGTAAGGCACAAGACAAGTAAGATCAACTGTTTGAAAACATTACCGTTCATCATCTCGTCGTCGGCTTTGATATCGCTTAGGAGGTTCATGTGGTCGTGCAGTCAGCTTTAGAGATATTGCTGGGACGAGGACCTCACCTTAAGCTGACAAAATTGACGTCCGCTCTATCGTTTCTATTCTGGCGTCATAAGGTCTTGAGGCGTTCCCATTGGTCGTAGCAAATATAGTAGAAATTCATCCCTGCACGTTTCTTTGCACTGCCTGTAACGCAATTTCATGAAGATCACGGAAACGCCAGCCTAGCAGCTCATACCCCTCGGCACCAGGGTGCAGGCCATCCGTCAGAAAGGCTTCATCCTCCGGGCCGAGCCAGTTCAAGCCATCTTGATAGAACAACTGGCGATCGCCCCGAGCCCTTAGCAGCTCCACGGTCTCACGGATGAGCTCACGCATCATAGGCAGGGTGAAGCCCAGCGAATTGAGCTGCGTTTCGCGGAGAGTGCCATAAATCGGAGAAATGACAAGCAGCGGGGTGTCCCTATGTTTGTCGCGTATCGTCTCCAGCAGACCAATCAGCAGCGGCTTGAACATACGTGGGCTTAAGGTGCCCCCTCCATAGATGTTCACCCCCGCACAAATGGAGATGAAATCGGCCGGCAAGTCGCGAATCAGCCGTCCGATCATCGGTTCCATATGGCAGTTGCCCGAGAAGCCAAGATTGGTCAAGCTGAAGCCTGCGGCTTCAGCGGCAATGGCAGGCCAAGCACGGGAGGGGCTGGAAGCCCCGACGCACTGGGTAATGGAACTGCCATACGTAATCCAGCGGGGCCGGGTGTCCGGCAGCGGGACTCCGATAGCTTGAGCCCCAATCCGCAGGCCGGTTACGGTCATTCCTATATTTTGCGGAAGCCAAATCTCCATATCCTTGGTTCCGTCCCCAAGTCCGCTGAACAAGGCTTCTGTCGCTCCGGCGGGTAGGCTGATCGTCTCGCATAATTCTCCTCCTGCCACGCAATCCATGGCGGCGTTATCCGCAAGCGGTGCAAAAGATACTGCCACCTCGGTGGAGTCCGTGCGCAGCCGCAGGCGAATACCGGCACATATCTCGGCTTTGCCATCGATTCCCGCGGGTGGATACAGTTCGTAATCCATATAAGGAATACGCCACGGCTTGATACCCTCCTCCCGGTGCTCGAGCGAAACGGCACCGTGGAACCACTCATCCGTTAAGGGAAGCTGCTTCACGGCGATTTCCCTCCCTTCTGCTTCTCAGCCGGAATGAAATCTTCTCCCAGCCATACATCCTGCTCCAGCAGCCGCTGCTGAAGCTCGGCTATGGAAATGCCGCGCGAGACGGTGCCGCCCCGCAGCGCCAATGCAGCCGCCGTTCCCGAGGCCTGGCCCATGGAGAAACAGTTCGGCATGACCCGCAGAGAGCCTTGCACTGCTCGATCCGAAGATACACATCGACCGGCAACCCAAAGGTTGTCGATGCCAATCGGCAGCATGATCCGGTATGGGACGCCGTGTGAAACCCCTGGCGGAAGGTGGTTAAAAGTCATTTCGCTTTTGCTGTTGGCGAGATGAATATCGATGTAATATGCGTTGCGGGCAATGTCATCCGGGAAGGAGCGCGCAGCAATGAAATCATCGACCGTCAGGATATAGTCCCCTTCGATACGCCTAGTCTCACGGATGCCGAGCTGCTCCCCGCTCGCCACCATATGAGCGTGCTCAAAACCCGGCACGTAGCGGCGGAAGAACTGCAGCTGGCGTTCCGCCGTGCGGCGCCCTTCAATCGCCCCCCGCGTCAAATCCTCGGCAAGGGTGCCATCAACGCCGAATACATGGCCGAAGTTGACGCCAACCAAATAGTCGCTGACCCAAGCAAGGCCGGAGATCGACTTGCGGCCCTCCGGCAGCGCGCCGTCCTCGATCGCCAGCTCCACCGTCTTGTGCAGTTGGCCTGTATCCCCGCTCTCCTCCAGGTACTGTTTGAACCTTGGACGGTCTACATTCGCAAGCAAATAGCACATGCTGCCAGGCTGAAGTTCGCCCGCTTCCCCTCCCTTCTGAAAAGGAACTCCCGCTAGTGCGGCAATATCCCCATCTCCCGAGCAATCGATAATATACCGGCAGGGAATGAAAGATCGTCCTGTCTTGTTTACGACAACGACACCCTCAACCTTCCGGCGGTCCTCAGACCGGACAACATCGTAAACAAAGGTGTGATACAGCGGCGTCACACCGCTTTCCAGAATGGCATCATCATAAACCCGCTTCAGCACTTCGGGATCGATCGGCACCCAATCCAGCATCTCTTGATATTCCTCGCGGTACTGGGGATCGCATGCCTGCTTCATTCGTTCCATCAGCTCAAGGCCGAGACCGCGAATAATCGGCTTCCGCTTATCCGTAAAGGGACAGAAAGCCGGAACGAGCGCAACCGTACCCATGCCGCCAAGGAAGCCTCTCTGCTCCACCAGCATCGATTGCGCTCCCCCTTTCGCAGCGGCAATGGCCGCGGCGATTCCTGAAGCTCCTCCGCCGATCACCAGCACATCCACTTCGCGGGCAACCGGAATGCTGACGGATGGCAACGTAATATGTCCTTTCATAGAAACCTCTCCATTCTGTATAGCTTTAACTTGTCATAGTTGCTTATTGACTGTGCCTTCCAGACAAAGATGCAGCAAATCATCTACATGCGCAGTTGCCAGGCATTCTACGGTATCGGCGGCGCCGTAGTAGATTTTGACTTCCCCAGTATCCTCCAGAATCATGCCCCCCGGAAAAATAACATGATTGCGAAAGCCTCCATCGGTCTCATAATCAGCTTCCGGGGCAAGCAGCGGCGTCTCCGCCCTGCCGATGATCCGGCTGGGATCGGCAAGATCCAGCAGCAAAATGCCGGACGTATAACGCTTCTTCCAGCTGTCCTCCCAGCCGTTCTTGCCCCGCCTGCGATCAATGTCCACGGCATGGAATAGGGTCAGCCAGCCTTTGTCCGTTTTGACTGGCGGAGCGCCCGGGCCTACCTTGTCATTGGCATAGGCTACATCTTCAACAGCCAGCAGCAGCTTGGAATTGCCCCAGTATTTCAGATCAGGCGAGTCGCTCATCCACATGTCAAAGCGGTCAATCCCGCCCCGACTGTATACAGGCATCGGTCGCTCCAACCGCACATACTTGCCCCCGATCCGCTCCGGGAACAATACCATGTTGCGGTTGTCCGGCAGCGACAGACTCAACACCTCGAAGGAGCGGAAATCCTCGGTGACGGCGATGCCGCCGCGCAGCCCATGCTTGGTATCGACCGCAAAGCACATATAGCATTGCTCGCCGATTACCGTTAGACGCGGATCATACACGCGGATGACCTCTTCATCATGCCAGGACCAGCACGGTTCCGGCTGCACATCCCATTTTATGCCGTCATCGCTGAAGGCCAGCCCAAGATTCGTCGTGTGATGAGGAGCAACAATCCCTTGATGTTCATCGCCGTAGTCATTGCGGAAAACCATCACATATTTGCCTTTAAATTTGGTAACCCCGGCATTAAAGACCAACGCCGGACCGTAGGGTACATCACCCGGAGTCAGAATAGGATTTCCGGCATACCGCGTAATGATCGGGCTGGAAAACAAAGGTCCCACTATAGAATCTCTCATTTGCATCATGCTCCTTGTAGAGGTTGTTCAAAAAGTTCACTTTTGATCACGAAGTGAATCAGGAAGTAACTCGGCATCGAATCTTGCATTCATACGTGCCTTCCGGTGCTCACGTACCCAAAACGTACGCTCCGCTCCTCAGCCCCTGGCTTCATCCAACCTTCTCGGTGCTGAAAACCGGACTTTTTGAACACGCACTTGTATATGGAATTGAGTTTAACCTTTAACTGAACCGGCCGTTACTTGAATAAAGGACTTATTCGCCACAATATAAGCGAGAAGCATCGGCAGGATCGACAGGCATGCTCCCGCCATCATCAAATGAATCTGCATAGCCGCGGAAGAACCGTAACGAAGATTCGCCAGCCCGACGGTGAGCGTCTGCAGCTGCGGATTCGTCATTGTGAACACCAGTGGCAGAATATATTCGTTCCAGGCATGGCGGAAGGCAAACAGTCCTGCCACGCCAAGCCCCGGTGTTAGGAGCGGGAGAATGATCCGGAAGAAGGTTCGGACGAACCCGGAGCCGTCCACCATGGCCGCTTCATCAAGCTCGCGGGGAATCGCTTTGAAGAATCCCAGCAGCATAAAAAATGTGCTGGAATGGGCGCTGATCAGAATTAGGATCACTCCCCACAGCGTGGTATTCAAGTTCAGCGCGACCATCAAATCAAATTGCGGGCGCAGCACAATGGCACCAACGGATATAAACATCATCGACGCCTGCGTCGTCACATACAGGGATTTGCCGGGAAAATGGCGGCGATCCACCACATAAGCCGCCATGGCAGCGACCAGCAAGGTGCCGACGGTAACCATAATGCTGACAAATGCGCTGTTCCAGGTATAGCGGGCAAAATTGGCCTGCTTCCAGGCTTCGGCATAATTGACGAACTGCAGCTTGGCCGGCAGCAAGCTTCCTCCGGTCATCATTTCGGCGCCGGTCTTGAGTGAACCGGACAATGTCATCAACAGGGGAAATAATGTCAGTATCGCCGTTATCAATAAAAACAGCCACATCACCGCACGGCCCACTATTTTGCCAGTGTGACCGGAAGGCGGTCGGGCGGCGATTTTATCTCGCGCGTCCGGCTGTTGGGGTAACACCTGTTCGTTCATTTGCTGTTCCTCCTGCACGCCTGCAGCCGTTCATGATCAACCGATCTGCGGCTTGTTGTGAAATCGTAATGGCCCTATGCAAAGTTGCAATGTAGACTTTTTGAACAACCTTCTAATACAACTTGTTCATTTTACGGCTTAATAAGAAATACAAGCCCGTGATCGCTCCCACAATAACAGCGGTTGCGAAGCCTACGGCGCTGCCGTATCCTAGCTGCTGCTCGACAGGAGAACCCGTGGATACCGGGAACAACAGTTTGTACAGATAGAGATACATGACCTCGGTTTTGCCGATCGGTCCGCCTTCCGTGATGAGCATAATGCTCTCATAGCCTTTCAGGGATGCGATAATTGCGAGCATGATGACCAACTGGGCTACCGGAGCCAGCATCGGAAGCGTAATGCTCCAAAACCGTCTTCCGGCGTTTGCGCCGTCCATGGCCGCGCTCTCGTATAAATCCTGCGGAATGCTCTGCAGTCCGGCCAGAAACAGCAGCATATAATTGCCGACCGCGCCCCATACCGCCACAATAATGACCGTAAGCATTGCATGCTTCGGCCCGAGCCAGTCGATCGGCTGCGAGACCAGGTGCAGCTTCATCAATACGGTGTTAACCATCCCGTTATAGGAATTGAAGATCGTATAGAACACCACGGAGATAACCGCAGTGCTGATGATTGTCGGCATAAAATAGATTCCTCGCAGCAGATTTCCGCCCCGCAGCTTGCCGTTCAGGACGACCGCGAGCAGCAGGGACAACGGCAGCGTTAGCAGAAGCTTGCCTCCGGCGTAGATAAAGGTATTGCCAACCGATTCCCAGAACAGCGCATCGCGCATCAGCCGACGGAAATTGTCCAAACCAATGAACAGCGCATCGCCGTATCCGGCATAGTCATAAAACATATAGCGCAGCATCCATAACAAAGGATAGATGCCAAGAGCCGCTGTCAAAATGATGCTCGGGGACAGAAACAGAGCATTCTCCCCCACGCGTTTCCATTTAAAACTCACGATTCGTTCCTCCTTCGGGGAAAGAAAAGGGGCATCCGCCAAAAAGTGCGCGGCAGCCCCATCCTTGCCTGTTATTCTCCCTGCGGTTTAGTTGGATCAAAGGCAGGGTTCAGCGTTACAGTGACCTCGCCTTTCTCCACCGCCTTGGACAATGCGGCGTTGTATCTTGTGTTTAAATCTTCCGTAATCGCTTTCAGATCTTCATCGGTAAGGATGTATTTGAAGAATGCATCAGCGTAGGTGGAACCCTCTGGAGTAACGTTTGGCGAAGCAGGCCAGAGCGAGTCGTGTTCCCCGACCAGGAAGCCTTCCATGCCATTGATCTCCGGATCTTTAGCTTGTTCTACAATGCTTGGCACAATGGCTATCCCGAAGCCTTTTTCATGATAGGTCTTCAGAACCTCGTCGCCGTGCATATACTGCATGAATTTCCAAGCTGCCTCCTTATTGGCCGATTGAGCGCTGATGCCGAGCCACGTTCCGGCGGACACGATTTCGGAAGTTCCCTTGATCTGACCGTCCAGCGTTGGAGCCAACGCGCCCCCCCAGTTGATTTCAGTCGGGAATTGATCCATGTACACGCCCGGCTCCGTCGAGAAAGAAAGATACATACCGATTTTGCCTGCGGCGAATTGGGCTCGCAGCGGATCGATGTCCAGCGCTTCCGCGCCAGGCAGAATACTTCCGTCTTTATACATTTGCTTGAAATATTCGATGACCTGCGAGTAAGGCTCGAAATCGAATTGACCTGTCTTCAGATCAAAGCCAAGTCCCTGATAACCGCTCAAAGAAAGAATTTCCCGGACGGAACGGTCAAATGCTTGCTTCGGATTTTTGAAGTTCAGTGCAAAACCATAAATGCCTTCGGCTTTGCCAACTTCAGTAATTTTCTTGGCATCGTCCACCATTTCCTGCAGCGATTTCGGAGGATTCTCGATGCCGGCTTTGGCAAAGAGATCCTTGTTGTAGACCAGACGCATGGTGAGGCCAGTGTTGGCGAGCGAGTACACCTTGCCGTCAAATCGGTTGACATCGTCGATCAGCAAGCTGCCGAACTTCGCTTTCAAGTCATCGGTAAGATACTCGTCAATCGGTTCAAGATACCCTTTTTTGACAAATCCGGATGTATTGGCGCTCTTTAGGCGAAGTACATCCGGCGCTTGGTTGCTGGAAAAGGCAATATCGACGCTTTGCGCGTAATTCTCGGACATGACCGTCAATTCCACCTGGATGTTATCGTCGTTTGTTTCATTGAAATTGTTAATTAATTCCTTGATATACTCCTGGTCATGACGGTCGTCAGTCCAGTATTTAAGCTGTACGGGTTGGCCCGTCTCGGTTGATGGAGCTGCCGTTCCGCCGTCAGACTTGCCATTCGTCGTACCACCATTGCCATTGTTGTTGTCGTTCCCGGCGCAGCCTGCGATTCCTGCGGCTAGAACAAGGCTCAATCCGAGACCAAACCATTTTTTTCGCATACATTCTACCCCTTTGATTAACGTTTGTATTGTGAGCTCGTTTTTTATTATAGAATCCCGTACTCGGAAAAGGAGTGAGGCAAATTCACTCTCAAGGGATAGAATTCTATGGTCTCCTGCAGCACGAGCCTCACGCCTCAGGCCGATCCATGTGATAGCCCGCCCTGAATTCCGACGGCGTCTGGCCAGTGATCTTCTTGAACATCTCGCTGAAATATCTGCGCTCCTCATACCCTACTGCCGCAGCCACTTCCTGCACCTGCGCCCCCTCTACCAGCAGCAGCCTCGCTTTCTGAATGCGTTCCGAGGTGATATACTGTGTGACCGTCATTCCGGTCACCTGCTTGAACAAGCTGGAAAAGTAGCTGGCGCTGAGATGCACATGGGCGGCGCATTCGCCGACGGTAATATCCTCGGACAAGCGGCCCTTGATATAGCCAATGGCCTTATAAATCACCTTCTGCCCTTCGGATAAGCTGTTTCGGCGAACCAGCTCGGCTCCCTCCGTGCACAAGGCAAGCAGCTGACGCTGCAAAGAGGCCAGCGGCAGTCCCGCCGTCCCTTGCACCGTTCTGAATCTCTGAATGAGCGGCTGTATCTCCGAATACGGAACCATTTCGTAAAGGGTGCGAATCGCACAGGCGGCCAGTTCATCGTACAGGCTGAGGAGATAATCCGGATTTTGCCGTGAGATCCGTTTCTGCAGCGCTTCCGAAATCGCGGACAGCATCGCGTCCGTCCGGACGGCATTCCCAGAACGCAGGGCCAGCAGCAGCTCGTCCTTGTACTCCAGCGCCAGCGGCTCCTGACTGCCGCTCTGGAGGATATCGTCATACATAATGGCCGCATTGCCTTCGGTGAACAGGTGATGGGAGAGCGCACGATGAGCCTGCCGGTAGGAATCCGGCAGCCCGCTGATCTCCTCCACTCTGCCGCCGACCCCGACCGAGACCGTGAACTTGGTATATCGTTCCATATTTCGGCAGCACTGCTCGGCAATTTCGATCGGACTGGACGGTCCTGTATCGTTCAGTACGGCCAGGTACTGGTCATGACGGGCTCGGAAAAGAACGCTGCGTGCATAATGGGCAAGCGTCTCCTGCATAATATTCAACAGCGAAAACCGGATCAGCTCCATCTCCTGGATGGACTGCTCGGCAACCTGCTCCCGGAAACGGTCAATTTCTATCAGCATCACCACGAAGCCGCGCGGCTCCAGCTCAATGTTCAAAAACTTCCACCGTTCCGATGCCTCTTCCCATGAAGTGCGGTGGCTGACGAGCAGCGCAAAGTATTCCTGCCGCAGCGCAGGCATGCTCTCACGGAGCTTGTTCTCCATTTCCCTCAGACTTATCCGCTTGGACCTCTCTTCTATGATTTCTGCTTTTGCTTGCAGCACAGCCGACATCATGTCTTCTTCTGAGAAGGGCTTCACCACAAAATCAAACGCTCCCAGCTGCACCGCCTGCTGCGCATATTCAAAGTCGGCATAGCCGCTGATCAGAATGACCTTGCAGCCGGGGTTCTCTTCCAGCACCAAACGCAGCATGCTCAACCCGTCCATGATCGGCATTCGGATATCGGTAATAACCAGATCCGGCCGCAACCCATTGATCAGCTTAAGCCCCTCTTCCCCATTGCTCGAAACACCTGCAACGCGAATCCCCTGCTCTTCCCAATTCATCGCGGTCAGCCCTTCCACCACGCTTTTAATATCGTCGATAATGCAGAGACTGATCGCCTCAGAATTGCTCATCCAAATGCTCCCCTTTCTTGGGCAAAGTAATCCGTATTTCGGTTCCACGCTCCGGCGCACTGTCTACATGAAATTCCGCACCGTCCCCATAATAGAGCCGGAGCCGCAGGATCAGATTGGACACCGCATATCCCTTCTTCGATTCCCGGCAGAAGAGCGCGCGCACCTGGTCTTCGTTCATGCCGATGCCGTTATCACGTACGGCAATCGTCCAGCGTTCCCCGTCCTCCGTGATTTCGATCTCAATCCGGCCCCCGTGCTTCAGGTCGCGAAAACCGTGCAAAATGCTGTTCTCCACCAGCGGCTGCAAAATGATGCGCGGAATCGAAAGCGATGACAGCTCCGGTTCACGTACATGGATCTCATAAGAGAATAAGTCTTCATAGCAGCTTAACTGCAGCTCCAGATACTGGCGCAAATGCTCCAGTTCTTTCGACAATGTCGTTATCTCCTGACCGTTGTTCAGCCCGAGCTGGAACAGGCGGGAGAGCGACATGACCATTTGCTGCGACGGCTCGATCTGCTTCAATTTCAACTTCCAGTAGATGGTGTTGAGCGTGTTGTACAGAAAATGCGGGTCCATCTGCGCCGACAGTGCCTTAATCTCGGCAGTCCGCTTATGCGTCTGCGCCTCCGTGACCTCATCAATCAACACCACAATCTGTTCCAGCATCCGGTTAAACCGGTATCCCACCTGACCTAGTTCATCTCCGCTGCTGCTTTCAAATCGAGCACTCAGATCGTTGTTCTCGACCCTTTTCATCACCTTCAGCAGCCCTTGCAGCGGCTTCAGCAAATAGCGCGCAAATGCGCCCGAGATCAGCGTGGTGACGGTAAAAGCAGCCAGTGTAACCCCAGCGATCAGCCATTTAACATACACCATGTCCTGGAGCACATCGGCTCGGGAACGGATGGTGGTCATCGTCCAATCCGCTATGCCGATACGGGCATAATTGAGCAGATAGGTTTGTCCGTCCAGTTCAAAGGGTTGACTTCCCTCCGAGCGGTTCATTATGCCACTTAAATTTCCCGCGTCCACCACCTGCCTGACCAGCGGTTCCTTCACGGGATAGACCGTCTCTCCTTCAGCGTTCAGCAAGAAGCTGGACGCCCCTTCCGCGGTGTTCCCCTGCACCAGCTTGCGGAAGCCGTCCTCACGGATATTCACGACAATATAAACACCGCTGACCGGCGTGTCAAAGATCGGCTCCAGAATGAGAGAGATAACGCGTTCCTTTCCGGAGAATAGCATATCCTCATGACCTTCCACCCAAAGATTCTTTTTCTCCTGTTCAATGCGCGCATACAGAATGGTATCCTCAAATGCAGTGAGCCGATTTCGGTTCATGGACGAAGGATAGAACTCGCCAATCGGCGTAAATACGTAGATCGATTGGATTAGCGGCTCAGCGATCCGAGCCTGCGAGAAAACGTTGTCAAGATCGTTCAGATGCATGTAATATCTGCTGGCATCCCCGGAGGCGGCATCCTTCAGCATATCGTAGAAAGGCTGGCTGATCATAAACGTCATCATAATCAACATCAGTTTGTTCAGCTTCTCATCCACAATCTGTGCGGATCTGACCACCGTGTCCTGCGTGAGCTTTAGTGCATTTTTTTCCAGCGTCGCAGTCGAGATATAATAAGACAGTCCTCCGGTCATTAGAACAGAAAGCACGATGACGGCCAGAAAAGCGACCTTGAGTTTGTTGCGGAACGATTGCCTGCGGAGGTACTCCAAGCTTTTCACGCCTTCCGTTAAATTCTTTGCTTTGATTATGTCACTGCAGCCCCTGTTCAACAACGTAAAAAAACGAAGCTGTCCCGGGCAGCCATGTCATGGCTTTAGGGGCAGCTCCTTAATAGGGTCCCATGAACGGTGACCGACCTGTGGATCGGCTTTTTTTGAAGATGATAGAATTTATAAGCTTTCAACGGAGCTGAACAATTCTATAATCGCAAGAAAAACTACTGCTAAACGCGGTCTGTCTTCTGTGAATGTAAGTCGATAGACGTTATTCTTACCGGTACAGAATGTTTTGCTAACTAAATCGGGTCAGGCGTCAGAACCAAAGCATCATCAAAAGTTACGCCAGCCGAGGTGGTCCGAAACCCTATTTTCCCTACTGTCAGTTCTGTTTCGGGATTGGTCCATTCCATTTTTAGTTCCCCACCCACATAACCTTTTATTGTGTTCCCTTCAATGGCAGCCTTCATCGTATACCACTGGTTCGCCTGAGCTGTAAACGGGGTACTGGATACAAGGGTCATGACGTTGTCCACGGATTTGTACAACTCCAGCTTTTGGGCTGCGGAATGGATTCGGAACATATAGAAATTACCTGCATCCTGTACCCTGAAGAGAATGCCTGCGTTGGCATTGGTGATGGGCATTTTCGCTTTGGCTTCATACGTATAATCCGTCCACGAATCGCCGGCAGTAATGACTGCAGTGGCTGCTTGATTCTGAATCAAGGCTTTTGTGCCGTCAGTTGTCACATTCCAGGAACCTGAAGCAGACGTCCAACCTACCGTATTTCCATCTTCAAAATCGTCGCTGAATTGGATGACCGTAGGATCCGGATACACGGGAGGTTCATTCACGTCCGTGACATGAATCGTAAAGGACTTCTCAACATACAGTCCGCCTGAATCTGTGCTCCTCACCCGGATGCTGTAGCTGTCCTTGGCTTCGTAATCAGGCGTTACGGCTAGAATCAACATATTGTCCGATATGGTGAAGCTGCTGTTGTCCACATCCCCTGCACCTGCTGTCAGCATATAAGTAAATGTTTCTTCTGCATCAGGGTCGCTGGTAGAAAAGGTTCCGACCATGCCTCCCGCCGTCGTGTTTTCAACAACACTGTTGTGTGAAAGGGCAATCTCCTCAGGCGCTTTATTGATGAGGCTAACCACGGCATCGTCAAAATGGACGCCGGCCGAGGTGGTCCGAAATCCGATCCCCCCAGCCGTCAATTCGGTGACAGGATTGGTCCATTCCATCTTTAATTCTCCATCCACGTAACAGGATATCGTGTTCCCTTGCATAACAGCCTTAACTGTATACCACTGCTTCTCAATAGCCGTGAACGGCGTACTGTTTACAAGCGTCAGTTGTCCATTCACGGATTTGAACAACTCCAGCTGTTGATTCGATGAATGAATGCGATACATATAATAATTGTTTGCATCCTGCACCCTGAAGACCATGCCCGCGTTGGCATTGGTGATGGGCATTCTTAATCTGGCTTCATATGCGTAATCCGTCCATGAACCCCCGCTATTAGTGGTAATCAGGGAGGTGGTTGTCTGATTCCCGCTGGACAGCACGTGATTCGTGCCAACTGTCGGGACGGTCCAGCCGCCGGACATCGACGTCCAACCCGCCGTATTTCCGTCTTCGAAATTGTCGCTGAATAGCGGCGGCTTGGAATTGGCAAAAACGATACCATATACATTGTTATTAACGGTAACATTCAAGTCGTCCAGGGTTGTTGCAAGCTTCCCTCCAACATAAACATCTGTGAACGTGACGCCGTTAACCCTTCCGCCTTTCGTGGCATTCCCGGAAATTCTGGATTTCTGGGTGCCGGTCTCACGAACATTGATGTTCTTGAGTACAACATTGCTTACATCGCCGGAAGTGCTGGTGGACACTCCAAGCCAATAGTTCCCGAATTGATTGATCCCGACGCGTTCGATGTCGATATTCTCAAACGTAATATTTTGGGCGTAACCTTCCTCCGGGAGGGTATTCAGTTGGTATCCATGATCGATAAGCAATGCTCGGGCGCTTTGATACACATACGAATTTCGGATGGTTACGCCGATTTGCGGCTGGGCTACGCCCATGCCAATCTTGAAAGCCGCACATCTTGTCCATGCAAAAGCGTCATCAAAGACCACGTTTTCCAAATGTTCAAGCTCGCCCGGCCAGTCTTTGGACATCCCCGTCTGCAGCCAGGTTTTCGTGGAATAAGTGTCATCATCCGAGATGGCAATCGAATGTTGAACAAGCACGTTCTGACTTTCATTAATATCGATAACGTCATTCTCGATTTTGTATAAATCCTGGAATCCCTTAAGATTGTTTATGGTCACATTGTCGGAACGAACCACCATAAACGACCAGAAACCGCCATCCCGCAATATTAAGCCGTCAAAAGTAAAATTGGATGTTGCGATCGGAACGAGCAGGTTATTGAGGAACCCTTCATTTTTATTAGGCGCTGGCATCTTTCGCTCTCGCATCGCAATGCCTTTTCCATCAATGGTTCCCCGTCCCCGTATCGTAATATTGGTGGAATCTACGGCAGTACGAATAAAATACGTTCCATCCGCGTTTCGTGAATCCTTGCGAAAATCAATCACGTAGTCTTCCCCCCTGCCCGTACCGACAATGACGGCGCCTCCAGCCAGGTAAAAGGTTACGTTGCTTTTTAATGTCAGGTTCCCGCTCTTATAAACACCTGCCGGAACGAAAACTACGCCGCCGCCGGCTTGATGGGCGTCATCGATCGCCTGCTGAATCGCGTCCGATGCCAGCGATGATCCCGTGTTATCCGCGTGGTATGGCGACTGTGTCACATTAAAAATCCCTGCACCTGCGGACGGGGGTATATCCGTTTCTAAGGGGTCTGCCGCGATGACAATCTTCTTCCTCTGGTCATTGATTTTTACGATTACATAGGTTGAGGATGAAAGCGTGAACGTCAGCTTGTTCCCGTTAACTGTGCCTTCGATGTTTTTAGCCTGAGGACTGATGGAGAATGATGTAATCGGCACATTGTTGGTAACTTCGATTCGGACCGTGCCGGAAAAAGAAAATTGGGCATAGTCATAGTCAGCCAGATAACTGATTACAGGAATCGCTTTGTTATCGGCTTTCAATGAAAACACGCTGGATGCGGTATAGATGGATGGCATCGGGTAATTTTGTATCGTGGCCGGTGCTATGGCGCTCTGTACCAAAGATGTCGGATCAGCGGCATCCGTCATATCCATTGAAGAAATAGAATAGCTATCGATTTTGGCAGCTTCCGCAGCTCGGGGTAACAATCCTGTGATTATAACGGCAAGCACGACCAACAGACTAACTGCTTTTCTTGTAATGGTAATCATAAATACCTCCTCAAGATTATTCATCTGCCGAACAATAATAAGGCAGCGCAGCTCAGTTCGCCCGATTGTATTCTTGCTTGCGTTTTTTTGTGAAGGCGCTAACATTTTATCGGAAGCAAGCAGCAGCCGCCCTTTCTGAGGTTCACCCCCCCTCCATCCAAACTTTTCACTGTCACGATGGATTATAATCCCTGCCTGCATAAAAAGGAGTGGGGCAAGCCCACTCTCCAGGGATACATTTTAACTGTTCTCCATGCACGCAGGGATTGTTGAATTTCGAAACAGAACAAGTTGGTTCTTGTTGGTGAAGACTATCAAAACTTAAATCAAGAAAAAAATGATCTTACAAACAGCCCTCTGCAACGAACGAGAAGACCTCATATTTGGGTTCGTTTTATTGAATGTATGATTGAGGGCTTATCTCTGAGAAAATGTGCTTTTCCACCACGTTTACGTGGCTTACGTTTGGCAATATTCCGCTTGCCCTTTTCCGAGTACAGAAAGTAAGTCTCATCCATTTGAACAATAACTTGAAATGCTTCGGTCGGAATCTGCTTCAATGCGGAACGAATCTCTTGCCGCCAGTTAAACAAGGTGGCGTGCGTGACTTCATCAGGATGGATTGAGGCAACACGAAGAGCATTCTTGGCTGCACTTCGTGTTTTTTGATTCCAAAAAAAAATCTCCTCGTAGCGAGGAGATCGGCACATTAGATTAGAGCAATCGCGAGCAGCGTGAACAGGCTTAATGTTAAAATGGAGCTGCGAGCCCCGAATCCGAAGGGGAAGAAAGCGGAGGTCGTTACAATTCCGTCTCTTCGATCTGTCTCCAAGTACACATTATCACAATCCACTTTTACGATTCTTCCTACGTGTACACAACCGTCTCTTGTCGTAATGCGGACTTTCTGGTTCATGAATCGCATGCAGCTATAATAGGCTTCCATCTTATCACCCCTTTCTTTGACAACGTAGCATATGAACGCGTTGGACAAAAGGTCACGGCAGTTATACCCTCTACAATGAATGAGATCGAAGGTTACCGATAATAATGTAGATTCCGCTAGTTTACGAAATTTTGAGAAATTAAACCCTGTCAGCACAAGGCTGGCAGGGTTTAAAAAATGTTATTTGTTTAGAAAAAGAAAGATCTAGTTTTAATAACCAGCAAAATGAAAAGAACTAAGGTAGCTGTCATACTTGTTCCTATTCCACCATGACCATAACCTGTTCCGCCAGCCGATAAGAAGCCGGCTGCCTTCACTTTTTATTGAGCTATCGTGTCCCGTTAGTTGAATGATAAATTCACATATAAAGTGTGAAAAAAAAGGGACCCATCCACATCGGACGGGTCCCTGCTTCTTTTTCTTACGGCTTGGCGGCTCCGTTAATCTTCTCGAAGAACGGGGCCAGCATGGAGACGAGCTGCTCAAACTGCTGCTGTTCTTCTTTGGTCAGCTTTTCCTCATGTTTGATTCCTTTTTCATCGGTCATCTTCAGCTTTAATTGCACCATCTGCTTGAACAACTCCATAAACTTCTTCAATTCGTCTTCCGTGAGCTTGTCTTTTGCTACTTGAAGCATTCCCTCAATCTCTTGATAACTTTCCTGTGAACCGCCGTGCTGTTCAATGGTTTTAACAGATCCGAATATTTCATCGGCTAGATAGGAAGAAGCAAATACGGCAGAAGGAATCAAGATTGCTACAGCGGCAATACTTGCGAGCATGCGTTTTTTCATAGGAGATCTACCTCTCTTTTCGTTCACAAAATGTTGGTAGGACTGTCGGACACGTCCATACAAATCGGGTGGGCAGTGCATCGAATCTGCCACCTGGCGAAGCTCTTCACGCAATTCCTTATCAATGGACATACGCGTCTCCTCCCGTCATTTCGAATCGTTTCCGGAGTTCTTTCAGTGCCAGATGATGCCTGGATTTCACTGTGCCAACGGGGATCTGCAGAACTTCTGCGATTTCTTCTAGAGAATAGTCGTGAAAATAGCGCAGGATGACGACCACACGTAGTTTGTACGACAACTGGCGGACAAGGCTGAACAGCTCATGCTGCATTTCGAGCTGCTGGACTGCTTTGTCCGTCCAGTCGAACTGTTCACAAGTCATCTGGCGGTTTCGTTCAAAGAGGCGAATTCGTCGCCAGGCCTTTCTTTTCCAATCCTGGACAAGACGGATAGTGATCCCGTGCAACCAAAACCGAAACGGCCGGTTCGGGTCGTACTTGTGAAACGACTGCCACATGCGCATGTAAACTTCATTCACGATATCCTCAATGTCCTGTTTGTTGTAGACGAGAAAAGCAACCGTCCGATAGACGTCTTGGTGAGTCGCCTGATAGACAAGCTGAAAGGCCGACTCGTCGCCCAACGTTGCTTTTTGAAGCCACGGAAGTAACTCTTTATCATTCATAGGGGCCCCTCCTGAACGTGTTACAACCCTTAATTCGCTCCCGTGGAGAAAAAGGTTCAGTAAGAGAATAAACTTTTTGATGATACTCACCATTTTAGGAACTTCTTAAGGTGTATCGCCAATTTTTTGCACACGGTTACCCCTGTTGTCATGGACGCTGGTACTCCTCCAATGAAAAGAGCATTGCCCTTCAAGTAGAACAATCACATGAACTTTCTCTTAAAGGTTTTGGACTATTCTGCCCGTTAGCTTAGCACCAGGCAGGACATCTGTACCAAACAACTTATTTTGTGAGCATGTAAAAAAGAGCTACTTTACGGCAGCTCCTTCAGTGTTTCTGTTTTAGACTTCCTTATTGAATTATCGTACCCGTTTGTTCAGCAACGAGAAACAATCTACTTCGAAATATATGTTTGATGTTTGATTGTAAACTCGGGCTTATTTACGTAGTCCGCATAGTTTACGGCTCCGTTAAACTCCAAATAAGCCTGATAGCGAAATCGAACACTTGGCTGTGTAATCAAATCGAGAACTCTATCCTTCGCTACCCAACGGCTGTCGGTTGTTTCTTCAGAGAAAGATAATAATTCCCCACCAATAGGCTGACATACGAAATCAAATCCAACTTGCGTAGGAACATCAGTCACGCCGTCATACCATTTCTGTATCCCTGTATTCGAATAGACACCAACTAAACTGCCAACAGAAACATCAATTCCGCTTTCCTCTTTGATTTCACGAATCAAACCATCTATCAGATTTTCTCCAACTTCCACTTGTCCACCAGGGTAAACCCAACCACCGTCACGAGTTTTTACTAAAAGTATATTTCCTTGCCCATCTTCTACAAATCCACCTGTGGCTACTATCTGCGTTGGAAATGGCAATTTCGACCTCCTATGTACTAGTTCACTCTATCTTTGTTGTATTTGCAATAAAGAATACCGAAGAAGTCCTTCTCTTCCATTCATTGAAATCTTCTTTTCGTTGAAAAATACATTTACATCGGGCATTTGCCATTTTCGATACCCCGTCATAAAATTCATCCCATCGTAAAACGAGTATAAAAAAGGCTAGCCAGATTTCTGGCTAACCCAATAATCCGTAAATGCCGATTTATCGAATTCTCAAACGACAATTGTTAAGACTCGAGGCTTGCTGTAGAACAGATAATTCCGAGTGGCCGGTTCATCAACCAACTATCTATAAATCGTTGCCAAGAAGATTTGTCCATCCTCTTCCTCGTAATGAAATGACAGCTTGCCTGAACCAAAGTTGTAAATCATGTCATAAACGCCCTCAGCCTCATTGAAAAATTCATCATTCGGTTTGCCAAGCCACAATTTAACTGTTGACGGGTACAAATTTCGCTTTTCGGCAAAAAGGTTGAATATCATAAGTCTTGAGCTGGAATCCAGCTCATGGAGATAGGAATCGAAGCCTATCGCATAGTTCTGATAGACATAAAATGCACCCCATTCACCGTTTTCCCGCAGCTTGGCTTTTTTAAGCGTACTTTGGAGCGATTTATGAGTCATGCCGAGCTTGATTCCTGGCTGGTCGGGAAGAATCCCTTTCTTGGCAGCAGCCTTCAGGCTTTCGAGATAAGCGCGGTCACCGATTCCTGAATTTGGCCAGGATGGATGATCATAATCCATGTATCGCGTCTCTGTCAAACGCAATTCCAGCTTGCTCACATTAAGTTTGAACGTATTTACGGCATACTTGAAAACAGCGTTATTGTAAAACTTGAACTGCACCCGGGCATCTGCAAGCATGCGAACGCCGTCTTCCCGTCCTGCAGGATAGTAGTTATCCATTTTTTTGCCTTTATGATCGACGAACTTCACGGGCATCAGCGACCCCGAACGAATAATGAAAGGGGTAGCCAGATTGAAATTAGATGTCCCCCATTCTGTAATCATCAGAATATCCGGCGTGCCCTTTTCTTGGCTTCGAATCGTATAATGCCAGGTCTGGGGCAGCGTAACCGAATGCAGGCCAAGGTTCACGGATTATATCGTACCATACGTCGCTCCTTTTTTGACGAGAGCTGCTTTATATGTACCTGTGTATTGCTTGTCCCCCGGCTTATTTCCGGTCCAGTAGTCCATTTCGGTCAAGGTTGATGATTTTTCATCTTGAGCGTAAATATAAACCGTATAGGAGTTCTGATACGTATCCCTTAAATTAAAAGACAATCTGCTTATCTTTTTTAATTTCTCAACAGGTATGCTCTTCCCCTGTGCCTGTGCGGAATCTGCTGACATGAACATGCAAAGTCCTGCCAAAAAAATCGCCAGCAGAAAGGCGCACAGCCATGTTTTGTTGCGATAGTACTGAATCATCCTTCGATTTCCCCCTGTTAATAGAGATGATATGTAGTTTATGTCGTATTTAAGTGTATCATCTCCCTAGGGTATTTCCCACAAAAAAAATGTCGATTATTCATTGTTATAATAATAATTTGTGATCCATACCGCACTACTATTTTTCATTGCCAAATCCGTCACCAATCGGAGGCGGATCGATCCATTGCTAAGCATAATCGATCACATTTGTAGTCTTAATGCAACCTACCACTTATTCCATTAATCTCCCTTTACTTCATTATCGTTCGGAATTAATTCATACAAGGCACGAACATCACAACCGATGGAATCGGCGATCGATATAGCAATTTTGAGTGGCATCACTCTTTTGTTTTCAATAAAGTCGTAAACTCGTTCCGGTTTAAAAAGCAAGTCTTTTGCCAGCCATTCCGCTGACTTTCCGGATTCCATCAATCGTTCATTCAGTAAGCAACGTCCTAGTTCAAATTTCAAGAAGCGACGACCTCCCGCATAAGATAATACTTAACCTTAAGCGTTGTCCATTGCCAGCATGAATATACTTAATAAAGGGCCCCATAACGAAGGATTTCCCCATGCGTCTGGCCAATTTGTTGGGCGAGTTCCATCGCCGGGCTATCGTACCCGTTAGTGAAGCATTTCCTGTTCTTAGAACACAATGATGAATTACATAAATACATCTTTATACCATAATCCCGCAAAGAAGATGATGCCAAATAAGCACATAAGAGCAAATAACGATAATATACCGACCACAGAAACCAAGAATACTTTTTTTGAGAGTTTCTTAATGGTTCATCCCCACCCATTCCGCTTAATTAGCCATTTGTTAGACACACTTAACTTGTAATTAGTTCTTCATTCCTTTCCAGCTAACCTGGCTGATACTTCAATGAAACAAAAAGGAGCCAACTAGCGAAGTGGCTATTTTTTCTCGATCCTCTAGTAAGGCCCATGTAATCTCAGGTTCATCTCCTATTAGGGTTATCATTAGCTCCTCCTAGACCTTAAATGTTTTCCTTTATCCAAGAACGCAACTTATCAGCAAAGAAAACGCGTTCATTTGGATCGGTCTGAGAACCCTTTGTCAGATAAAGTTGATCATTTTAGGGTTCTTCAGCCCGAACTTTTCCCACATCATACGAACCTCCAAGCTTTGCGAGCATATTCGCAGACTCTCTATTTATTATCCGAGTCTTCTCTTCGCTGTTCTAGCGGATCTTCGAATGATCGGTAGCACGAAAGCGGGACCAATGATCGCGATTGAAGCCAATATATGCAAAATCCAAAAACAATAATTTTCATTGTTCTTTCCTCCTCTTCAACGGCCCCCTCTTATTTGATTAGCTCAAACTTAGCATCACTTCAAACTGATGTTAAAAACCCACTTTAAAGTAGGGTACTTACTTAAAAGCAAGCATCAAAAAAAGCTGCCCGAAATCCCGTCGCAGCTTTTGCTTTCAGTGGATTGTAATTGTATACAAGTTCATTGAACCATGATTTATGATATGGACTCTTCATATTTCCGCTTATTATGATTTTCTCCCCAAGCACACATGACTTCTGCTACCGGAATCAATGTACTGGCGTATTCGCTAAGAGAATATTCTACCTTGGGAAGGATCGCAGAGTAGACCGTTCGATCGACGATACCCTCCCATTCTAAATCTCGGAGATGTTGTGAAAGCATTTTTTGTGAAACATCAGGTATAAGCTTTTCCAGATCGTTGAACCTCTTCTTGGATTCAATCAAATGCCATAAAATGATGGGCTTCCATTTGCCAGCTAAAACATGAATGAGTGTCTCAACTGGACATTCACGCTGATGAATCTTACGATAGCGCTACAATCAAGTCAATCATTGGAACATAGTCATTTCCAAATATGTAGCAATTGTATTTTGGTGTTTTGTGATGATGTTGATAGGGAGCAATCAAGGATTAACTGACGATAAGGTCTTTGGCTCCGTTCATTACTAAGGGCATCGTTTGTTTAACGAATGATTCCGCACTTATTAGACGCCCCTCATTGTTCCAAACGTAAGCCGCCCCATACATCCCCCAGCTTAACATGATAGAAGCTGTATTTATTAAGAATTGCGAGTTTGGACTCGATTGCATCTTGTCTTTGTCTATAAAGGAAAGAAGTATCGTTTGAATTTTTTCCTTTATTTGAATTTCAAATACAGCTCCAAGCGATGTATACCTTCTTTTGCACATCGTACTTAGATCCTTGTGAAAATCGCATACACCCAGAAAAATACTCTGAACGGTTTCTTCATTTAATACTTCGTGACCGCTTATTCTACGATTTATGATTGTCATAAATGATTCCATAAGTCTGGCCTCTAAAATTTCGAATTTATCTACAAAGTGCGCATAAAAAGTCGCTCTGTTAACAGTAGCCCGCTCTGCAATATCCTTAACGGTTATCGATTCAAAGTCCTTATCTTGAATTAATGAAGCAAAAGCGTCTTGAAGCAGTCGCCGTGTACGTATCACTCGAGGATCAGCTTCATTCTTTTTAATTGTCATGGTTAAGATCTCCCCTAATAAAACGACATTATAGAAATGGTGTTGTCTATACAACGGTTTATGGTTATTGATGATTGCGCACCATTCGGTTGATATTATAGCATATAAATACAACATGTGTTGTTCAAACAACTACTGTTGTATTGCAATGCAGAATGCCACTTTTCTAAAAGGAGGAGAGAACCCATGTCGGTTTCACTACCGTCAGTAACGATGGAGCACCAACTTTCTTTTGATGTTATTCGAGAACACCGGTCAGTTCGGATCCCGAGATCAAGATTTCGCGGGAGGAATTGACCGAAACATTGCGGTACTCGGAGATTTGGAGCGTTATAAATTGGCCGAGAAAATTTACTAAATGGCGGTCCATGCGGGTCACATGCCTGCAGAGACGGCTAAATCGTTCGTGGAATGCTATAGGAGTCAGTCAACAAGCTGGGGGCTCCTTTGATTTGATGATTACAATAAACCGATATATGAGTATATGCTCTAATATTGGCATAATCCGGATTTTCTATATTTATCCAAACCGACCGTCATAATGCTTTGTTTTTATATTTCGATATTTTTTTAAAAACATGGTTGTTATTTAAAACACATCAGGAGAGTGAATTATGAAGAGTATATGGAAAGTTTACGTTCTAGCCTTGATCAGCTTTTTAGTTGGAACATCCAATTACATCATTTCCGGTATATTGGACCGGATCGCAGAGACGTTGGGAACAAGCGTCGCGACAGCAGGCCAGCTCATTACGGTCTATTCCCTGGCCTATGCGGTCGGCACGCCTATTTTGATGGCGCTGACGGCCAAAATGGACCGGCGTAAGCTCCTCCTTTATTCTCTTGGCCTCTTTATTGCCGCAAATCTACTTACATTTATATTGTCCGGCTTCGGTCTCTTCATTACCGCCAGAATGATTACGGCGTTAGGCGCCGGGGTGGTCACCGTTAACGCGCTCAGCATTGCCGCCAAAATCGCTCCGCCAGGCAAGCAGGCCAGCGCCATCGCCAACGTCACCATGGGCATCACCGCTTCGCTCATCATCGGCGTCCCGCTCGGCAGAATGGTAGCCTCGGCTTTTGGCTGGAAAGCGGTATTTCTGGCCATCGCAATTGTCGGGGTCATCGCCATGTTTGTCATTGCTGCGGTTTTTCCACGGATGCAGGGCGACAAGCCTGTCCCTTTGATCAAACAATTTGCTTTGTTAAAAAAACCTCAGGTTTTGGTTGCTTTAGCGATTACTTTTTTCTGGTTGGGAGGATACTCCCTCGCCTACACTTACATATCCCCTTTTCTGCTAGAGGTGACTCTTTTAAATGATTCTTTGATTAGCGCAGCTCTGTTCGTGTTCGGCGTTGCCAGTTTGATTGGCTCGAAAGTCGGCGGCTACACCGCGGATAAAAGGGGCATCAAATACACGCTCGTTTCAGGGATGGTGCTTCACGTCATTTCGTTGATTTTGCTATCCTTAGTCGGACAGTCGGTCATTGCCGTATTCGCCATTTTGATCCTCTGGTCTTTTGCTGCCTGGTCATCCGCTCCGGCGCAGCAATTTAACCTGGTTTCGCTTGTTCCTGAATCCTCGGGCGTCATGCTGAGCTTGAACAGTTCCATGATGCAGCTTGCCATGGCTGTCGGCGCAGGAATCGGCGGGCTGATCGTTAACCGTGTTTCTTTGGCATCCATTACCTGGTTCGCGGCACTCGGCGTAGTCATCGCCATCATTGCCGCGTTTGTATTGTCCAGCATGGCATCACGGCATTCGGCGGAGCAGTCAGCGGATTAAGGGTATGCTAAACATGGAATATTAAAGGACTCTACTCACTAGGTTGATCTCTCGGATCTTATTCATTCTTAACAAAAAAGGAGACTGCAAATGAACTGCACCCCAATTGTTGGACGCAACAATGCGGTGTGGTTTCTTGTTGTTTAGGAAAATGGGCCGAGGTCTCGAAAACTTCAGATATGATGCATGCATCGTCATTACGGGTGATTATTCAATAGATGGTTCCATAGAAGAAATACCTGGCCCGTCTCGCTGCACCAGCGTTTTCTTTTTCTTCTATTCTCCACTCCCTTTGAGTAAACCCTAAAAGTTTAAACACTCGTTCACTAATGATTTCAGCGACAGATTTTCCTGTAGCTTTCTTAATAATCTCAACCAAAACCTCAGGTTTTTTCCCTTCAAATGATATGTACCTTCTACAAACTTACGTACTACTACCTTAATAAAAAGCCCGATACATCAGGCTTTTGAATATTTTTATATGTAGACACTTTTGTATCATTAGACACTGGTTTATAAAATTTAATCGAATCGGTAATTGGACCATGTTCTTGTCCTTTTGGGCAATCATACAAGTCCTTGTCCTCGAATCGGGATAAGAACTTGTACCGATAAAGCAAAAAAGCCGCTAAAATAGCGACTTCAAGCGGAATATGTTCTTGTTCCTCGATAACATCTAAATTCATCTGGCCAACTCTCGTATCGTATTATGGCTCAATAATTTGTCTGCCCACATTCACATCGTCTAACCTTCCATTGGTTATCAACAAATTTATAGAATACATAACGATCAACGAGTTCAAGATTACTAGGACCACTTTCAAAGTAAGCCGATTGGTGCATTCTCGCCGCTGTGGTACTGCTATAGGTAATATCGGCCTTTTTTGTTAGTATGGCGTTATTGTTAATGCCATTGCTTCGAATAATCTTGTTTATAAATGAGTCCGCGAAATAAGGCTTGAAATGTGTTCGAATTTGCGAATAGCTTGAGAGATCGGTGGCTTCATTTATCTTTTCATTAAGTACATTTATTCTCTCTTGACTCATTCTCCAAGGCTTCTGCGGCTCTGTATGGATAAAGACCTGTTGCAGACCGCTCCCAAATACTCCCCATGGTTACGCCGGATTCATTCGAAGTCATTGGCATCGAGGTAGCCTGCAAGTCATTCTCCCGGAGAAGTCTGAGTAGCACTTTTTTGTGATTTTTGTATTTGTCGAATATCGCGCTTCTCCTTTCGCATCAAAATCCATCCGCGACTCCCTGCGGCGGCTCTGCTGTCCGCTTGCGGTATTCCTTGGGCGAGAGCCCTGCTACTTTGTTGAACATATGCGTGAAGTAATTGGAATCGTTAAAACCGATGGCTTGGGCGATTTCGAAAATTTTCATATCGGTGCTTTTGAGCAGGATCTTCGCTTTCTGCACGCGCAGGTTTTGGATATAGCCGGTGACGCTTTCGCCAGTTTCTTTCTTGAACAGGTTGCTGAAGTAGCTGGGGTTGAGATGAACATGCGCCGCCACCTTAGCCAATCCGCATTCGTCCATATATTTCTCTTCGATAAACCGGATGGCTTGCTTGACCGGATTATCTTTTTTGCCGGCAAGCCAGTTGTTATGGGAGAGTAGGAATTCATGGATGTATCCCTGCAGCCAAGCCACAATCTCTTCGGGCGTCTCGCATTTGTAGACGGAACCCCACTCGATGGAACGTGCGGCCATCCGCCATACAGGAAACTGTACTTGCACCAGCCGGAGAAGGGCCGTGGCCAGGAGCAGGGCTTCGATTTTAGCGGTTTGCAGGGGCATACTACTGATCCGCACCTCTTGATCTAGAAGCTCCTTGTTCAAACGGCCATTGTCTCCCGACATAAGCCAAGATACGATTTCCTTCTCCTTTTCGTAAAGTGCCGTCTGGTTAAGTAAAGATTCATAGGCAGTACTGCGCTCAGAGGCCGCCTCCCGGCCCAGCCCGCTGCAATACCGCTCGTAAGCCTGACGCAGGTCCTCCGCCATGCGGCATCGTCCTTGTCCGCAGCAGGCAAGCGCCGCCAGTTTCAGATACTGCTGAATCGAATCGGTGAGGATCTGCAACCAGGAAGAAGGCATTTCCGGCCGGGAATCCGTCCTGTCCACCAATAAAGCCCATTCCGATGAACTCAAGGAAAAAAAACGGAAGCCTCCGCCATACCATTTATGCAAATGCTCCCTGACAATGTTGCCGAGAGCAAACTGCAATAGCGGCATATCCTGGGCGGAATAATGTTTTTCTGAGGAAATATAGGTAGGGATGCTAAGAAAGTAAAGCTCGCATTCCTTCATCCGTCCGAGCAAAGCCTCCACCTCTCCGTTGTTGCAGGACATGCCCATAATCGCTGAGCGAAGCTGGCTGTCCTCATGCTGGCGCTTCCAATCCTCCACCAGCCGCCCGGACTGATTCTCTTCGATCAGCCGTACATAGGTCCGATCGAGCATGTTTAATATATCCGCTTCTACGCAAGGTTTCGTGATAAAGTCCAGCACTCCAAACTTGAGGGCGGACTGGGCGTAAGCAAAATCTTTGAATCCCGTGATGATCACAATCTTGGTCCTCCAGCCTCGAGCCTTGATTTCCTCGGCCAGTTCGAGCCCATCCATATGGGGCATGCGGATATCGGTTAACAGCAAATCCGGGATGCATTGCTCCATCGAAGACAGAGCGGCCAGGCCATTTGCCGCTTCTCCCGCCACCACCCACTCGGCGGACCGTTTCCCGGCCAGCTTGAGCAATCCTTTGCGAAAATTCGGTTGATCCTCGGCGATAAACAGCTTGGCTTTCATCCATTTCCCTCCTAAAAGTTTTGTGAGCGTTATCTCATGATAAGCTTCGAGCAAAACTCGCTTCGAAAGCATAGGCTTAGTACTCTTGCGGGATCGTCTGAATGGGAAGCTTGATGTGAACGGTCGTTCCTTTTCCCTTGACGCTGGAAATCTCTACTCCGTAAGGAGCCCCATACACCAGTTCAATGCGTCGCAGCACGCTTTTAAAGCCAATTCCCGTTTTGTTGTTCTCAGACAGCGCATCCTCAGCTTCCTTCAAAGCATATAAAGTGCTGTCATCCATGCCGCAGCCGTTGTCAGCCACCTCGATATGCAGCGCTCCATCCCGTAAAGCCGCCTTCACCCTGAGCACCCGGTCTTCATCCATATTTTGGAAGGCATGCACAAAAACATTTTCCACCACCGGCAGCAGCAGGCATCTCATCATCCGCAGACCCAGAAGCGATTCTTCGGCCTGAATGATCGTTTCAATCTGGCCGGTAAACAATTCGGTCTGAATCTTAATGTAATTCCGTATCTGCTGCAGTTCTTCTCCCAGCGTCGTATCGGTCTTGACGGATTTAAGCGAATACTTCAGCATCTCCGAGATGGCGTTGATCAGTAGAGCCGCCTCCGCCTGGTCGTCGTTATACAGCTTCCAATACAGTTCATTGAACAGGTTATGCAGATAATGAGGGTTCAATTGCGCCTGAATGGCTTTTAATTCCGATTCCCGCTGGCTGATCTGGGCCAGATACACTTTGTTGATCAGATTGCTTACTTGCTCCGCCATGCTGTTGAAGCTCTCACCGATGAACCCGAGCTCATCGCCGGAACGGACGCTAATCAGAGCCGAGAAATCCCCCGAACGCAATTTGCGCAGCCCCCGCAGCAGATCAGCCAGTGGCTTCAGCAAGGTTCTGGTAGAAATCGTAATCAGCAGTGCGCTAAGAAGCACGACGCCAATTCCGGCAATAACAAAGATATGGATGATGTCTTTGTTTTTGCGTTGAATTTCCTCCAGAGAAACCCCTCCATATAACGTGAAGCCTGCCGGTTCCAGACGATGGCGGACAAATAAATAGGTGACCCCACTCATCTTGACATATTGGGGATCGCCGGCTTCGATCAAGCGCATGAGTTGTTCCGTCTCCTCCTGATTCATATTGGCGTAGAGCAGTCCCTCCAGAGGTTCCAGCAGCAGTACCTTACCGTTGCCGTTCTCCGTAAGATCCCGCAGCACTTTGGACACCAGTCTTTCCTCCATGACCACCACCATGGTTCCGTACGGGATCAGCTTATCATTGAGCATCCGTCTGGCGGCAATTAGCACCGTCCGGCGTCCGCCGGGATCGACACTGCTCGGCAGACTGGCCCGTCCCCAGACCAAGTTCCCCCGATGCGATTCCAGCTTGCCCATCAACATGGCCATTTCTTCAGGTCCGGGTTCCCCTGACGCCCCATTTTGGGAGCGAATAGCCAAATCTCCATTTTCATTGAACAGAAAGATGGAACGAATCGACGGCGTATCCACTTGCAGCGTGATCAGCTGCTCCTCCACGTACTTACGGTTCTTGTATTGCGTATAGAGATCCCCTCCGGGGTCAAGGCTCTCTGTGACGAACATTTCTATAGAAGGGTTCAGTATAATGGATTGGGATACCCGGCTTACCTCTTGGAAGGTGAGTTCCAATCGGGCCAAAGCCTGTTCATTGGCAATGGAGAACTGCTTGCTGATCTCGTCCTCCATCAATTGGACATTTAAGCGGTAGACCAGCCACCCCGCTAATGCAAAGGCTAATGTGACCATACACGAGAGCAGTACAATCAGCTTCAACTTGAAGCTGCCCTTCATTTCTCCGGCAATTCTCCCCGGCCAACTTATCGGATTCAGTCTGGCTCCCTCCCCCAAACGATGATGTAATCCGATTGTAATCCCTTTCATCCTGATTTAAAACAAAACTTGGCCCGGCTTCTACCGGGCCAAGTCCTTATTCTATTCCCAGTGCTCCGTCCGAACTTTACTTTAGTTGGGAGCGGACCATTTCCAGTACATCATCGCCCAGGAAGGCCGTGTCTTTATTTTCTTGATACCACGTATTCATGTATTCCTCAATCTGCTTGCCGCCGCCTTTCTCCCAGGCTGCTTTAGCATCCGCAATAGCCTGCTCGGCCGTATATTTGGACCCGCCTATGATTCCTTTGACAATGATGTCGCTCACTTCTTTGTTCACGTTGGTACTGATAACCACCAAGTCGCTTGTCAGAACCGGCATATGCTCGTAGTGACTCAGAGCGGGATATTTGGCATCCGGATTGAGCAAGAACTGGTCCGCTTGCTTCATCATTTCCAGCCCCGCCTTCTGATCCGGATCCTCCACATTAAATGCCGATACGGAGGTCAAAAATTCATTTTGGGGAAGTGAATAGAACATCGTGTAGTCCGCGGCCCAATCCACTTCCTTCGTATTCTTGTCGGGATCAATCACGATGGGCGCACCGTCCGCTGACTTGTTCCAATGTTCTCCCTCCAGCCCCTTTCTCAATGTCAGCGCTGTATCCGGCTGGAGCATAAAGTTGATATATTCCATCACAGCCTTGGGATTTTTGGCTGCGGCGTTAACCACGGTTGTCATCTGAATCGGGTTGGTCACGTGATGGGTAAACTGTCCCATAGGGGACTCAGGCTGCATCATCGGCGCAATTTCCGCTTCCGGGACCATCTTTCTGATGGTCTTGATATCGGTGACCGTACTCTCAAACCAGTTGTTGATTTGCGGAGGAAGGAATACGCCTACCTTGCCATTCAAATAATCCTTCTTAGCTTTGGAGCCATTCGTGTCTGCCAAGTAATCCGGGTCGATCAGTCTTTCGTCGAACAATCTTTTTTTGAATTTCGTCGCCTCCAGCGTATTATCCCAGCTGCGGATGATTTTGTCGTCAGCCGAGATGGCCCAACCGCTCGAGCCGAACATGGAATCCACCATGCCTCCGGAGGTATAGCTTATATTCGTTCCGTACGTATCCTTCTTGCCGTTTCCGTCAGGATCTTGCTCTACAAAAGCCTTCAAGACTGTAATCAGCTCTTCGGTCGTCTTCGGCACCTCCAGGTTCAGTTTTTTCAACCAATCCACCCGGATAAACGCCACGCTTTGCAGATGGGGCTCGTTAATTTTGCCGATTTCGTAAAGCTTGCCATCCGGCTTGGTGCCCACCTCGCGCAGCTGGGGATACTTCTCCAGCAATTTTTCATATTCAGGGGCATACTGCAAATAATCGTCCAGTGGCAGCAGTTGCTTCTGCTGATATAGGGAATCCCGGAAGCCCGTATCATAATCATTGACCATATCCGGTGCGCTGCCGGATGCGAACATCACATTTAGCTTCTGAGTCGATTCCGACCGGAGCACGGGCACAAACTTGGCCTCCACCGGAGAATGTTCATTAATCCATTTGGTCCAGCGATTCTCCTCCACGGTTCCCTCCGCGGCCGGGATATTGCCTCTGTCATAATTTGACACGGTAATGACGGGTTTATCTCCGCTTCCCTCCCCTTCTTTTGGCTGGCTGCAGCCGGCAGTCCCCACCGTCAACACGATAGCCAATACTGCGGATGACCAGACCCTTTTGTTCCACTTGGATGTTTGTTTTAACATTTACAAGCTCCTCTCGACCCATGATCTATAATGAATGGATGTGTTTCCGCTAACCTTTAATGGAACCAAGCATAATCCCTTGAACGAAATACTTTTGCAAAAACGGATATACCACCAGCATCGGCACCACCATCACCATTACACCTACCGCCTTCAGTTTCTCGGAGATTAACTCCTGCTGCTGCATGATATCCATCGCCATCATGTTGTCCATGCTCTGAATCTGCAGCATGCTCTGGACAATGACCGTGAGATTCTGCAGTTCCGTCCGATTGATGTAAAGAATGACATTCATGAACATGTTCCAGTAACCAACGCCGTAGAATAACGTCAATGTGGCCAGCATGGGCAGAGATAAAGGCAAAATAATGCGCAAAAGCAGATGCGTCTCTCCGCAGCCATCAATCTGAGCCGACTCCGTCACTTCACTCGGAATGTTTTCAAAGAAGCTTTTCATGATTAACATGTTATAGGTACTGATCAGCCCAACGAACCATAAGGACCAATACGTGTTCGTCAGATGCAGATTGTTCATCACCAGATAAGTAGGAATCATGCCGCCGCTGAACAACATCGTAAACAGCGCGGCCGTTGTGAGCGGCTTGCGGGCATACAGATAGCGGCGGGACAAAGGATACGCCGTCAGAACCGTAGTCAGCATGCTAAGCGCCGTTCCGCCCAATGTGATGATGACGCTGTTGCCAAACGCCCGCAAGGCTGGCGTGTTCTGAAAAAAATATTTGTAAGCGGTGAAATCAAGGCCCACCGGCCAGAACAAGACTTGTCCCAGATCCACTGCCTGCCCTTCGCTTATGGACAAAGCGATCAAATGCAGGAAAGGCAGGATGCAGGTGAGTGCAATGATAATTAAAACCGTGTGAACGAAGACCGAAAAAACCCTTCCGCTAGCCGACTCTCTCAATGCAGTTCCCCTCCCTAAAAGTTTTGTGAGCCTTGCTTTCCGGATAAGCTTCGTACAAAACTCGCTTCGGAAGCATGGGCTAGAATAATCCCTGGTCGAATTTCCTGGCCAGTGCGTTAGCCGACAACAGCAGCACCAAGCCGACAATGGACTCGAATAGACCCATGGCCGTGGTCAGACTGAATTGGGCCTTCTGCAGCCCCACTTTGTACACATAGGTGCTGATGACCTCGGCTTTTTCCAGGACTGTGGGATTCTGCAAGTTGTAAACCTGATCGAACCCTACCTCCATCAAGCGACCCATGCCCAGGATCAGCAGAAGGATAATCGTAGGACGGAGGCCCGGCAGCGTTATATGCCAGATCTGTCTCAGCTTACCCGCACCGTCCAAGGCGGTGGATTCGTACAAGCTGGGATCAATGGACGAAAGGGCGGCGAGATAGATAATGGCACCGAACCCCATTTCCTTCCACATCCCGGAGCCGATAAAGATCGTAACCCAGGATTCGATGCGGTACAGAAACGGCACCGGCTCCATTCCCCATTGCTCCAGCAGCTTGTTAACGGTGCCGCCGTCGATCGAAAACAAGGTGAGAACCAGCCCTGCTACGATCACCCATGACAGAAAGTGGGGAAGATAAATAATCGTTTGAATCCAGCGCTTCAGCCATCTTTTTCGAACCTCATTCAGCGCGATGGCGATAATGATCGGCGCGGGAAAACCGAAGATCAGATTCAGAATACTTAAGGAGAGGGTATTCCAGATGATCTGCAGCGTAGCGTCGGACTGAAATAAAATCTTGAAATACTTGAGTCCCACCCAAGGGCTGGTCAAAATGCCATCGCGGAAATTGTAATCCTTGAAAGCGATCACAAGCCCGCCCATAGGAAAATACCGGAATATCACGTAATACAGGATCCCCGGTACGAGCATGAGGAACAGCGGAATATTCTGCCGAAACCTCTTGGTCTCGTAAAAAGCTTGTTTGGCCATCGGCACACTGTCCGTTTCGGCGGTCGCAGGTGTTGTTGGCATGTTCTAACCTTCTTTCTTGGTTAATTGCTTTTCGATGATGTTTATACTGTATCGCAGTCCCTCCGGTGCATACCTTAAGAATCTCTAGGTTTTTCTATAGATTTTTTTGTTTTTCGCGTACAGAAAAAAAAGGACGCGTATTCGCTCGCGTCCTTTTTGGCGATTCCCTTTCCCGTTTGCGTTAGCTTTTCATTTAGACGCCAGGGCTTGATACTTCCTTCTCATTATTGCCGGGACAACAAGAAGCGTGCGTCCCTAAGTAAATAATTTGCCGCATCGTTCGATATGTGTTTTCCTTTTTGCGCCTGCACCTCGTTAACAAAACTGTTCAAATTGCCGTTCTCCAATTTTTTCTGCAGGCTATTGGCAATTCCGGCATTATCGATCTCCTTGCTCTCGGCAAAACGCGTCACTAATGCCTTTAGCGAATGGATATTTGCTACGGTATAGAACACAACGGTTTTATTGCCTGAGTTCCCGGCTAGATCAACTGAAGACACCACAAGCTCATGCCTTCCTAGCGGCAATGAAAAGAGTGGGATCGTGGTGCCGATCGGATAGGAATACGTATCCAGCGTCACCGTCGTCTTGCTGTTGTCGACCCCTGATGCCGTATCCAGCGTAGTCACTAAAGGGGTCAAATCCTCGCTATCTTCATAGGTGCCGCCATCTCCAGGAATGACAACTTCTATAGTCGGGTCTTTCGTATCCAGCTTAAAGCTGACGGCTTTCGCCATCTCCTCATTCCCTGCTGGATCAACCGAACGATAGGTAACTGTGTAAGTGCCGTCTTGGCTGAATGTGATTGGTGCCGTATAGGTTTGCCAAGTTGTCCCGCCGTCCAGACTGTAGTCGATTTTTGCAACGCTATCCCGTGGAGCTTTTGCTGACAAACTTACCGTTACCGGATGCGTATACCAGCCATTTTGTCCATTCGGAACTTCTGGCGAAAGAGCCGCGGATGTGATCGGCGCAGTTTTCGATCCTCCCGTAACCATGACTTTGAAATCGTCGAAGTCGATTGAAGCGTTAGCGTAGCCGTCGATGCCGAACAGCTGGCCGGTCAACTTACTGCCGCCTGTATGGCGGAAGAGGAAGTCGGTGGCCGCCGGAACAGGATCATCGTTAATATAAACGGTATAAGTCTTGGCGTCCCAGTTTGCCACCATTTTAATTTTGTACCATGTATTGTATGAAGTGTTCTTGACCGGCTTCTTGGACCCCCCATTCTGTACGATGATTTTACCCGTATCAAAAGCTGTGACCATGGAATAATTGCCGGTGCCGCTGTCATTTCTCACCATGGCACCATTGGCGTACTGAAAGCTGCTGTTTAATCTGGCACGATATTCGATGACGATGCGCTGATCCGCTTCTGCCTTGACCTCGCCTGCAAACGGCAGGAACAAATTTGCCTTGCCCGCAACAGCGGTTGTGGTCAGTCGAAGGAACTTATTCCCGTCCTCTTCTTGCACAGTGGCAGTAGCGCCATTGGTTAGAGCTTCGATGGTAATGCCGTAAGGGTACTTGCCCGTCTCATCGCCGGAGAAATCCCGGTAGGCGTTATAGGTCACGCCATCCTCGGTAAGGTTAAGTGAGCCAAGCAGGGCTACTTCCGCTTCAGCAAGGCGATCCAGCGCCTCCTCAAACTGCTCTTCACGCAGATCAGGGTCTACAGACATCTCTTCCGCATGATCCAGCTCAGCCAAGAGAGCATTATACGCATCTTGACTATAGGTCCCCAAGCCTTCGCCCAGCGGATAAGAGAAACCGACTATCCTGCTGCGCATGTTATCTACAATCTCATCAAGACCCCATCCCGGGATCACTTCTACGGAAACGGCAGCAGGAATCTTCTCGCCATTCAGTGTTAATATGACAGGCACCTGAATCGTGCCAAGTGAGTTGAAGTGTATTCCTTCCAGCTTCCAGCTGACCTCGGCGATGCTTATCTCACCCTTGTAATTGACGTCAACAACGCCGGGCAGCCTCGGTGTCACTCCGGAGGGAGTTTTTACTTGAGAAATAATCTGAGGAACCTGAGACGGATCGGGTGTTACTGTTAAGTTGAATTTTGCTTCCTTGCCGCCGTATACGGCTGTAATCACCGTATCCCCCGGCCCAGTGTCATATACCTGACCGGTGACCGTAACCTTGGCCACGTCTGGTTTGCTGCTGAAGTACGTGGCGTCAGCCGACACATCCTGGACTTCATAGGTGTTGTAGCGAGCTGTTAACTGCAGTTGCCCTGTCAGCCCGCTGGTCAGGATGTTGTTCAATCCGCTGATGGCAATGGACTGCACAGACTTAGGTTCAGCGGTAACGGTAACCGTGGCTGTGGCCGTCTTTCCGTTATATGTCGCGGTGATCGAGGCGCTGCCTGCCTTGAGTCCTTTGACCCCCATCCCATCAATATCAGCGACCTCTTTGTTGGAAGAACTGAAGGAAACTCCGCTGTCCACAGGGGAATAGGTAGTGCCTGTTACCGTATACACGGGCAAACTGCGGCTTTCACCTAACCCCAGCGTGTACCCCGGAGAATCGAATAGAATTTCCGACGCAACATCAAGCTTGAATATATCCATGCTGTCAATTTCGGCAAGGTTGGCACCCGTCGAGAAACGGATGGTATTGTTGCCTTGTTTAAGATAGACTTTCACCGTGGAGGCTCCCCAACGATTCCAGCCGGAATAGACGATGTTCAAACGGGCGCCGGAACTGCCGTTAACCGACAAGATATGTGAAGCCTCCACCCCATTCGATGAGCCGTTGGCATTGCGCACAGACAGCACATAAAATCCCGCCTCTGGCACGTTGACTGTAAACTGGGCATAATCATTGGCGTTCTTGATATTGGCGATCTTCTTCCCGTCGGAAGCGGTACCTTCCCACCAAACGCCGGGGCCGGTTCCGCCGCTGGGATCTTTCACCAACAGGGCTGCTTCCGCCTCATAGCGCTGACGTGCCGGCTCCCCTGAAGGCTTGGCAATCGGTTTGTTTGGATCGACGGGCTCTCCCAGGTTTGGCGTTCCGTCTGCGTTCCAGATGAATTTCTGCGCTCGGACATTGCGGGTCCACCCTGATCCTGGCCAGCGGGCGGAATGGTAGATAATCCAGTCCTCACTGCCGTCGGGAGAAGTGGTGAGACTGTGGTGACCCGGGCCATAAACGCCGTTGGCGCTGGAGAAAATCGGATTGTCCTGTTTTACCCAGGAGCTTGGGTTCATCAAATCATCGCCAATCTTGGCCGTGATCAGTCCGAGGCAGTAACTGTCTGTCCAGCTTCCGTTTGCGGAATAGACCAAGTTGATGGTGTTACCGCGTATATTGACTTGGGGACCTTCGTTGATCCTGCCCGGGGACGTTTCCCAATCATGGTCAGGCGTCGAAATCAATACCCGCTGCGAGCTGATGGTCCGTGGATCGCTCATTTCCGCTATATATAGATTTTGAAAACTCCCATCCGTTTCCTCCCATCCGGACCAGATGAAATAGTGTTTCTCATTTACAGTCAGCACAGTGCCGTCAATCGCCCAGCGGTCCGTGGAATCTGTTATTTTCCCTTTGAACTCCCAGGTTCCGGTCATCGGACTCTCACTGGCGTTCTCCAGCACATACATGCGGTGGTTTGCGTTGGTTCCGTTGTCAGCCGCGAAGTAAATATACCATTTGTATTTGCCATCGATATCTTTGAGATAGTGCATTTCGGGTGCCCAAACATTGGAACTGTACATTGTACCCTTAACCGGTGTCCAGGCTAGGCTCCTCTCGCCCGCTTCAATGCCGGTGATGGTCATCGATCTGCGGATCATGATGCCGCTGGCGTTGACAAAGACGTTGTAATAATAGCCGTCCGTATGCTTGTAAACCCAAGGGTCGGCTCCTACCTGCATAATCGTATTATAGAAATTTGACACCTCCGACACCGCCGTTGTCGACGCCGACATCGAATCTTTCGCATCGGGCATCGGCTCTGCCGCCATAGCCGCTCCGTTCCATTGCGGCAGCATCAGCAGCACAGCGAGACAAAACAGCAAATACCTGAATCTTTTCCTATCCCATAAAACCGCTTTCAACTTCATCCATCCCCCTGTCATTGATTTTTTCAGCCATGTCCTCATTCTACTTTCAGAGAAAATTTAAAAAATGTACTATCTTAAATTGTTTTGGTAACCGTTTTAGAAAAATTGTCTTGACCTTCGGATTATACTTAACCCTCTCAACGTCTGATTGTTATCGCCGGGAATTCAAAGAAAAAAAGGACACAATCCCCAATTAAGGGTTGTGTCCTGAAGAAAAACATTATATTGTAGTGTGTCCGGCTATCGACATAACCTTACTCTTCAGAAGGTTTGCGGTTGTTTAACAGCTTTGGAATCCTCACGGTCACGGTCGTCCCATGGCCGAACTGGCTTTGTATGGCGATCCCGTAACCCTCTCCAAACAATAGCCGGAGCCTGTTATGGATATTGGAAAGTCCGATGCTTGTAGCAGGTTGGCCATCTGGTGTAGGTTCCGGGGATGCCATGCCCAGCTTAGCCTGAAGGGAAGCCAATTGCTCCGGGTCCATTCCCTTCCCGGTATCCGTGATTTGGAAGCATACGTCCCCGTGCGCATCTATGCTCCCGGTAACTTGAAGCCTGCCCCCTTGATCCATCCGCTCAAGCCCATGATAGACCGCATTCTCCACAATGGGCTGGAGAATCATCTTGGGGGTTTGCATCTCCAGGAGTCCCTCGTCCACATCGATCTCGATGATAAATTTATTTTCATACCGGATGGCGATAATGTTCATATAAGCCTGAATACAGTCCAGCTCTTCCCTTATCCGCACAAGATCATCTTTTCTTATACTGTACCGGAATATTTTGGACATGCAAGATGCAATTTGCGCGATCTCTCTGCTTCCGTATTCCAATCCAATGCTGCTGATGCAATTGAGCGTATTATAGAGAAAATGAGGGTTGATCTGGCTTTGCAGGGCAGCAAACTCCGCCTGTTTCTGACTCAACTCAGATTCATATAATCTGGCCTGGGTATTGATCATATCTCTTGCCATCTCTTCCCTTTCATTGATTACCCGGTTAATGTCGCAGGCCAGCATGCCTACTTCATTGGTAGACCGGACTTTAATGCGGAAGCCCATGTCCCGGCTCCCCACTCTCTTCATATCCAGAACAAGTCCCATCACCGGACGCATCAGATTGTTCATAAAGAAACTGCCCATGATAAGCATGCTTAGAATCATCCCAATCCCCACGATAATGCTGACTTTCCGTATAGGGTTCATGTCTGCAGTAAGCTCTTGCACTGGAATCATACTCACAACCCGCCACCCGTCTGCCTGCTCCAAATCCTTAACCTGGACAAGAATATCTTCCCCATCGATAGTTGTTTTGACCCCTTTAAGCAGGATCCCCTTATCCATAGACAGAACTTCCCTGAATAACGCACCTCGGGCATTGGAATTGGTGGAAGCAATCACCTCATCCCGGCTATTCAGAATGTACAAGGTAGAGTTGGGCGTTAATTCCGTATTTTCCACAAGCCCCTGCATTTTGTCCATATTGAGCAAAACGGTACAGTAACCCGTAATTTGGGAGAAATAGATTCCCCCGATGGCCTCCACAATCGGCGCTATATAAAAGAACTGTTCCGTTCCTGTTCTGTCGTCTTTTAGAATCGAGGTGAACATCCCCTTGTCCCGCAGCGAAGGATCTTCCTTATACTTCTGGATAAAGGTATCGTAACGATTGAGAAAAAAAATATCTCCGCTTGCTGATGCCAAACTGTAAAGCCGTCTTCCCCGAATATCATTAATTACAATTCCGTCCACGTACGAATTAAAGGATCTCATATATTCCATGAGATCCAATGCATTTGGACCGCTATTAAACGCCCTTTTGTAATCATCATCCACTACAGAAAATTCCTGAACCCGTCTGCTATTGACCGCAATGCTGGTGCTGACCCTGATATCACTAAATGCAGAATCAATTTTGCGGCGTGTTTGTTCTATCATCTGGTTACTGTAATGGGCGGCTCTCTTCTGGGTTAAATTAGAGAAACTATAATAATAATAAAATTCCATGACAGTAAATATGATGATTGAGAAAAAAAAGATAAGCCATATCTGATGCTTCAATTTCAGTTTACTGATCTTCATGGCCCGCCGCTCCGTTCATATCAACTTTTTCTGAATTTGGTGGGGGTCATCCCGCAATGCTTCTTGAACACTTTATTGAAATAATAATAATCGACATACCCGGCCTTAATGGCCACTTCTTCAATGGATAGATCCGTCCGCTTAAGGAGCTCACGGGCTTTCTTGATCCTCAGCTCCGACACATATTCAGAGAAGGTTTTGCCCAGATTTTTTCTGAATAATTGACAGCAATACACCTGGTTAATGAAAAATTGGGCAGATAAATCCTTCAAATACAATTTCTGCTCAAAATGATGGTTGATATAATTTATCATCCTGTTGAAGCAGGACTGGATGTCCCCTTCCTGCAAAGAGCGACTGTTTCCTATCCTGATGGAGTCGAGAACCTCATGTAAAAAGCTGCATAGCGACTCAAAGTGTTCAAATCGTTCCTTGATCTCGGAATAATTCAGGAATTCCAGTTCCATATCCTTCAATTCCTCAGAATATGCTTTTATAAGGATCCCGACGGCTTGATTCCACAGGTAGACAACCTCAGACATGCCCAGATGATGATCCCTGAAATATGCCTGCAGCCCTTTAATGTACGCTTCCACATCGTCAAATTGATTTCCTTGAAGGATGTGGTGGATTTCATCGATACATGGCTTCACCAGATGAAGCTTCGGCTCGTAGTGAACGACGCCCCCAGCTTCTTCAAGAAAAACCTGGGAAGCGGACAGGTCTGCTTCTTTAATCAGCTTGCTCATGTGCTTTAGTTGATTAGAGATGCTGCTGACGCCCATAACATGGATACCTGTCTTATTCAGAACCCGCTTATCCGAATGTCCTTCCAGACAAGCCCTATGCTCCGTCATCAGGACAACTAGTATTTTTCGGGCTCCAGCTTCAACTTCCACAACATGAACAGGCTTTCCCTCCAAGGAAAGCAGGTTCCTAATATTTTTATGTTCTCCCTCGAAATAGATGGTCAACACCTGATAATAGTACACAGCTGCATCATCGGGAAGCGGTAGGAAGCTCTTTATCTCGTCCTCTTTCGCCGAGGTCATTGCATCCAGAAGGAGTTGGTTGCGTGCTGTGCTTCTCCTGGAGAAGTGCATGGCCAGCTTCGCGATGAAGGGGTCAGCCTTATCGATATCCAGAGGCTTCAGGAAATAATCCAGAGCGCCGTAGCGCAGCGCTTTCTGGGCGTATTCAAATTCCGCATATCCGCTTACGATGACAAACTCAATGTCCAGCCCTTCTACTTTAGCCCTCCTCATCAGATCCAGTCCGGATATCTCAGGCATACGGATGTCCGTAAATACCAAATCGGGTTTATCCGCTTTTATGGCATCCCATGCTTTGTAAGCGCTTTTAAATTGTCCGATAATTTCAAATCCATATTTATCCCAATCGAAGGCGTTGCGGATTCCTTTAATTGCCCACGGCTCATCATCTACAATCATGACCTTGTACATGGGTATCCTCCTGAACATATGGATTTCCCCGAATAATAGCAAAATTATTCGGGAACAGCAACGAAATAAGGATAAACCACAGACTGGTTTATCCTTATGCCATGGATTACTTGCTCTGTGCTTTGATATCTCTATAATTCTTTATATTCTCATCCTGAACAGCCTGACCGCCGGCGTCCATATATTCTTTCACCAGCTTCTCGTACAAGGCGTCGAACTCTGCCGGCTTGGCAACGACCAGCCTGTCACTCATCTGCTTGTTCAAGTCACCCAACGTTTTGCCGTACTTGATACTAGCTTCGTTCGAGACGCCGTAATAGAAGCCTGTATAACCATCCGTCGTATTGATTTTGTATGAATCGACAGCCAGTTTTTCATAGCTCTGATCTCCGGCTGCTAAGGCTGCTGCGTACGTTCGGACATTCTTTTCGGTATCGCCCAGCTCTGCACCGTTTACAATTAGTGTATAATCCATATTCAGATTGCTCGTCTGCATATTTTCGCCGGTTTGCGCAATCCCTTGCGGGATGCCGTTTACAAGCTTATGGTTGACGCCTTCTTCACCAAACTGAAGGAAGAACAACACCTCCGGATCAGCCATCCAGTTCAGATACTTTATGGCCAGCTCCGCATTCTTGCTGCTTTTCGGGATGAATGAGAAAATCCCGTTTTCATTGTATATCTCTTTCAGGTATTTCCCCTCGTCGTTTTTGAAGGTATCTACAGCAACATAGTTGGCATCAGGTGCATTTTGCTTCAGTGGTTCACGAATTTTTTGTGAAAGTGGATAATCCCAGTTGGCAGCGTAGAAGCCTACCTTGCCATTGGTCACATCGGCATCCGCTTGTTTGGTTGTTTTATCCAGCGCAAAGTCGGGGCTGATCAGCTTTTCATTGTACAGTTTGTTCAGCCATTTATAAGCATCCTTAGTGCCGGGCTTTAGCCAATTGGTGGTGGTAACGAATTCCTCCTCCGACATCGGACCCCAGAACGAAGGAATCAGGTTGCCAAAGGTGTAGTTCATGCCGGAAGCCGCTGTTGCCCACGGAATGACACCATCCACATTACCCGGGTTCTTGTCACGGAAAGCAACGAGGGTATTATATAATTCATCCCGATTCGTTGGAGCAGGCATTCCCAGCTTATCCAGCCAATCCTTGCGAATAAACATGCCGTTCCAAGCAATCAGAGTCCGCTTACCTGGGATCGAGATTTGTTTGCCCTCATATTTCCCGTAGGAAAGAACTTTCTCGCCCAGATAAGACTTTAATTGCTGGCCGTGCTTCTCCAACAATTCATCCAGTGTATAGAGGCCACCGCTTTTTGCGAAACGGGTTACGGTATTCCCGTCATAGGTGAAGGAAATATCAGGAGCTTCGTTGGCAGCCATCAACACATTCAGCTTGTCGACTTCTTGGGAACGGGGGACAGGAACAAATTTTACAATGGCGTTATTAGGCTTCCCGAATTTTTCGTTGACATATTTGGTCCACGTGTTGTTGTTCAAGTCCGGTTGTCCCTGAATACCTCTGTCAAACACTTCCACTGTCAAGGTTACTGGGGAACCGGAGCCCGTTTCCGATGCGTTGGACCCTTTTGATACCGTCTCCCCATTGTTATGGCCTGCGCCACCACAGCCTGCCACTCCTACGGCTAGAAGCACTGTGCTAAATAGAATTGCTGCTTTCTTCTTTATGCCCTTATACACTTTAACCACCCTTTCGTTCTTGTGATTGATTCTCTTAAATCATCCGCGAGGCCGGGATCCCCCCTTCATCATAATCTGTTTCCCCATCAACCTTTGATAGCCCCAGTCATCACACCATCCACGAAATACTTCTGCAGTTTAGGATAGATCAGCAAAATCGGAATCGTTGTAAACATGACACTGGCCGCTTTCAAAGATTCAGGGACAATATAGGAGCCGACACTTCCTTCTCCTCCTTGTTGGCTATCCAACTGCTGATTGGCCGATATGATCTGGTATAGCTTCATCTGCATAGGGTACAGCTCTTTTTTCGTAATGTAGAACAGCGCATCCTGGAATCCATTCCATCTGTCCACCGCATAGAAAAGGCTTAATGTGGCGATCGATGGCAACGAAAGGGGGAGCACAATCTTGATGAGAATGCCCAGATCAGAACACCCGTCAATGGCTGCTGATTCCTCCAGGCTCTCCGGAAGATTGCTGAAGAAGGTTTTTAGGATGATCATATTAAACACGCTCATGGCACCCGGCAAAACCAGGCTCCAAACCGAATTCATCATGCCCAAGTTTTTAACCAGAATATAAGAGGGAATTAAACCGCCGCTGAAATACATGGTGAAGACCAACGCCGTCAAAATAAAGTTTCTTCCCTTCAGCCGCTTCTTCGTTAACGGATACGCTGCACATATGGTCAGGAACATGCATACCAAAGTGTAAAATATCGTAAGCACAATACTGTATCCAAGCGTATAAAGCATATCCATATCGCTCAATATGGTTTTGTACGTTTCTGCTGTGAAGTCTACTGGCCACAGTCCGACCTTTTGAGAAATAATCGCTTCGTTGGAACTGAAAGAAAGCGCAATCATGTACAGAAACGGTACGATACATGTGAAGGACAATGCCACGATAAATACAATGATGGCAATATCCGCTACAGTCATTTTTTTCATCTTGCCCCTATTGCTCGCCACCCTCACCATATCCCATCCTCGCCTAATTTTTTCGCAACAAAGTTTGCAGATAACAGCAGGATCAGGCCGATCACGGATTGGAACAATCCTACCGCCGTTGCCTGGGAGAAATCACCCGAACTAATACCAACTCTATACACGAAAGTACTGATAACATCAGAGTAATCGCTAACCAGTGAATTCCCCATCACAAAGGGACGGTCAAATCCGATAGAAACCATTCTGCCTATTTGGAGAATCAACAAAATATTGATGGTTGACTTAATGCCAGGCAGTGTAATATGCCACATTTTGCGAAGCCTGCTGCAGCCATCAATATCGGAGGCCTCATACAACTCCCTATTGATTCCGGTAATGGCCGCCAAATAAATGATGGTGCCCCATCCGATATTTTGCCATACGCCAACGGTAATATAAGTAATCAACCAAGGTGTTTTCTGCGACAGAAACTCGATTCTTTCAAAACCAAAGCCCGACAGGAAATTGTTGATCATGCCGCCGTTAGAAAACATCAGATAGACCATACCGCCAATAATAACCCAGGACAAAAAATGAGGCAGATACAACACGGTCTGGGTCATTTTCTTGAATTTTGCTTGTCTTACTTCATTGAGCAAAATCGCCAGAAGAATGGGGGCAGGAAAACCCGCGATCAAATCCAGAACATTCAGGACCAGCGTATTCTTCAATGCACGGTAGAAGCTGTCCTGCTCAAAAATAAACCGGAACACGTCCAGTCCTACCCATTCGCTCCCTCTAATTCCTTCAAAAATGTTGTAATCTTGGAATGCCATCACAAGGCCATAGATGGGTGCATACTTGAAAATCAGGATATACGCCATAGGCAGCAGCAAAAGAAAATATAACAGACCGTCTCTTCTGATATAGTACAGAAAGTTATTTTTCCTTTTTGTTGCACCGTACTTTCGGGAGCTGTCTAAAACCGCTTTCATTTTTCCCATCCCTCCGACTGTAATAAGGAGCTCTCATGTTTATCATTTTACCTTCAGGATTAAATAAAAAAATGTACTCCCTTAAATCAATTTGGTAATAACTTAAAAAGGTAGTTGTATGTAAACTGTAGAGTGAGGAATTAGTCAGGTAAACAAAATAAAGAACCAGAGACCATTTGGTCCTGATTCATTTAAATAGGTAGCTTGCCTCCAAAAATACATAAAATAAATTTTTAATACATGTAACATTGTCCCTGAAGGAACGCCTCTAATAGGTCGGTCTTTCGTTATTTGTGCACATAGTGGCAGGCAGCTCGAATCGGCTGTAGCCCTCCATCCGGAACGGCCGGGTCGGCGTCGCCCAAGGAAGCGGATATTCACTGTACAGTTGCCGCTTCGCTGCCGCGTCTCTCATCTTCTCGGACAAGCTGGGCAGCAAGCGTACCGTGGAATCTCCATCCTCCCGCTCGGTCACGAATCGGCCGGGGATGGCACGAACGACGCGAGCCGACTCATAGGCGCCGTTGGATACCAGCACGAAGCTTCGGCTTGCCTTGAGCGGCGAGAAGAGTGGTTTCCCTGGGGTTTCAATCGCTTCCATCAGGTTCAGATACATGCTGCACATCAAATCGGTCGGACCAAACGCCAAATCCTCTTCGGCGTCCTGTGCGCGAATTGTCAGCTTGTTCTGGTAATTCCAATGCGCTTCCCCTCGCGTTCCGTGCACGGCAATCGAAGGCACTTCGCTTACTTCGTGACAAAGCATGGCGTAAAAATGAACGCTCACACCGTTAGCCATAACGGCGCGAATACAGGAGACATCGTCCCCCTCGATGTCATTGACGTGGTAAAGCTCGGCCTGCACCGATTCCGGGTACAAGTCTGCGGCGCTTCCTCCGGCCGCCAGCAAGCTATGGTGCAGCAAGTGGGCGAACGGATTGTTGAACGTCCCGTCCAGCACATACTGGCCGTCGCTGACCAGTTTGCCGGCCCAGCGGGTTCGATCGTAGTAAGAGCGAAGCCGTTTCCACATGCCAATGCCGACCACATGCTCCACCTGCCCGAGCACACCGGAGCCGATCCTTTCCAGCAGCGTTCGGAACGCCTGGCCAGACGTATTCTGGAAGTTCACCTGGCACAAGCGCCCGGTCTCCATCTGCACCGCGATCATCTCGTCCAAGTCCTGGATCGTTACCGCCGGGGGCTTCTCCACCAGCACGTGAAAGCCCATCCGCATCACCTGGATGCACATCGGCTTGTGGGAGGAGATCGGCGTGACGATTACGACGAAATCGATATCTGGATGCAGCGTGAGCATCTGCACGTAGTCCATATAATGGACGGCCCCAAGCGCGGTCAGCTTGCCGTAAGACTCCTGATGAGCGCCGACATTCGGCTCCGCAAAAGCAGCAACCTGCAGGCTACCCTCTTCGACCAGCTTCTGCATGATATTCACATGTTCAGCGCCGAATCCCCCGATCCCGATCAGCGCGGTGCGACAAATCTTCACATTCCTTCCCTCCAAAGCTATGCCTTGACGAGCCGGGAACGATTCTCCAGCCCGCCAAAGCTGCAAATTTATAATTCATACATGCTGCAAATAACGTTCCTTGATGAGCGTGAGCGCCTCGTCTCCCGGCATATCCCATACCTGCCGGTTGAAGATTTCCACCTCGATCGCCCCCACGTAACCGGCCGCTTCAACGGCATGACGCATCCGGCGCAACTCGATAACGCCGTCCCCAATCATCCCTCTGCCCATCAGCAGGTCGGGTATCGGCACGATCCAATCGGAGACGTGGAAGCCGAGTATACGCCCCTTGGCCCGCTCAATTTGCGCGTACAGCTCGGGGTCCCACCAGACGTGGAACGCATCGACGACGACGCCGACGTCTTGCGGGTCGTGCTGCTCCACGAGCGTGTTGGCTTGCGCCAGCGTATTGATGACGGAGCGTTCAGCGGCGTACATCGGATGCAAAGGCTCGATGCCGAGCTTGACTCCGTGCGAGCGGGCGAACGGCACAAGTTCCGCGATCGCTTCTTCGACCGTCTTGCGGGCGAAATCGATATCCCGGTCTGGCGCCGGTCCGCAAACGAGCACGAGCACATCGGTGCCGAGCTCGGTCGCTTCCTCAACAGCGCGGCGATTGTCGTCCAACCGCTCTTTGCGCGCAGGCGCGGTGGCCGCCGGAAAATAACCCCCGCGGCACAGGCTGGAGACGCGCAGGCCCGCGTCCCGCACAAGCCGCTTGCTCTCGGCCAGGCCGGTCTCGGCCACTTTATGCCGCCACAGCGCGATCCAAGGCACTTCGGCGCGAACGCATGCTTCCACGGCCTCACGCATATTCAGCCGATCGGTCGTAATCTGGTTCAAGCTGAGTCTGTCTATGGAATGAAGCGGTTCCATACTGATCCCTCCCGGATTTCAAACATCTCTATAAATGATTACGGCCGAATACCCGCTAGCGCCAAGACAGGCTTCATCCGTTCGGCGGCAAGCTCCGGATCGGCCAATAGCCCTGCCCGGTCGGCAAGCACGAACAGCTCGGCCAAATGGACGATCGAGCGCGATCCCTCAGCTCCCCCGATCATGCGGAAATGCGGTTGGTGGCCGTTCAAGTAGGCCATGAACACAATTCCCGTCTTGTAGGCGTACGTCGGCCTCTGGAAAATATGGCGCGACAAGGCGACGGTAGGCTCCATAATCGCCCCATAACTGACCAGATCGCCCGCGTCGAGCGCATGAAGCGCCTTGGCGGCAGCCGGCGCGATCGCGTCGAATATGCCGAGCAGCGCATGGCTGTAACCCTGCTCATCACCCTTGATCAGCTCTGGGTAGTTGAAGTCGTCGCCGGTGTACATCTTGACGCCTTCCGGCAGCAGCCGGCGCATCTTGATTTCTTTACCGGCATCGAGCAGCGAGATTTTAATCCCGTCGACCTTGTCCGCGTTTGCCCGAATGACGCGCAAACAAACGTCCATCGCCTCGTCCAGATCGTCCTTGTAGCCCCAATAGCCGGCTAGAGCGGGATCGAACATGTCGCCTAGCCAATGCAGGATGACCGGCTGTTTCACCTGTCCCAAAATGCGCCCATACACCCGCTCGTAATCCTCGGGCCCTTTCGCGCAAGCGGCAAGCGCGCGGCTCGCCATCAGAATGACTTGACCGCCTTCGCCTTCGATGAAGCCGACTTGCTCTTCATAGGCGGCTTCCACGTCGTATATCGTGACCGACGGTCCCGGGAGCAGATGATCGGTTCCCGCGCCGCAGGCGATTTTGCCGCCAACCGAGCGCGCTTCCGCGATCGAAGCGCGGATAAGCTCCTTCGAGGGGTTCCAATCGAGGCCCATGCCGCGCTGCGCGGTATCCATCGCTTCCGCCACGGCCAGACCGAGCGACCACAAATGGTGCCGGTAGGCGAGCGTCGAGTTCCAATCAATCTGCGAATGATGCAGCGGATCTGCGTCCGCAAACGGATCGCAGACGACATGGGCGGCCGAGAAGGCGATGCGGCCCGTAAACGGCTTGGCCGGCACGGAGAACGAGCCTGCTTTGCCCGGAGTATATTCATACAACGCTCCCCCTGCGCGGGGGAGTAGCAGCGATTGGGTCATCTGTACTCCCCTCCTTTACAGGCTCAGCTTCTGCACGTCGATCCAGCGGCGCTCCTGCCACGACTGCAAGCTGAGATCGGCAAGCTGGGTGCCCTTCGCACCTTCGAGCAGATCCCATGGGAACGGCGTGTCGATGACGACATGCTTCAAGAACATTTCCCATTGCACCTTGAACGCGTTGTCGAACGACGTGTTGTCCGGGACCTGCACCCATTGGTCGTGGAACTGGAACGGATTCGGAATGTCCGGATTCCATACAGGCTTCGGCGTGTTGACCCGATGCTGCGTCTTGCAGTCGCGCAAGCCCGCCACGGCGCTGCCTTCGGTGCCGTCGACCGTAACCGTGAGCAGATCGTCTCGATCTACGCGCACCGCCCAGGACGAGTTAGCCTGCACGATAATGCCGCCTTCCAGCTCAAACATGGCGTACGCCGCATCGTCCGCCGTGCAGTCGTATGGAACGCCCCGCTCGTCCAGACGTTTCGGAATATGCGTAGCGGCAAGACAGGAAACAGCCTTCACTTCCCCAAACAAATTCTCGAGCACATAGCGCCAATGTGCAAACATATCGACGATAATGCCTCCGCCGTCTTCCTTGCGGTAGTTCCACGAAGGGCGCTGACCCGGCTGCAAGTCGCCCTCAAACACCCAATAGCCGAACTCCATCCGCACGGACAAGATGCGTCCGAAGAAGCCCGAGTCGATCAAGCGCTTCAGCTTGAGCAATCCTGGTAAAAACAGCTTGTCTTGCACGACGCCGTTTTTCACCCCGGCCTCAGCGGCGATGCGGGCCAGTTCAAGCGCCCCTTCAAAATCGACGGCCGTCGGCTTCTCGCAATAAATATGCTTTCCCGCGGCGATCGCCTGCTTGATGCTTTCGGCGCGGCGCACCGTCGTCTGGCTGTCGAAATAGATTTCATAGTACGGATCGGCGAGACATGCTTCAAGATCGGTACTCCAACGTTCGACGCCGTGGGCGGCGGCCAGCGCCTGCAGCTTGCTCTCCTGCCGGCCGACCAGAATCGGGTCGGGCATGATGACGTCTCCGCTCGATAGCGCGACGCCCCCTTGCTTGCGAATCGCAAGAATCGAACGGATCAAATGCTGGTTGGTTCCCATCCGTCCGGTAACGCCGTTCATAATAATGCCGATGTTGCGAACTGCCACATTCATCGCTCCCTTCGCTTCGTATAACCGTATTGTAGTCGATGCGAAACCGCTTTTCTTACGATTACGGGAACACGATTCTCAATTTTGGAAGCGAATTATTCGAGCAAAAAACAAAACCCCCTGCCGGCGCTTATCCGATGGGGGATGAAGGGGAAAATATGTTTCAATCAATCGGCTGGTCGTCCTTTGATCGTTATCTTGTTCGTTTGATCCCACATTTGTGCGCTCGCTGTCCGTTTGACGGAAGGATCCCTGCTACTCAGCTTGCTCGGGCGCGTTCAGTTCCCGGTACGTTTTTGGCGACAGCTTGGCGACCGCTTTGAACGTCCGGTAAAACGTAGACACGGAATCGTAGCCGACCTCGAAGCAGATCGAAATAATGTCTTTGCCCGTTTCCGCCAGCAGCTTCTGGGCGACGCGGATGCGCACCTCGGTCAAGTATTGCATTGGCGTCAAGTCGTACCGTTCCTTGAAGATGTTGTTCACGTGCCGCGTGCTGATGCCCAGCTTGGAGGCGATGTCCCCCGCGGTCAGCGGATCAAAATACTTCGAATCGATATAGCTTCGGATTTTCTCGGCGCGCAGCCTATTAGAGCTGGAGCCCGCTCCAGCGGCCTCCGTTCCGGCCGAGCGAACCAGCAAGAGCAGCAGCTGAGACAGCTGTACTTTGAGCGAAAGCCGAACGAGCGGCGACTGCTCCCTGGACTGCTCGAACAGCATTTTCCTCAGCAGCTGCCGCATCTCGCTCGCGGCAAACAATCCCGGCTTCATCAGACAGGAAGCCGGGAAATAGGCGTGGAGCAGTTGCGCCCTCATATCCGGATCGAGCACCACCTCATCAAACGCCAACACTAGCAAGGTCAGCCTGGAGTCAGACATGACCGAGTGGACGGAATACGGCACGATCAGCGCCGTATCGTCGACCGCCAGCTTCCGTACTTCCCCCCCCAGCCGGATAGCTCCTTCGCCTTCCAGCACAAACAGCAGCTGGTGCGTCTGGTGATAGTGCTCGGACACAAGATGTCCGCCCGTATGCTTCTGCTCGTATAAATCTATCGCATTCCTGGACAAGTCAATCCTTTTAATCGTCACGGTGAAGCCTCCGGTTTTTTGAAGCGTTTCATTTATAGCCATTTTAGCGCGATCGGCGGCTTCTATACAACATTTTAGAATAAGCGCAGCCCGGACACCGCAAGCCCCCCCTAGTTGCAGCTTTATTGCGGTCTTCAGGTCCATCTATCCATGCTGTTCGCTCCTTTTTTCGCGGCAAAAGAATAAAGGGCGATCATTAACGTCACATTCCTGCCTGTTAGCTTAATGAAACTGCATGGAAACATAGTTAGATATACTTATCTAATCGGTAATCGGTAGGCTCATGTTCTTGTCCTCGACTCGGGATAAGAACTTGTACCGATAAAACAAAAAAGCCGCTAAACTAGCGACTTCCAATGGGATAATATTCTTGTCCCTCGACACCCCTTGGCTTCTATATGTTTTTCCTCGTCGTAAGCGTATAAAATTGGGACAAGCATATTTTGAAAATGTCTCCATAATTTCATTGGGATCATCTTCTTTATATGCGCTCATTGATTTTGATCAACAATTTCTTTAAGACTTGTTTCTCCTCATCGGTAAGGACTTGAACGATTTCTTCCTCCACCTTTTGGAATGAGTCTTGAAAGTCTTCAATCAGTTCAATCGCTTTTGGCAATACATATATATTTTTTTGCCGTTCATTATTGGCCGGGATTTTGCGCTCGATGAACCCTTTTTGCTCTAGACCTTGAAGCATGCTTGTAATGCTGGCCCCACGTAGATGAAACCGATCTGCAAGGTCCTTTTGAATAATATGATTATGTTGGTTCTCGTAAATAAAGTCGATTACTTTTCCTTGTTGAGCGTTTAACCCCAGTTCTTTTATACTCTCATCCGCTCTTTTCTTTAACTTAAGACCGATAATCTGAAACAAATCCAGATAAGGCGTATCCTTTCGGGATTGCATGATCGTCCCCCCCTTGTGATTGTTAGAAAACTAATTGTAAGCAACTAAACTATACAGTGATCCTATAGGCTTGTCAAACAAATATTAGTTTGTTGACAGTTAGTTTTCTAACTGTTATACTCCGAATTGTTGAACGACAAACATATGGGAGGAATTCAAATGGAGAAGATAACTCAAAATGCTGCGTTGGAACAAGTTACGGCGATTACAAATGTACGTATCTTTGATGGAGATCAAATTATTGCACCCAGACATGTTGTCATTAAAGGGGAATCCATTATTTCAGTGGGCGGAGAGCTTCCGGCCGATGCAACGATTATCGATGGAGAAAATGGGACTCTAATGCCTGGTCTGATTGATGCACATGTCCACACCTCAATCGGCGGATTACGAGATGCCTTAAAATTCGGGGTTACAACAGAACTCGAAATGAACGGCGATTTTACTAAAAGAGGGCGCGAGATTCAGTTGAAAAATGTAAATGACGTCGCTGACGTCCGTTCTGCCGGCACAGCGATCAGCGCTCCAGGTGGACACCCAGATGAGTTACTGCCCGATGGAGATGAAATACCGGAATTCGTATTGAAGGAGCTGGAGAAGTTATCCGAGGAAGACCGTGAAGCGATGTTGGCGGCATACGCTCACGATCACGAAGAAATCCCGCAAGTGACGACGGTGGAAGAAGCGATTAAGCATGTGCATACCCAGGTGGAGAATGGAGCCGACTATATTAAGGTCATGATTGAAGAAGGAACGGTCATGGGGGCACCTGGCCTGCCTGTACTAAGCGACGAGATTTTAAAAGCAGCCGTGAAAGAAGCCCACAAGTTGGATAAGCTGGTCATTGCCCACGTCTTGACGGCTCTTTCATCGCAAGAAGCTATCGATTTTGGAGTCGACGGTTTAGGCCATTTGTTTATCGACAGACCCGAGTACACATCCGACTTAGTGAAGTCCATAGCGGGTTCAGGCGCATTTGTTATACCGTGCTTGGTGTTGAATTCATCGATTATTGGAAATCCAGCATCGGAATTGGCGAATGATCCACGTGTTCATTCCAAATTAAGTCCGGACTGGATCGATATTTTGAACTCAAGCTTCAATACGTTTCCGCAAGGTAATATGGAAAACAGCTTTCTGAATGTGATGGATCTTCACCGTGCCGGAGTTGATATTCTGGTAGGGACGGATGTCGCGCCGGTTCCAGTTCCGAACCTTGGCGGTCTTGCTCATGGGGCCAGTGTCCACCACGAAATGCAACTGCTGGTGAAGGCCGGGTTCACTCCGATCGAAGCTCTTCAGTCGGCTACTATCAAACCGGCCCGTTGCTTTGGTCTTCACGATCGCGGTCGTATTACCGAAGGTGCGCGCGCTGATCTTATTCTCGTAAACGGTGATCCGACCACTAATATTTCGGATACCTTGTCGATCAAATCCGTATGGTTCAATGGTTCGCAGCAGCTAGGTTAATCAGATGCGATATCCCTGTATAAGGAAAGCTAAAACTCCATGCCAAAGCATGGAGTTTTAGTTGATTTAATTGATTATTTTAAGTCGATGCTCATTGCTCATCGCAGGGAGCGGTTTGGACTTTACCGCCCCCCTTCTAGTCTTATATTTCGCACTGGTAGTATCAGTATGGTAGAGTATTGATGGAATCTATTCGATTGAATCAACCATGAAAAATAAGCCCGCCGCTCTTTGCAAGCGGCGGGCTTCCTGCTCATCTAAAGCACGCGTTTACGGTTGTAGCTGCCAGAGTGCGGGCACGTTACTCGGCTCCCAACCCGGCAAGGAGGTATGGGGCTGGATGCATTTGTACACCTTGCCGTCATAGGATACAAGCGCATTGACCTCATAAGCGGTATTTGGCGCCCATGGCGTTGCACTCGGCCCGTCAGGCGTTGACACTGTCACGGCATTGCTGTCGCCAGATTCATTGTTCGACGGGTCGTAAGCGCGAACCGTAAACGTATATTGCGAGTTCGGCGACAAACCGGTAATGACCTTCTCGGTTGCCGTTCCAGTGACGGTAGTGATCACCGTGCTGCCGTTGTAAATCCTGTAACCAGCGATGCCGGAATCATCTGTGGATGCATTCCACATCAACGTGACTGATGTCGACGTCGGGGTGCCCATCACATGCAGGCCGGTCGGATTGGTCGGCGGCGTCACGTCAACCGGTAACTGCGTGGTCGTAAACTGGACACTGTTGCTGCTCGGCGATCGATTGCCGGAAGCGTCGAACGCCTTCACAACTATGTTATAAGTCGTGCCTGCCAATAGATTGGTGAGATTGGCGCTCGTCTGATTGGCAGGTATGGTGGCGATGACATTGACACCGTTGTACACCTCATAACCCGTGACGGCATTGTTGTCCGTCGAGGCCCCCCAAGTCAGCTTGGCCGTCGTTGTGCCAACGTTGCTGACGGCCAAATTAGTCGGCGCCGTAGGCGCAATGCTGTCGCCAGGACCGAATTGGGCATCGATGACGATGTACCAGGCATTTTGGGTATCCGCGATATCCCATACGCCGAGGATGACATTGTAACCGTCTCTTTGCGGCACGTTGCAGGTATGGGTTAACGTGGCCGGCGGCTGCTGGCCATTCCCGTTAATCGTGCAGAACGGAGTCAGATCAAACTGGGCGCGAGTCAACGGTGCATTGGGATTCCAATCCGGCTTGGTGATGAAATAACGGTAGCTTGTCGTGGCATGACGAGCGGTAAAAATCCAAGTGAAGTTGTTGGTGCCGCTCGTCATGTTCACCTTGTTCCAGCGCGTAGCTGATTGCTGGTCAAGCTGAGCGAAGCCGGCAAGGCCGGCGCTGGCGATTTTGCCGTCAGGGGGTCCGGCAGCAGGAAAACCTTTCGGCCCCTCCAGGCTCTGAGGCTCATAGATGATCGGGCCGCAGTTGGTATTCAATCCGTTTTTACACTGGATCGCGCGGCTGGCCGGATCATTAATATATCCGTGGGCTGACACGGTCTTCGAGAACGCGAACATACAAGCGAATACGAGCAGCAATCCGCCGCCAATCAGCATGAATCGCAAGATGAAACGGGAATCCGAACGGGTTTGAAACATCATCACATTACCTCCCATGATTTGGTTTGGTCATGATGCGCCTTTCGTTTTTCGACACCATCTTTGTCGCGATCTTTTGAGCTGCCTCCTCTCTTGAAAATGATCCTCTCAAAGCTGTGCATAACCGTTATCGTGCGGGCATCCGCTCCTTTTTAAGCCGATTTATACAAACTCCTTAGAGCTTATATACTCGTACAAAGTCATGAAAAACAATACCTAATCACATTGTGAGAAGCGTAAAGACAAGCGGGTTAGAAATCTGGGAAGGGGAAATTAAACGTGAGCAACTCTGCTCTACTATATAGAATCAGCTATGTAAACTGCTGATGAATGCTGACATTCATAGTGCGCAACGATGTAGAGATCAAAACCAAGTAGGTACGCTTATGGGTGAAGCCACGGAGGGGATAGTAATCATGTCTTAATATGGAGGAATCTATATATAGGCATAATCTAGTTTCGTCAAAATTGGAGTCGTGTTAGCGGAGTGTCATGAAGACAATCGAAGTTGATGTATGGTTAAACAGAAACGAAAGATATATTACCAGTAATTGGTTGTATATAATTATTGAATAATAACCAATTCATGTCAAGGGTGTAATTTATCTACTCTTTGCTCAAGCTCCTGTGAAGGAGTTTAAATTTATCCTCATATTGCCCATTCTTCATACCGATAGGGTAAACGAAAAACTTGTGGCAAATCACCAATTTTCACTGTAGCAATCGGTGTCACGCCCTTAAGTGCATATTAACAAGACCAAGATCACCAATGTTAGACTGTACAGAAGCTTGCCCTGTACATCGTAAGAAACTCTATCTTTGTTTTTTCTCCAAGGATGAATTCCGCTTGATGCTAACCCCACTGGACAACATTACTGACGGTCCACTTCAGATCGTCCCTACAGGTTGGACCATGCAAGGGGACCGTGTGGCAGTGTAAGCCTACTCGACAATGAAGTTAAAGAGTGGACGACACTATCAGAACCATTATCATTTTCTCTTTGAGCGCCGAGGCGATAAAATCGCAGTCTACCACGAGCATCACGACACGGCTCACGTAAACGACGTATTATTCAATCTCACGGATGACGCCGAGAAATAAAGTAACTATTTGGTAATCGGGATTGATTTAGTGCTCCGCAGGTGGAAATATTAAACATTACGCAATCGGGACAATAACTTGTACCGATAAAACAAAAAAGCCGCTAAAATAGCGAGTTTCCTGGCATATCCCCCTCAGTTATACGTAATTTTTCAACTGGACTCTTCCCTGACGGACAGAGCGGTGTCCATGAATTGTGGAGGCGTAACACTTAACATCCTTTTTATTACTTTCCTCCAACATGAAACACACCAATTAATATTCTATTGCTTTTAGAATACATCCTCACGTTTTCGCTCCTTTCTCACTCTTCACTCTATATCCGTTCGTCCCGTCCTTTTCACTCCATATACTACACCAAATAATGGAATATTCGCAATTCTGCTCGTTAGCTTAATGAAATAGCTGTAGAATTTTAATAAGATATGTGTCAAATCGGTAATCGGACCAAGTTCTTGTCCTCGGCTCAAGACAAGAACTTGTACCCTTAAAAGAAAAAGCCGCTAAGATAGCGACTTTTAATGGGACAATGTTTTGTCCTCCGACACTAACGTCTAAGTACATCTTACCAGATGTCTTTTTTTTCGTTGTCTACCACATGGGATATCACCAAACATGCCGTCTTTTTGTTATGGATGAACGAATGTAGTATCATCCATATTTGCTTGTATAACGTCCAGCCAATTTGTATTATGCATCATCTCGGAAGAATCCCCATGAAATGCCTTAATGGCTTCCTGATCATCAAGCAGCCGATATCTCATCCAAGCCGTCAAGTCCCCCCTATGATTGCCACCATTGCCTTCAATCGCTGTATGTGCTGCACCTTTTGCCACCCCCATCATAACAGGCGTGCTTGCGTTAGTACTATGCAAGGCTAATTGATTTCCTTCTGCAAGTTCTGGTAAATGAGAATGAATGATTATATGCAAGAAAATGGTTATTGGAACTGCAACAATAAGGACTAAAGCTGACAACCATAAAATCCACTTTCTTTTTTTAAAAACCAACATACACGTGACCTCTACGATAGTCTATAGATTTCTCTATCGTCTTCTCTGTTAAAGTATGAAACTGAATGGATATACGTAAAAGATGTAGCTATGTTTCGTTACACGCAAATTTCTTTCATAAAATCCTCATGCACCTTTCTTGCATTTCCTTAGCCCATAAATTCAAACATATGCGCCACAAGGAATTTCATTAAAACTACTACTCTTTCGGGAATGGGGTCAGATTCTTGTCATCAATTAATGACAATAACTTGACATAAATAAATAATCCGCTTTTAAAGCGGATTTTAATGAGACTACGTTCTTGTCTTCCGACATTAATTATGAGTCAAATGCGTTCTCGATTCTCTCGGCATCCTTGTCCAGTCAGATCCTTTTGAGCATTTGCTGCGTTTCGTTTAGCGGTTCGTCTCAGTTGACAAGCATCGGACGAAGAAGATCAGGGTCCGGCAGAGCTTTTTTATCGACTTTCCCGTTAGGGGTAAGCGGCAAACTTTCCATCTGTACCACAAGAGAGGGCAGGAAATATTCAGGCAAATTTCGGGCTAAATACGCCTTGACATCCGTTTCGGACAAAACCTGTTTCGCAACAAAATACGCGCATATTATCGGATTGCCACTCTCGTCGGCTTTGACGGCTACCGCGACTTTCAAGATTCCGTTGTGTTCCAGCAGTCGAGTCTCGATTTCTCTCGGTTCCACGCGATACCCTCTGATCTTCACTTGATCGTCGATTCGTCCGATAATTTCGATATTGCCATCCGGCAGCCACAGGGCCATATCCCCCGTTCGATATAACCTTTCCCCGAGGAGCGGATGTTCCACAAACTTGGCTTCTGTCAATTCCAGCTGGTTTAAATACCCCCGCGCGACACCGTCCCCTCCGACGCAAAGCTCTCCCACTACTCCGATGGGCTGAAGCTTCAACTGTTTATCAAGGATATAAGCGGAGGAATTGCATATTGGTCTGCCAATCGGAATGGCGGATTCGAATTCACGTTCGATCGGGAAATAAGTGGAGAATGTCGTGTTTTCCGTCGGACCGTATATATTGACCATCCGCAGATCGGGACAGGTCTTACTTACGGCGTTTACGTGCTTCGGCGATAACGCTTCTCCGCCGATTAGCAAGGTGTTCAACGTACAAAAGACGTCAGGATCCTGTTCGGCCAGATTATGGAACAAAGCCGTAGTCAGAAACCAAGCCGTGATGCGGTAGCCGATGATGGTTTCCTTCAATTTGTGAATGTCTAATAGATCCTTGTTCTTCATCAAAAACAAGGTAGATCCGTTCAAAAGGGATCCCCAAATTTCAAAGGTTGACGCATCGAATGCAATTGCGCCGGTTTGCAAAATTCGATGATCCACGGAAAAATTGAAATAATTGGTCTTCTTGACCAGTCTTACGATGTTGCAATGTTCAACCATGACACCTTTCGCTGTCCCCGTTGATCCAGAAGTATAGATGATATACGCTAGACTTTGCGAGGTTACTTCAGATATCGTATGGGGACAGCTGTCAAGATAAAGCTGCGCGTTGTCCCAATAAATTACTTTTCCTTCAAATGCAAAGTCAGGCTTCCAACTGGAAGGGGCCAGCAAAAATCCCGCCCGACTGTCCTCGAGCATATATTCGAGTCGTTCGCACGAAGAATCGGCTTCGATGGGCATATAAGCGCCGCCCGCCTTCAATATGGCTGTAAGCCCGACGATCATACTGACAGACCGATCCGCGACAATGCCAACGACGCTCTCCGGCTTTACGCCGTGATCCTGTAGTGCTTTTGCAAGCTGATTCGCGTGTTCGTTCAATTCCCGATAGGATATCTGATGGTCCGCGGTCATGACCGCTGGGCGATCGGGGGTTAAGCTGACCTGTTCCTCAAACAAGTAATGGACCGTTTTGCTGGAAGGATAGTCCGTCTTAATTCCGCTGAAAGCCTGAATCTGTCTCTCCTCTTCTTCGGACAACAAACGTATATCGGCAATCACTTTCTCGGGAAAATCGGCTACTTCCTGCACAATACGGCTCAAGTGGTCGCCCATCTGCTCAATCGTTTCCTTTCTATACAAGCGGGTCGCGTAATCAAGGTGTATCATGAGAGATTCCTTCTTAAAAGCCGTCAAAGCAAGCTCAAACGTCCCCAACTGATCAGATTTCAAAGGAGTAGTATTGGCGTTTTGCCAAGTAAACGCCGCTTTGATGAACGGATTGCCGCTCAGATTCTTACGCATATTCCGATCTTCGAGTGCTTGCATCGTGGTATGCTTGACTTCTATCAGAAACTTATCTAATGGCTTATGTACAGTAGGAGAGTATCGTATAGGAAGCATCTGGCTTTCCAACGAATACCCAATTACAGGGTCATCCTCGCCGGTATATTTGGCAAGCAGGATCGCATAACAAGCCATTAGTGCCATATCCACAGTTATTCCGAAATTGAACGCAAGTTGATAGAGTTTTCGGGTCGTTGCAGAATCAAGGCAAAAACTAACCCGGCTTCCTTCATCGTTGGTCCATCCCCCCCACGGAAATTCGTCAATTGATACTTCACATGTCGTTTGTTCCATGACCATCAACTCCCGGATTATCGATTCATTAATGTCTGATTGATAACGAACAGAAGAATCCTCTTCGCATTCTGCGATGAAGAAGTATCCCCCCTCCTGAGCCAATATGACTATGGCCTCGTATAGCCCCAAACTTAGTTTCTTCTTACAGCGAAGCTCGCCTTTGTTTTTTGGAACGTCAAAAAACCCCCTTTCTTCAAATGAATAAAACGGAGGTCTCCCGTCGTATTCGGCAACTGGCTGGCATCGCGATCACAGTAGATCCCGCATTAGCCCCTATAGCTTTGCGTCGCCACCTTTCGGTGGGTTTGCTATTGTCGTACAAAACTAGCATTAAATTGTAAATCGTGTTCATATTATGTATTCGTTTTACAATTACTGTATCTTGTTTCCAAATGAAAATCGATAGGTCTTTTGTTCAATATTGTCTTTCTAGAATCGTTTTGATGATATAGATAACCATCATGTAACTCTAGGTCATGATAGTTAATCTTTACTAATTTTTGCTTTTCGTCGACTTCACTCTACTTCACTTAACTTCACTTAACTTCACTTAACTACCTATTAAAACTATATTATTCAAAAAAGCAGGATACGTTTTTACAAACAAAAATCGATTAAGAACAGAGACATACACACATTTTTGTCCCTGGCAGAATTCCACAAAATTACGCCATTACTCTAATAGATTCAGTATTATCAGTCTCCTATCCCTGCGTATTCTTCTATCATTACTTGGATATTGGGTTATGGATAATTAAGGCAATAGTTCTATTTTTCAACTTCACCCTTATATCCATTGTCCTAACTACGACTACGGATATCATTGGATCCAATACTTTTGTCTCTTGTAATACGGGACAAAAAAACCAAAGTTATTAGTACGTTATAACTGGTAACGAGATCTCGCTTCCGAAGAGTGGAGCACTCGAAACACAGCACTAATTTTCACAACCATCGGAATCATCTCCTGTAGGGAGATGGTATGCAGCTGTTGTTAAACTAGCCCGTTACGGTCCTGTCCATGATGAGTAATTTCCTTCAGGATCCTGTCAATCTTATAGTCGCCCACTAACAATCGATTCACCTGATTCGCTGCCGGGTCCTGCGGTCCTCCGCATGCACTGATCGTCATCAGTAGCATCATGCTCGCCACAATGAACGATGGCCGCTCCCATCAATGCCCATGATGTGGGGTCTATCTTGCTACTGGAGGAGCTTCCGTTTCCGGACTTTCCTGGACAGCTGGAATCGTGGTCGATGGAGCACTAGATTCAGTTGGTGCTGCGCTCTTCTCTGTTACAAGATGCTTCGCGCAACCCGAAACACTTGAAAAATTTGCTCGTGAAATTCTGAATGGTTAAACCATCTTTTCCCTATGAAAAAAAGCATCAGCGAGTGCTTGGTCTAGAGATGTCCTACGTAGACGAAGGAAGTGGCGATCCGATTGTCTTCCTACATGGCAACCCTACTTCCTCTTATCTCTGGCGTGAAATTCTTCCTTATGCTCAAGATTTCGGTCGTTGCATTGCTCCTGACCTCATAGGTATGGGCGATTCTGGCAGAGAGCTCCGTCCCGAAACTCTTTGTCAACTGTGATCCGGGCACTTTGCCGACATCTCATGTTGAGTTTTGTCGTAATTAGCCAATGCAAACGGAGATCACCGTACGTGGACTTCATTATCCCCAGGAAGATTCGCCTCAAGAAATTGGCGAGGCACTTGCTGCCTGGTTAAAGAATTTAACATAGTCGTTAAGGACCTTCTAGGGATGGGTTAAAATTAAAAACAAGTAAGCGACAATCCTACCAAATTGCTTGTAAAAAGCAGTCGATTGCTCTAGCCGAATGCCATCAAAACAGGGAGCAGTGTTGTCGGTGGTTTGCTCCCTGCTTATTATGTGCTTTGTCGTCTGACAAAAGCGGTCTGGAGGTCGATTATGATTCGAACTATCCTGCCCGTTACCTTAATAAGGAGCAATCGCACCAGACATTAGATAACCATCTAATCGGACAAGTAATCAAAAGGGATACAGAAACAGCGGCATTGTAGGACACAAATATCCTAGAATGCCGCTGTATGATTCAACTATAACGTTCCCCGTTAGTATAACAATGCATCATTTCTGCAGTTCCGTAAAGGAGTTAATGTACAATGAGGACTGGACAACTTGATAGCTGCGAAACCTTGTGGCTGACACTTCCTAGCATCATTTCTTTTATGCCCCTTAGCCCACGGCTTCCGATAATAATAAGTTGCTGCTCGGTATCCCTTGCATAATTTAATATTTCATGTGCAGGATCTCCCTTAAGATGAACGATTTCCGGATTAATCCCCGCAGATTTTAATTTAGATTTGGCTTGTTGCAGCTGTTCCAAACTCGCTTTCTCCATTTCGTTCAATATTTCTTCCAAGAAATTCTCTGGCACATATGTCATGCCATTCGACACATATTCCTGGCTGACATTAACCAAAGTAACTTGAGTTTGTTTGTTTCGGGCTATTTCGATGGTTGCCTCGAGGAGTTTGTTCGTTATTTCAGCTTTATCAATGGCTACAATAATTTTATCAAACATATTTATCGTCCTTTCCGTAGCAGCTCGTAGCTATTTCGGCTGCCTACAAAACGGTTTCTTGCTGCTCCTATACCGACTAAAAAGAGTAAAACCGAAGCGCCAAGCAGAATGAAAAGTGGCAGGTTCCAACTGTTTGTCGCATCATGCAGGTATCCTATAAGGGCAGGACCGATTGCGGCAAGAAGATATCCGATCGATTGCGCCATGCCAGACAGTTCCGCTGCTTGATGCGCATTTTCAGTACGTAACCCGAAAAACATCATGGACAAACTAAAGGCGAAGCCTCCACCAATTCCGAGTATGATGATCCACAACAGAATGATATGGGAGCTTCCGTAAAGAAGTCCGAGCGTTCCTGTCAAAAGCAAAATGGTTGTGATGACCACTAACAAACGTTGGTTAGACATGCGCCCAGCAATAACGGGAACAATAAAGGTGAATGGAAGCATAGCTAACTGCATGATCGAGAGGTACCATCCTGATTGGCTGGAGTCAATTCCTTGCTGCTTTAAAATTTCAGGCAACCATGCGATCAACACATAGAAAACCATAGACTGTATACCCATAAACAAGGTTACTTGCCAGGCAAGCGGGGATCGCCAAACATTCACATCGTTGCTGGCCATCTGTTGACTCGTCGTGGCTGTTTGCTTCGTTTGATTTCTTAATTGGGGTAACCAACAGAGGATCGATACAAAGCTTAGAATCCCCCATATTTCCAATGCTCCCTGCCATTTTAGACCTGCGTTCACGGCTAGCGGTACACTGATTCCCGATGCGATTGCTCCACATAAATTCATTGAAATGGAGTAAACACCTGTCATGGAGCCAATTTTATTTGGGAAATCCCTTTTGATTATACTTGGCAATAATACATTACATACGGCGATTGCGAATCCAAGAATTGCTGTCCCAATAAACAGATTAGCTGCGCCAGATAAAGAACGTATTACAATACCAACAGTCAGAAGGATTAGAGCGATCATTATGATACGTTCAACCCCATATCTTCGTCCTAATTTTGGTACGAGAGGCGATAATAAAGCAAAGGCAAGCAAGGGGACCGTTGTTATCAGACCTGCTAATGTATTTGAAATATGAACGTCATCCCTTATGAGACTCACTAAAGGACCAACTGAGGTTAAGGGAGTACGTAAATTAGCTGCAATAACAATAATGCCGAGAATGATCAGCCCTATAGAGGATGGTACGGCTTTTTTATTTTGTTTGTTCGGCATTCTTCATTTCTCCTTCTTAAATTCAGACATATTATTTCTTTCCTGCTGATTGAAAAAACTATGCTATAACATCCGCGCGAACAATAAAAGTATATTATAATATATTATTTTTAACAAGAAGTATTTCATAACATACATGATCTCATCTAAAAACAAAAATACAACTCTGAATTCCCGTCATGGAATTCGGAGTTGTATTGAATAAGTGGAATTTCCGGCTTTTAGAAACCATATTTTAAGGATATATGGAGCACTGTTTCACTATTCGTATGATTCGTATAAGAGTGAGGAGAATCTGCACGAAAACTGATCGTATCATATTGATTCAATGTGTAAATCTCTCCATTGAGTTGAATATCAATGGAACCCGTCATTACTGTTGCAATTTCAGTTGTATTCACATGATGACCTTCAGGGTGATAAGAGCTATTTGGCTGTAAGTAAGCCCGACACATTTCAATATCGTTGCTTTTAAAGACTGGTTCAATGATCCAATTTTTTTGATCATTAGAAAACCGCAGTCCTTCGCCTGCTCGATACAAACTAACAGGGTCTTCTGATTTGAACAAAGCCAATAACGGTAAAGATATGCCTTTTGAAATTTTCCATATAATCGCCAAAGTTGGATTTGTATCGCCACGTTCGATATTCCCCAGAGTAAGTTTGCTTACGCCAGTTAATTCCGCTAAGTCGTCTAAACTCATGTTTTTTTCTTTTCTGTACTTTTTCAAGGCACCGCCGATTTGTAATACAATTTGTTTTGATTCATCGACTTCATCCATTTGATATTCACCTCAACAAATAACTTTATAGCTAGTATATTGTTTATCTAGACTCTTTTCCATAAGATTAGTATTTGATGGTGAACTACACTCCTATGCAAAATCCTGACATCTATGTACTAATATGTCTGTTAGCGTAATCTGCTGGGAAGTTGGTACAGTGTAGTATTCTGTTACTCCAATATTTTTCTGATGAAGAAATTCTTTAACGATATCTAATGGTAACTTCTCAGACTGCACCGCGTGTGTTGCAAAAGGCATGACTAAAATACTTATCTAATTGGTAATCGGCTTATGTTCTTGTCTCTCAGCAATTTTCTTGTCCTCCGACATTTGTCGCTTCAGCCTAAATCAATTAAACTATCGCCTCCGTTAGTTCAATGACTACATCAACAAAAGAACGGCAAAAATGCCGTTCTTTTGTTATTGCACGATTTTTTTATCATCCATATTTGCTTGTATAACGTCCAGCCAATTTGTATTATTCATCATCTCGGAAGAATCCCCATGAAATGCCTTCATGGCTTCCTGATCATCATACAGCCGATATCTCATCCAAGCCGTCAAGTACCCCCTATGATTGCCACCATTACCTTCAATCGCTGTATGAGCTGCACCTTTTGCCATCCCCATCATAACAGGCGTGCTTGCGTTAGTACTATGCAAGGCTAATTGATTCGTTGATACCGGTGAGATTAGAAAATCTCGTGTACCGCCCATAATGAAGAAAGGAACGGTAATACGTGCTGTATCGTACACATCTTCTGGATCACAATGCTTCAAATCCGGGAGAGCGATGGATACAACCGTCTTAATCAACGATCCACTTTTATAGTTGGTATGAGCATTGATAACCCCAGTAGACCCTTGAGAATGTCCAGCTACACCAATATGCTCCATTTGTATTTTTTGATAAAACAAGTTGTTTGCTAGTTGGTTTTCATTTTTTAAATAATCAATAGCCTCCACAATTTCTTGGCCTGTTCCTGTTGTCTTGCTATAGGAATCTATTACAATGAATCCCCAGCTAGCAAGATGAGTTAAGAGCTCATCATAACGATCTGGCGTGGCATCTGTTCCATTCCCCCAAGAAATAATAGGATAGGATTCGTCTCCTTGAAATGCTGGATAGTAAATTCTAAATAAAGCCTCACCACTCGTACTCTTAACTTCTTCTACCTTTACATGATAGCTTCCTTGCTGTGCATAACGCTGCTCAATGCTTCCTTCTGCAAGTTCTGGTACATTAGAATGAATGATTATTTGCATGAAAATTGATATTGGAACTGCAACAATAAGGACTAAAGCTGACAACCATAAAATCCACTTTCGTTTTTTCAAAACCGACATACACGTGACCTCTACTACGATAGTCTATAGGTTTCTCTATCGTTTTCTCTGTTAAAATATAGAACTAAAGGGATATACGTGAAAGATGTAGTTATGTTTCATTAAACAAGTGCTAGATTGAAAAATAAATACGGAGGACCAAGAATAGCTTAAAAAATACGATTTGCTGTAAGTGCAATAGACTCGAAGTTGATCACCAAAGAGATGTGATGGTTGATACTCCGATGCTTGACTGAATACAACGCTCGTTATAATAATCAATATAGGACGTGACCACGCTATAAGCTTCTGCTTTGTTAGTAAATAAATTCGAATGTCGCAGCTCAGGTTGATAACCTTCTTCGTTGAAACTCCTAATCGACAAAGGTCCTCCACAATGCACCCAATTTTGTGTCAAAATCCTACAATAGGTATAAAAAAAAGCCCAGAGAATCAGGCTTTAGTACTGTTCGTAATGTGGTCACATTTGTCTCATTAGACATCATCCCGCAGAATACAAGGATTGTATCAGGAGATCCTGCCCGCCGGTCGGGAATTATTCTGGCAGCTAGTCCGCTCGAAATTGGTACCGGGGCATCGCTAAAGCCCCGGTTCTGAAACCATGGAGCCCGGAGTATACGTACATTACTGTTGCGGCGGTTTCGGTTTCGGATTTCTCCGGCGAGTAGAAATTAGAATATTACGCTTGTTCTGCCCAGTTAGCCGGATATGTTACATAGATAAATCGTGCATATTCTGGCACAGAAAATTGAATCCTGCTTCCATTTGGAATCAGGATCACTTCTCCTGGTCCAGCTGACACCTTTGTACCATCGATGATAACGTCCAGATGTCCCTCAATCACATAATCAATTTCATCGTAGTTAAGTGTCCAGTCAAAGGTTGTTTTTTTCATCTCCATGATACCGCAGCCAAGTCTTGGACTTTCCTTTAGCGAAAAAAGATCTTTACAATAGACGATATCATTAGGGTTGCCTGTATCGAGACGATCCTCTTCTGTTACTTTCATATTTGGCACTTTAATAGAAGTAATCCCTCCAGGACCTCTATGAACGTTCTGTTCAATAGCATCAGCCCCTACTTTTTCCATGATGACTTTACGAACCATCTCTTCAATCATCTTTTTATCGATACTCATGGGTACCCTCCTCTACTTCTTAGGTGCAGTTTTTTGGAACCATTTTACTTGCAATGAGCATAGCAACCATTACAGCCGTGATACACTTTTGAACATCGATTCTGTTCTCGACTAAAAGAGGTGTGAAACAAATTTTTGCCATTTCCTCATCTCCCATACCAGAGAATAAACACAAAAAGGCCTAAAGTTATACCGCTTCCTAACAAGTAGGAATGCTATAACCTTAAGCCTCTTTGCTTTAGTAAGACTACGCCTTTGTAGTCCTCTATTACATTTTAAACGTGAATGAAACGTTTGTTTCACACGCTGTAGATTCAAATTGCATGCTCCCTTAAGTTTATCCTCTACATAGCTATTTACAATAGATAAAACTAAACTTTTTTGTGAACATTCTTCAACGTTGAATCCTTTGCCATCATCTATAACTCCAATCGTGCAAAAGCTGTTGTTGGCAACTCATAGAAATAACGATGTGTCCATGCTCACAATCTTGAAAAGCTATGCAAAAAAAGCGCTTGAAATGGCCATTTGCATTTCAAGCGCTAATAAAATTGTAAATTTGCGAATATTCAAAACGTTTTAAAAGGCATCATGGCATCGCTCCGTACCGTTCCAGCACCCGGTAAATCGCATCCGTGCCGAACCTGACCGCTTCTACAGGAATGCGTTCATCAGCCGCATGAATCAGTTTGGTAAACTGCATGTCCTTGGGCAGTGGCAGTGGCATTGGCAGGAAACCGTAGGTTTGGATGCCGAGCCTCGCAAACCATCTTCCGTCCGTTCCTCCGGGCAGCAGCATCGGCACCGGAACGGCCTCCTTATCCGCTTCTTTCAACACGTCGGACAGCAAATCGAACATCCCCATGTCTGGAGCTTCGGCGCATGGGTCATGACGCAGCACCTCCAGCCCGATCGAATCATGAATCGCGAATCGGCGCAGCTCGTCCATAAATTGCTGCGGAGTGACACCCGGCAGCGTTCGGCCGTCGAGCTCAACCGTAATTTCGCTTGGATGAACGTTGATTTTCTCGCCGCCGTGAACGACGGTCGCACTGACCGTATTACGCAGAAGCGGGGCGAACGTCTCGCCCTTTTCCCCCAGCAGCTTCAGGATGAGGCCGCACAGCCGGGGACGCAGCGAGCCCTCTCAGCAGCAGCGCCGGCAGCAGCGGCAGTGCGGCGGCCATGCTTTCAATCATCAACCGCGCCGCTGGTGTCACACGTATCGGCAGCTTATTCCTGCTAAGCGATTGAAGCATGTTCCCCAATTGCGCCATACAGTCGGCTCCCGGATTGCCCATGGAGCCGTGGCCACCATCTCCTCGAATCGTCGCTTTGAGCCAACAGAGCTGCTTCTCCGCCACCATAATCGGATAAAAGGTTTTCCCTAGGGCATGAAATGCAAAGCCGCCAAATTCGCCTAGCGCATACTTGACGCCCGCAAAATAATCGGCATGCCGCCCTACCAGGAAGGAAGCCCCGTATTCGCCCCCTGCTTCCTCGTCGCTGACAATCGCCAGAATGAGATCGCCACGCAGCGGCAGCTTGCGTACATGCGCGCGGAGGAAAGCCGATACGAGCATCGCCAGGCCGCCTTTCATATCAAGAGCGCCCCGCCCCCAGACGAAGCCGCCCTCGATGTTGCCCCCGAACGGGTCGCGGCTCCAGTCTTGCTTGCCTGTGCCAACGACATCGACATGCCCGTACAGCAGCAGCGGCGGTGCCTCCCCGCTGCCCTTTATCCTGGCCAGCAGATTGGGCCGGGCCGGATCAAGCGAACAGGTCCGCGTCTCAATGCCCGTATCCTCAAGCAGTTGCCGGATATACATGATGCATGCGGCTTCCTCACCCGGCGGATTTGTTGTATTAAAGCGGATCAATGACTGCAAAATCTCCACGGGAGACGGCAGCTCTTCCGGGCGCTTGACTCCATCTTGATCCAACTCGTCATTGTTCAGCCGGATCCCCATGACCCCGCTCCTTCCTAATAAGAGGTTGTTCAAAAAGTCCGCTTTTGATAAGAAAACCAATCGAGGCAAATTCAAGGCTGAGCGACCGCGATTCAATGGTAGGTTTTCTTGCGATATAGAATTTCATCAACTCCGTTGATAACTTATAAATCCTATATCTAACACGAAGTAACACTGAAAGCATATTCGACATCGAATCTTGAATTCAGCCGGGCCTTCCGGTGCTCACGTACCCACTACGTACGTTCCGCTCCTCTGACCCTAGCTTTATCCAACCTTCTCGGTGCTGAAAACCGACCTTTTTGAACACGCACTATAATGGACTGCCCGCGTATGGCCGGTCGGCAGGAGAAACGCCTGGCAAGCCGCGCAGACCGAACTCACCCTGCAGTCTTGCAAGCCGCCGCTCCTGCTCATCGGCGGGCGTGCCTTTGGTGCGAAACACCGATTCCAGCATCGCCAGCGCTTGCCGAACATGCGCTTCCGCCACTTGCTCTCCCGTCTCCCGCAGCCGATCGACCAACTGCTGCACGCCGCGGTAAGGCGAAACGACGCCTTGTTCATATTCAGCCGCGTTCCAGTTGCGGTTGCGGACGCAAGTGGCGATAGCCAGACAACGATTCAGCAGATCAATCGAATAAGCGTTCGTTTGCCGGCTTGCGGCAACCAGATGCGCTTCATCCTCCTGGTCGTCAAAAGCGAATACACGCAGTCCGTCCGCTGGCGCCAGCCGTTTCAATACATTGCCCGGACCCAGTTCTACGGCAGAGGCAACGCCAATACTTTTCTGAAAGGCAAGGACAGCCGGCCAATTGACAGGGTCCGTCAATCCCCTTGCCAGCATACCCGCGATCTCCGCCGTATTTCTGTATGGCAGACCTGTCAAGGAGGAAACGACGGGAAAATCCATTTCTCCAAACGAGACGCGGCTCAGCACTTCGACAAATTGCGCCGCCGCCGGCGCCATCAACGGACTATGGAACGGCGCGCTTACCTGCAGCGGAATGACTGCGGCCCCATGGGCGGACAGTCTTTCGGACGCTTCATGGACAGCCTCTTTGTGGCCCGAAATCACCGTTTGCCGCTCTGAATTCATATTCGATACCACAACAATACGGCTTCCGTCCGTGCAGCCTGCGCTGATTTCCAAGCATACTTTGGCGACAACATCAGGACTCGGCCCGTTCACGGCGGCCATTGTGCCGATCCCCGCAGCGGCGGCCCCTTGCATCAACTCGCCGCGGCGGCGTACGAGCCTGAGCGCATCCGGGAACGTTATGGCTCCCGCGCAGGTTAAAGCGGTAATCTCGCCCAGGCTGTGGCCGGCTGCCATCGCAGGCAGGTATAACCATTCACGACTGTAGACGCGGTACATTGCCACACCAAGCGCAAGAATAGCGGGTTGGGCATTGTCCGTCCTCGTCATCTCCGTTGTCGGTCCCTCATACATCAGGCTGTCAAGGCGCATGCCCAGCGCTTCGTTCGCTTCCTCCATCGTCGCTTTGACAACCGGATACCGCTCGCTCAGCATTTTTCCCATCCCGACGCGCTGCGATCCCTGACCGGGAAACCATATTGCATGTTTGTTCAGCATCTTCCATCACGCTCCTTACGGGTGAGATCGGGGCAGGCGCCTCGGTCAGCATTTTGTTTATCACTGCTACAACATCGGATTCCCACTCATGCAGGAAAAAATGTCCGCCTTCAAACAGCATCAGCTCGCAGCCTCCCGTCGCATACCGCTCCCATTCGCCGAGCGGGCCTTTAACGCAGCCGTCATCTTTACCGCTCAAGATGGTGAGCCGGAGCGGCAGCGGCGGCCGCATCCGATGCTCGTATTCGCCGACAAGCTTGAAGTCGGCTCTTAGGATCGGCATAAACATATCCAGCAGCTCCCGATGCCGGAACAGCTCGTCCGGCATGCCGCCGAGCCGCTTCACTTCCTCGAGAAACTCGTCATCCGGAAGCAGATGGGTCCGGCGAGCCTCCTTCTGCTCGTTATGCGGCGCCCCTCTGCCGGAGAGGAAGACTGCCGCAGGCAGCGGGAATCCTTCTTCCCGCAGCGCATGCAGCACCTCATACTCGAGCAGGCTGCCCATGCTGTGGCCGAATAAAGCATAGGAGTCGGAGCCAAGCGCCGTCTCCCTTACCAGCGGCAGCAAATCCCGCACGGCCTCCGCCGCGTCCGCATAGAACGGCTCGTCCATGCGGCTTCCCCTGCCCGCCAGTTCGGCCGGCACCAGACGCACGCCGGGATGCAGCCGGTTCGTCCAGCGTTTGTACACTTGAGCGGAGCCCCCTGCATATGGCAAACAAATTAAAGATATCGTCATAACGCCCGCCTCCCGGGTAACATGTTGACGCAAGCGGCTTTTACGCGCTGGCGACAAGCGTGGTCCAGAACGTTTTTTCCTTCGCGAACAAATCGTCCGCGAGCGCCAGCTCTCTGCCGCGTTCGAAGTCCCCCGTCACAAAGCGGTCCTTCACCAGATCCCATCCGTCCCTCACTGCGCCAAGCTGACCGGACAGCGACTCATGCAGCGCTTCGCCGATCAGCCCCTTCTCCCGCATGGAGCGGAGCAGCGACGTGTTGGCGATATGCCGGTTGCAAATGATGTTGACGCCGACAAGGCCATAGGTCAAATGAGCTTGCTTCTTCTCCGGGTCGGAATCTACATTCCACATGCCCTCTATGGAGAACTCGCCAAGCTCCCTCGCCAGCCGCTCCGCATTTTCCACCACTTCAGTCAGCTTCAACTCGTAGGGCTGAATTTTTTCCTGCAAGTTGTATACGTAGAAGGCAGGCCCCAAATAGCTCGGGTTCACGTTGTATTCCGAGTTGCCGTACGCCTTGAGCAGCCTTTCCTCCGGCACCTCGTGCTCCTCGTAGCCGGCAAGCGTATCGTCAATGACGTAGAAGACGCCGCGCTCCTTGTCGTATCCGTTAAACAGCGAATAATGATACCAATGGAACCTTTTCCAGGCCATACTGCCCGGCAGCCAGTCATACAAATCGACGTTTACGCTCAAGTTGCGTCCGCCCTCCAGCATCGCCCTGATTTCATCCGGCACCGTCTCCATGCTGCGGAAATGACCGGGCTCGATATAGCGGATCACCTGCGACAGCGGGAATCTGGCCGGATCGTCCATATAATAGAGCGTGTCAATAGTCGGATAGCGGAAGTCTTTGTCGGTTGCAGCCTCCCAAGGAAAGTACCGGTAAATGTTCAAATACGCCGCATCCCTGTAGCTGGGATCCTCGGACACCGCTATGGAAAAGGCCTGGTTCAGCATGCAGTTCATCCAAAACTCGTTAAACGGTTTCCTTTTCATCGACAGCTTCATGGTTCGCCGCCCCCTTAGGCTCAGAATTTTGGTTCAAGCAAGCTTGCTTGCCGCAAGCACAGCACTGATTTTTTTCTTTGCTCCGTCTTCGACCAGCGCGTGTATGATCGCCGTATAATCATCCGCCAGCGCCCAGGCATTTTCTTCGCGAAAAAGACTTGTCGCATATTCCAGCGTAAAGCCGATCTTGCCATCCCGCTCCGCCGCTTCAAGCGTCAAATCGAATTTGCTGACGCCCGGATCGAATTCCTTGGGATCGAAGTCAATGCCGCCCGAACGGTAAGCGACGCGATCGATATTTTGCAAAATAAACATCGTATCGAACAGCGGGTTGCGGCTGCGGTCCTGTTCGATTCCCAGCTTTTGCACCAAATCCTCAAACGGGTAATTCTGGTGTTCCAGCGCCCGCAGCACATCCTCATGCAGCTCGGTCAAATAGTCGCCAACGGTCCGGTACGATTCCGGGAAGCTGCGAATCGCGACCGTATTGACGAACATCCCGATCAGCCCTTCCAGCTGCGCATGATTGCGGCCTGCTACCGGTGTGCCGATAATGATATCCTCGTCACCGCTCCATTTACTCAGCAGCATCGCATAAGCCCCGAGTAGAACGGTGTACAACGTCGTGCCGCGCTCGCGCGCAAACGCCTTGATCTGGAGCGTCAGCTCCTCATCCAGTCTGAAGTTGATCAGACTGCCCTTGAAGATTTGCAGTTCCGGTCTTGGCAAGGAAGTCTTGAGCTCCAGCGTTGGCAGTTCCCCTTCGAACGCCTCCAGCCAGTAGCGCTCATGCCCCATATAGGCCTCGCTGCCGATTTGTTCTTCTTGCCATACCGTGTAATCCCGGTACTGGATATCCAGCTCTGGCAGCTCGCCGCCGCCGTACAAAGTGGTCAGTTCCTGCAGCAGGACGCTGACGGAAACGCCGTCGGTAATAATATGATGCAAGTCCAGCAGCAGCAAATGGCGCTCCTCGCCAAGCGGAATTAATCCGGCACGGAACAGCGGGAGACTGCCGAGATCAAACGGACGGATAAAGCGCTCCATCAGCGCGCTGATGCCGCCGAATAATCCTTCGTCTCCGCCTTCCGCAAGCAGCTTGCCCGCCGCCATTCTCAGCCTGGCACCCTGCTCCAGCGTAAATACCGGCTCCGCATGCACGCGCTGGCGGAACTCGTCCTCCTCGTGATGGAACGTCGTTCGGAGCGATTCATGGCGGCGCATTATTGCAAGGAAAGCTTCCTCCAATCGCTCCACATCGAGCTTGCCTTGCATATACACGGCGAACGGCACATGGTAGATCGTTGCCTCGCTCGAGATCAGCCCCATCATAAATTGGCGGCGCTGCGCCCTCGACATCGGGTAATGCTCGCGCTCCGGCTGCTTCGGAATGCGTGCGGCCGCCACGGTTCCGCTAGTGTCCAGATGGGCCGCTAAACCTTCAAGCGTAGGGTTCATAAAAATATCACGCAGCGGCATTTGGATGCCAAAGCGTTCCGCAATGCGGCTGATCATGCCCGCCGCCTTCAGGGAATGGCCGCCAAGATCGAAAAAGCTGTCCTTGGCGCTGATCGCATCCGTACCGAGCAGTTCCTTCCAAATCTCCGCCAGCTTGCGCTCGGTATCCGTCGACAGTGGAACAAGCTCTCGTGTGCCAGTGTCGGCTGGTCCCGGAGCCGGCAGCGCCCTTCTGTCGATTTTGCCCGTTGGCGTAAGCGGAATCGCATCCAGAACGACCATGAAGGCCGGAACCATATAAGAAGGCAGCTTGTCCCCGAGAAATTCGCGCAGCTGCGCGGTCAATCGGCCGGATGGCGTGGCGTCGTCTTGCTCTGCATCTGCTGCTGCGACGTTCAACATGACGACATACGCGCAAAGCGCATATTCCCCATCCTCTTCCTCAAATGCGGTAACGATCGTTTCCTTCACCTGCTCATGGCGAAGCAGCAACTGCTCAATTTCACCGATTTCAATCCGGTGGCCCCTGATTTTTACCTGGAAATCGCGGCGTCCCGCGTAGGCGAACTCGCCATTTTCAAGCCTGCGCCCAAGGTCGCCCGTGCGATACATGCGTTCGCCCGGCGCATACGGATTCAGCACAAAAGCGACATCCCATTCGGGATGGCTGAGATACCCGCGCCCGACGCCCGGCCCGCCGATGCAAATTTCGCCCGTCACGCCTGTCGGCTGCAGCTTCAGTCCTTCGTCAAGCACCATCATGAGGGAACCTTCGATCGGCGTACCGATCGAAATCTCCTCGCCTTCGGTCACTTCCCGAATTGAGGTCCACACCGTCGTCTCCGTCGGACCGTACAAATTAAACAATCTGGCTCCGGTAGCGGCGCGCAGCCTGCCGAGCACATCGGCCGTGAGCGGCTCCGCCCCGATCATCAAAATACGCAGCTGTTGCAAACCGTCCGTTTCGCCTCGCTGGTTCATCCACCATTTGAAGCGCGACGGCGTAATTTGCAACACATCGATGCCGTGCGTGTCGATCAGGCCTTGCAGCAAGGCAGCGTCGCCCCGTTCCTCTTCGCTCGCGAGTACAATCCGCATACCCAGCGTGAGCGGAAGCAGATTTTCAACGACAAAAATATCAAAGGAGACCGATGCCATCGCCAGGATGCTCTGGCCCTTCTCAAACGGAATCCGTTCTCGGAAGCCGCTGATGAAATGCGCTAGCCCGCGATGCTCGATCATCACTCCTTTGGGACGCCCGGTCGAGCCCGACGTATACAGCACATACGCCAAATGGTCCGGCTTATGGACTAACTCCGGATTGCCTCTGTCAGCCGCATACAGCTCCGGATCGTCCAGATACCACTCGGCAACGGCTCTCGTTACGACTCCTGCATATGCTTTTTCCGTCAGCAAAAGCGCTTCGCCGCAATCCTCAAGCATCCAGTCGATCCTCTCTTTCGGATAAGCGGGATCAATGGCAACATATACGCCTCCGGCTTTCAGAATCCCCAAAATGGCGACAAGCAGCAGCGGGCTGCGGGACGCCATCAGTGCGACAATGCGCTCAGGCCCCACACCCTTCGCCCGCAAGGAATGGGCAAGCCGATTCGCGCGTTCGTTCAGCTCGGCGTACGTCACCGTCTCCGTGCCGAATTGAATCGCCGCCGCATCCGGCGTGCGCGCCGCCTGGCGCTCCACCTCCTGGACAAACCCCGTCCATTCCGTCGTGGCTTGCGAGGAAGCCGTCGCCTCTCCTTGCTGGTCCGTCGTGACTTTCTCGGCTCGAGTTTCCATCCTACCATTGCTCCCCTCTCTGCTAGCGACCTGTACCGTGCCTCCTCCGGTCAACAGTGCCAGCAATTGCTCCCGCTCGCTTTCACTCATCAGCTCAAGCTCGCCGACCGTGCGACCCTGCGATCTGTACATCTCCCGTACGAGTACGGTATAGCTCTCCGCCATGCGGCGCGCGGTTTCCTCATAAAACAAATCCGTTGCGTATTCCAGTTGAAGCTCGATTTCCTCTCCCCGCTCCACCGCTTCCAGTGTCAAGTCGAACTTGCTTGTCCCCGTCTCGAACGGCATCTCGCCAAAGACGAGGCCGTCAGCTTCCATCACCGTCCGGTCCATATTTTGCAAGACAAACATAACGTCAAACAAAGGATTGCGGCTTCTGTCCCTATCCGCCTTCAGCTCTTCGAGCAGCTCCTCGAATGGATACGTCTGGTGCGAAAGCGCCTCTACGACATGATTATGCAGCTCCGCCATATAGGCCCTTACCGTCTTGTCTCTTTCCGGTCTGGTCCGCAGTGCCAGCGTGTTGACGAACATGCCGATCATGCCATGTGTATCGGCATGCTCCCTGCCGGCGGCGGGGGTGCCCACAATCACTTCGGCCTGCCCGCTGTATTTGGCCAGCATCGCGGCAAAAGCGCCCAGCAGCACCGTATACAGTGTCGTCTTTGCTTCCCGCGCCAGCTTTCGCGCCTCCGCCGTTGTCCGCGCGTCCAGCCGGAACGAATGGCGGCGGCCCTTATAGCTCGGCAGAGACGGCCGCGGCCGATCCGTCGGCAGCTCCAGCACAGAAAGCTTGCCTTCGAAGATTTCCATCCAGTATTGTTTATGTTCCTCATATGCGCCATTTGCAAATCCAGCTTCCTGCCACACCGCATAATCGCTGTATTGCACTCGCAGTTCCGGCAGCGCTTGTCCGGCATACAACTGCGACAACTCATTCACCAGCAAACCGGAGGATACGCCGTCTGTAATAATGTGATGAACGTCCAGCAACAGCAGATGATCCTCCTCATTCAGTCGCAATAGCCCCGCCCGCAGCAGAGGCACCTTGTCCAGATGGAACGGGCACTGAAACACTTCCATCAGCCTGGTCACCTCGGCGCCGTCTGACAGTGCTCCCCGCAGTGCTTCGGCACCGTACAACGCTGCAGGGTCCAGCACCTCCAGTTTGAACGCATATGGTGGATGAACCATTTGCCTGAACTCGTCCTTAGTCATATGGAAGGTCGTCCGCAAGCTTTCGTGGCGGCTGATCAGCGCCGTAAACGCGTCTTCCAGCCTCGCCGCATCCAGCCTGCCCTGCAAGCGGAGCGCAAACGGCACATGATACATGGTGGCGTCTCCGGCCAGCATCTGCATCATATATTGGCGACGCTGGGCGCGCGACATCGGATACCAATCGCGGCGCTCCGCCTTCGGAATCGGCTCGGCCGCCACAGCGGCACCGTCCCGCTCCTTCAGCCAGGCGGCTATTTCCGCAATGGAGGTAAGCTCGAATATCAGGCTAAGTGGAACCAGGGTGCCCGTCGCCTGCTGCAGCTTGCCCGCCAGCACGGCAGCCTTCAAGGAATGGCCGCCAACCTCGAAAAAGTCGTCGTGAATACCTATTGGTCCGGCCGTATCTCCCAGCACTTCCTCCCAAATGGCGGCGACGCGCTCTTCCATCCCGTCTCGCGGCAGCTCCGGCTTTCCCCGCTCCCGTAGCCCGAAGTCCGGCTCCGGCAAGGCGCGCCGGTCCACTTTCCCGTTCAGCGTCAGCGGTATCGCGTCAATCGCCGCGATATAGGCCGGTATCATCGCTTCCGGCAGCTTGTCTCTCAGCTTTCTTCGCCATTCCCGCGAAGGGAGCTTGTCCGAAGCGACCACATACGCGCACAGCTCCTTGTCGCCGCTTGCCTGCTCGCGGGCGACCACAACTGCATCCTCCACCTCGGGAAGGGAAATCAATTGCGAGCGAACCTCGTTCATTTCAATCCGCACGCCTCTGATTTTTACCTGTTGGTCGACCCGGTCCACGTACATCGCGTTGCCGTCCGGCAGCCACTTTGCGATATCGCCGGTTCGATACATGAAGCGGCCCTCATGGTACGGATGCGGCAAAAAGCGTTCGGCTGTCATATCCGGCTTGTTCACATAACCGCCGGCAAGTCCGCTGCCGGCAATATACAGTTCCCCGGCTGCACCGATAGGGGCAAGCTGGCCGCCGTAGCCGAATATATAAATTTCGACATTGTGCATCGGCCCGCCAATCGGCACATAGCCGCCGCGATAAGCACCCGGCTTGTATGTGTACATATTGGAGCAGACCGTCGCCTCCGACGGGCCGTAGCCGTTAATAATCCGCATCCCGGGATTAAGCTTCGTATACAGCTCCAGCGTTTCGTCTTTAATCGGCTCTACCCCAACGAGCATTTTGTCTAGCGTAATCGCGGAAGCCGATGGCTCCAGCAGCCGCGCAACTTCTTTCAGCAAAGACGGCGGCAAATAAGCAAATGTAATCCGCTCTTCCGCAATTACCTCGGCAATTCGCCGCGGATCAAGCAATTTCGGCTCCGGGTAAAGTACCGTACACGCCCCGAACATAAGCGGCATAAACAGCTCCGCTACGCTGACGTCAAACGAAATATTGGTGAGGCTGAGGCATCTGTCTCCCTCGCCGTATTGTCCGTCAAAAAACGTCCTGAGCGAATGTCCGAAATTGTAAAAGCTGCGGTGCGGCACCATGACGCCCTTCGGCTGACCCGTAGAACCGGAGGTATAGATGACATACATCGGATCAGCGGCGTCCGGCGGCCATGCGGCGACGGCATCGTCTCCGCCGGAGAACAGCGTCTCATCCGCAATGTCCAGCACCTGCAAGGTGGCCGACACGATGGCCGCGGCTGCGGAACGCGCGCCGTCCGCGAATACCAGCTTCGCGCCGCTGTCCTCCAGCATATAGCGGATGCGCTCCTCGGGATAATGCGGATCTACAGGCAGATAAGCGCCTCCGGCTTTCATAACGGCGAGCATAGCGGTCAGCATGGGAATGGATCGCTCCGCCATGATGCCGATTACGCTGCTGCGTCCCACACCTTTGGCGCGCAAGGTTCGCGCCAGCGCATCGGTACGGAGATCCAGCTCCCGATAGGTCATGGATTCACCGCCGCAAGCTACGGCCGGCAGTTCCGGAACGGCCAGCGCCTGTTCCTTAAAGCAATCATGCAGACAGCGCGGCGGCGGGAAGTCCGCTTCGCGTCTCCCCAACGCCAGCATGTGCAGGCGCTCCTCCTCCGTCAGCATCTCCACTTCGCCAAGTGTGGCGTCGGGACGGAGCGTCACGCTGCGAAGCAGCTGCACATAATGCCGCATGAATCGCTCGGCTGTCGCGCGGCGAAACAAATCGGCATTATATTCCACGACAAGCCGCAGTTCCGCACCATTTTCCACAGCCTGAATCATTAAATCGTATTTGGCCGTGCCATGCTCAAAGCGTTGGTGACGATACGACAATCCCGCAGACGAAGCGTTTGGAATACCCAGGTTTTGCATGATGAACATCGTGTCAAACAGCGGACTCCGGCTGGCGTCCCTTCTGTCCACCCATTGCGCGATTTCCTCGAATGGATAATCGGCGTGGGCGTAAGCTCCGGTCGCCATCTCTTTCACTTCGGACAAAAAGGCTCTGAACGGCTTGTCCGCACGCGGATAAGCGCGCAGCGCCAGCGTGCCGGTGAACATGCCCGCGATCGCTTCTAGCACGCGCCTGTTCCGTCCAGCAATCGGCGTGCCGACGGCAATGTCCTCGGCCCCTGTATAGTGGGCGAGGAACGTGTAATATGCCGATAGCAGCACCATAAACGGAGTCGTACCCGATTCGACCGCTAGGCTGTGCACAGCCTTCGTCAAACCGGCCTCGACGTAGACGTCGAACGTTTCGCCGCGATTGCCTTTGACGAGCGGCCGCGGGGCATCGGTTGGAAGCGCAAGCGTCGGCCAGTCTTCCCGGCATTGCTCGCGCCAATACCGTTCGGCGTTCCCAGAGAGCGGTCTGCTCTCCTGCCATACCGCATAATCCTTGTATTGCAGCGGCAGCGGCGGCAGCGAACCTCCCTGATATAAAGTCATCAGGTCGGACAAAAGAATGCCCGCCGACATGCCATCGGATGCAATATGATGCATATCAAGAAACAGCACATGGCGCTCCGGCCCCAGCGTCAGCAAAGCTGCGCGGAGCAGCGGAGCCGTATCGAGCCTGAACGGCCGGAACAAGCTTTGCAGCACGGTGTCCGCTTCCGCTTCATCGGCCTCCATGCGAATCAAGCGGAAAGAAATGGCGTCGTGAACACGCTGTCTGATCTCTCCGTCGATGACGTGGAAGGTGGTGCGAAGCGTTTCGTGACGCTCTACAATGGCTTGCAGGACGGCCTCCAGCCGATCTGCATCAATAGCCCCGTCCAAGTGCAACAATTCGGGCAAATTATAGCTGCGATCATCCGGCATCGCCTGCTGTTGCAAATACATACGTTTCTGCGGCGATGAAACCGGATAATGCTCTTGCGGAGCCGCCTTTGGAATCGGCTCCAGCGTATCGCCGAACAAAGAGTCGGACACTTGGCCGGTCAATGGCCCGTCCTGCACTCTGGTTACTCTTGATCCGTCAACACCTCCAGCCGCCGCTTGCCCGTCACGAGTACCGTCCGCCATTTTCCCGTCAATGGTGCCGGCTACCGCTTGCCCGCCGTTCGCCTCTTTCTCGCCGATCCCAACGCCTGCCCCTTGTCGATCATGCCCTGCGCTTGTTCTTTGCGCTGTCACCGCGCCGCTCTCCCTGAGACGCTGCTCGATCAGCGCTGTGAACGAAGGCAGATCCGCATGTCCCAGCAAATCCGCCGCCTGAATGCGTACGCCCACAAGCTCGCTGACCCGGTTTACTATTTTGAGCGCAATAATGGAATCTCCGCCTAGCTCATAAAACCCGGCATTCGCAGGCAATTCGTCATAACCCAGTAGCTCTCCCCAAACATCTGCGACATGCTGCTCCCATTCCAGGCGGGAGCGCTCCCCGGTTAACGTAACGCCGCGGCGACTCTGACTCGTCATCCCGCCGCTCCGCTGAAGCACGGCCTGCCATCTGGCAAACGTCTCGTTCATTTCTTGCCCAAGCTCCTCGGGAATATCTCCACCGAGCGAATATCCGCTCCAGGCCGCAAATGGCATATGAAGCGCTGCTCCAGCCCGCGTCTCCTCCACCCAGCAACGATAAGCATCGAACGGATACGTCGGAAGCGGCAGCCGATGGCAGCGTTGTCCCCGAAAGATTGCCTTCCAGTCGATCTCGTATCCGCCCACGTAACGTTGGCCCAGCTCCAGCGCTTCCAATTCCCGTTCATTTGAACCGGGTTGCTGTCTCATATTCCCGACCGGAGCTGAGTCGGCTGTCCCGAAAAGGACGTTCGGCAGCGCAAGGCCGTTAAGGCCGCTTTCGGCAACGGAATGCAAGGTGTGGACAAGCTCCTCCCAGCCGCTTACCGCAATCGCCAGGCGATACCGATGGGCTCCCCGGCCAACGGCCAAGGTGTAGCAAAGATCGGCTAGGCTGCGGTTCTCATCACCGCGATGCTCCTGAGCCCAGTCCCGCATCAGCAGCACGAGCCGCTCCAGCGCCGTCATGCTGTGCGCTGACAAGCAGAACAGCTCCGCTCTGTCCGAATGACCCGATGGTGTACCGATAGGAGCCTCCTCCAGCACAACATGGCAATTGGTCCCGCTCATGCCAAACGCGCTTACTCCACATCTTCTTGCTTCGCCGTTCGTCTCCCATGGCGTCAATTCGTCATTGACATAAACGGGCGAATCCACAAACGGAATGTTGCGGTTGGGCGAGCGATAATGAAGCGTTGGCGGAAGCTGCTTGTGGACAAGTGACAGGATCGCTTTGAGCAGCCCTGCAATGCCGGCGGCATGGTCGAGATGGCCGATATTGGTTTTCAGCGAGCCGATGGCGCAAAATTGCCGCTTATCGGTATATCTCCGGAAGGCGCGCGTCAGCCCGTCGATTTCGATCGGGTCACCCAGCGAGGTTCCCGTGCCATGAGCCTCCATATACGTCAAGGTTTCGGGATCAATGTCCGCATCCTGCCAGGCGCGCACAATGACGTCCTCCTGAGCGAGGGCGTTCGGGGCGGTAATGCCGACCGAGCTGCCGTCCTGATTCATCGCGCTGCCTTTGATGACAGCATATATAGGGTCGCCGTCCTCCTGCGCACGCGACAGCGGCTTAAGCAGCAGCGCAATCACCCCGTCGCCAATGCCAGTTCCATCTGCCGAGTCGTCGAATGTTCTGGCCCGGTTGTCGCTTGACTCGATGCCAAGCCGTATACCGGTATCAAGCGGCAGCACGTTAATTTTGACGCTGCCGGCAATCGCCGCCTCACATTCACCGCTGCGAATTGATTGGCATGCCAGATGGACCGCTACCAGTGAGGAGGAGCAGGCGGTGTCCACGCTGATCGCCGGTCCGCGCAAATTAAGCAAATACGAAATCCGGCTCGGTATCATGGAGCTCAGATTGCCTGGCGCCGCCATGGACAAGGCATCCGGGTCCAAAGCTTCGATGATTCGCTTGTAATCATGCAGCGCGTCCCCGTTATAGCCCATAAAGACGCCGGTGCGCGAACCATGCAGCGCAGCTCCGCCGTACCCTGCATTCTCAAGCGCTCCCCAGGCCGTCTGCAGGAACAGGCGTTGCGCTGGACTCATCAGCGAGGCTTCCTTGGGCGAAAGCCGGAAAAAAGAATAGTCAAAACCCGAAATATCTTCGATATACGCCCCGTCAAAAAAGGAAACGGAGCCGTATTGCGCCTCCATGCGGCGCAAATACGGCTTCAATTCCTCCTTGCGGGAATCCGGAAACCCGCCTACCAGATCTTTACCACTCCGCAGAAGCTCCCAGAATGCTTCATGCGATTCCGCGCGCGGCAGCTTGGCGGATATCCCGACAATCGCAATATCCTTGAGGGAAACATTGGAGACGGATCCCCCGCTCCGCCCCTTCCGCCCGGATGTGTCTTTTTTGGTATCCAGCAAATCCAGTTGAAACATGGCGCCCTTACCTCCTAGTTAGTAATGGAATTGCTTACGGCCTGTTCTTTGTCCGCCCTTCCGCCAATCCCGCGCAGCAGCAGCAACATATGCGCCGCGATGCCGAGTCCGCTGATCAGGGCTAGTAATCCAAGCGTACCGGACTGCCAATCGCCCGCCCATTGCAGCACGATATACAAAGTGCCTGTGCTGCACACATGAGCCGCAAGCGACCCCCAAAGCGAATACGACCCGGCGCGAACGGCGCCGTATACGATCGCACCTAGCGCCGCAAATGCGCCGACCGTCACATTCATAAATACCGTTCCGAACAATACGGCCTGGAGCAGAACTGTCCACGGAACCGAAAGACGTTGACGCAGCGTATGGAACAGCATTCCTCGGAAAAGCCATTCTTCCAGCAAAGACCCCAGCAGCAAGCTGCCGAACACAAAAATGATCAGGCTGCCGCCAGCGACAAAAGCGACCAAATCCGAAATGGGAGGAAAGGTCGCTTTTACCCACGGAAGACGGGTAAAAGCGCTGATAAACAAGCCGAGCCAGACGCCTGTCCCGGCGGAAAGCAGCAAAGATCCGGCCCGCGCAGGAACTAATCCTAAATCCTTCAGCGAAATTTTTTGCCAGCGAAGCAGTGGAATATAGACGGCAAGCACGATGATATTGGATACAATCAGCACAATGCCGGAATTGCCTTTGATCCAGTCTTTCAGCCCGGGATCGCCGACCCAGTTGTAGAGGACTTGATTGACAAGCATCACGACCGCCGCATAAATGACCAAATATAAGACGGTATTTCCCGCTATTCGCAGTCCCTTCACAATGGCGTCACCGCCTCGGAAGACAGCGTCGAGGAGATCGAAGTGCGATGCTTGACCGCAAGGAATATGCCAACCGCAATCATGGCGGCCGCCACAGCCATCACAACCGACATGACGGTGACGTCCGTCGTCTCCGGCCCGTAATGCCAAAGCAGGTATTGGCTGCCCTGACAGGCGACTTGCGCGGCAATCGGCGCCCAAATTGATTTAAACCAGACATACAAGAGCGCAAATATAACCGCGCCGAGAAAACCGTACAGCGACAGCGGAATGTCTCCGAAAAAGAACAACGCCCCATACAACACGCCCTGAATCACAATTGCGATCCAAACCGGGAGTACGCGTCTGAACTCATTCATCAGAATGCCTCTGAACAACGTCTCCTTGTAAATATTTCCGAGAATCAGGAAAACCAGAAATACATACCATTCCGCGCGGTTCAGGTAATCAAACAATTCGCGGAACTGGTACTTGTCCGATGCAATGGCGGGAAGACGGGAGAATGCGACCGTAAACAGGCCGGCTCCAAGCCCGATCCATAAAGCGATCGCTACTGATTTGCCGCCCATCACGCGAAACTTAGCCGCCTTAAACAGATTTTCTTTGAATAAAAGCCTCCAGGCCAGCAGCATGAGCGGCAAACCCACCATATCGTTCAAAATAATGACGGTTACCGTGTTCTGTTCAAACCACGTGCTTTTGGGGTACACATAACCGAAAAATAATGTCGTTACGGTAAAAAACCATGCAAAATACAGGCCGATAACAACAGCCACGCGAGCCAGCATCATTCCCCACGCCTTCATGCGGTCAGCCCCCCTTTTGTGCTGCTGACGGCGTGTCAGCCGTCAGAGCTTGACCGGCGCGTGCGCCGATGCCGCCGCTGCCAGAGGTCCGCCAGACATAGACGGTACCTCCAATCAACGCAGCCAGACAGAGCGCTGTAATAATATACAGCGAAACATCGCCCAGCTTGCCAAACCATTCGTAGAACCCGATGTATTTAAACAGAAAGATTGTGCCCATGGTCGTATTCTGTACCAGAATAGGCGCCCACAGCGACCCGGTGCGCAGATACAGTGACCCGTAAATCAGGCCCGAACCGATGCTGATGACCGAAAGCGCCAGGCTCGGCTGGAAGTAGGCGTATGCTGCGGCTTGCAGCACCAGGGCCACATATACCGGCATAACCCTGCGAAGCTCGCTGAAAATGAGACCCCTGAACAATATTTCTTCAAAGGCCGGGCCGATCAAACCGGCGCCCAGAATGACATACCAGATCGAATCCCCCCTGATCGTATCGTTGACAAGCGCGGGAATGGACGGAAATTGCCGCGCAATATCGTCAATGACGATCAGGCCGATACTGAACAAACTTCCGGCAAGACCCAAGCCAATCATTAACAAGACGCGTGAGGCTTTCAGCCGTTTAAAGCCCGACGCGCGAAACAGATTTTTTTCCGCATGGGGCCATATCCATCCTTTGATACGAAAGATGAGCAAATAAACAAGCGTAATCAACGTGAACAGAACAGCCATAAACATGGCTGGATTGCGATCCAGAAACTTGGCGAAGGACAGCGTCACTTCGTAATTGTAAGTAGAGCGAAGCAGATAGAGCAGCGCATAAAAGACCCCGAGATAAAGAGCGATATTACCTATCATGATCAACACTTTTTTCACAGGAATGCCCCTTTCTTCCTTCTATCAGATGTATTCTCAGGGTCAGGCTAAGCCCGCCTTGGCCCATGCTACGTCCCCGATTCGGCGCTTCCTATTGCGACGCGATATTGCTCGACCACGCTTGACAGCAGCTCCAGATAAGCGGAAGCCCAATCCAGCACCGCTTCCTTGCTGAGGCGCCGGGCGTCGTACGTCCATACCCCGCCAAGCTCTGGCACTTCCGCCCCTCGTGGTGCGGCAGCGGCAGCAGCACCACTCATATACAGCACAACATCGAATCGTTCCAATAGCGCCTCCCGCTCCTTGAACCCGTGCAACGCTGCTCCTGCAAATAATGGGAACAAGGCAAATCCGGCTTCGGCTTGCGGCTGCTTTCTGATTTGCCGCGGGCTATAACATTCTCCCGCGTTCACCCGTTTGGCAGCATGCCGCAGCAGCGTATCGAAATCCCGCACCTCCCCAAAGTCGATTTCCTTCGGAGCAATCAGCCCGTTGTCCGTCATTGCCGGAAGCACAAGCCGGTCCATGCCGGACTTGCCGCGCCAGAAGTATAGATATACGGCATACGCCGCGGCTTCGACCGTTACCGAGCGGGATGCCGCAAGTTCCGTAAGTCCTTCCGATACCAGCGTGTCCAGTTGGAACTGAACGCTGCCGATACGCTCTGCGGCATAACCATTGCAGACGCAGTCGTCTGCCACCGACAGACCGCTCCAGCTCCAGCTGGCGAGCTCCCGATTTCTCGACTCCAGATAAGCCGCAAGCGATGCGATCGTCGGGTAGGTGAACAAATCCGTTACGCCCAGTGCGCCGGGATACAACTCCTCCAGCCGTTGATGCACCCGCACCAGCAGCAGCGATTCTCCCCCAACATCGAAGAAACGATGATGGATGCCGAAGTCATCTCTTTTCAGAATTTCATGCCATACGGTGGCAATCGCCAGTTCAATATCGCTTGCCGCTTCGACAAACGGAGTGGCCCTACCCGCCGCCAGCTCCGGCTCCGGCTCCGGCAGCGCCTTCCGGTCGGTTTTGCCGTTTGGAGACAGGGGCATGGCTGGCAGTTCCACCACGGCCTGCGGAACCATATAATCCGGCAGGCGCAGCGCTGCAAAATCCCGCAGTTCCTGATGGTCTACAGGTTCTGAGCCAACGATGTACGCGCATAAATATTCGCTTCCGCTTGTGGCGTCCCGCTTAATAACCACCGCTTCCGAGACCGCCGGATGACCGAGCAGCACATGCTCGATTTCCCCACATTCAATGCGCTGGCCCCTTATTTTTACCTGATGGTCGATTCGACCTAAATATTCGATCGTTCCGTCAGGCAGCCATCTGGCAAGGTCTCCTGTCCGATACATCAGACTACCTGCCGCAAATGGATTATCGACGAACTTTTCTTCCGTCAAATCGGGCCGGCTGATATACCCCCGCGCAAGGCCCGCGCCGGATATGCACAGTTCCCCGGCAATGCCGACAGGCTGGAGCTTCATCGATTCGCTCACGATATAAAGCGAGATGTTGTCGATCGGCTTGCCAATCGGTATATTGATCGGAATATCGTTGATCGAATTATCGTCGTCAGAGCAATCGTAATAGGAAACGTCAACCGTCGCCTCGGTCGGGCCGTACAAGTTCACAAGCCTGGCATTGAACGGAACTCCGATCCGCTCGCGGAACCTCCGCACCTGATCCGCAGTCAGCGCTTCGCCGCTGGCGAACACATGACGCAGGCTCTCCAGCCTGGCATCGCCGCGCAGCAAGCCGGGATCCTCCAAGAACAGGTGCAGCATGGACGGCACAAAATGCATCGTCGTTACGCCATGCCGCGCGATTGTATCCATCATAAGCGCGGGGTCCTTTTCGCCGCCCGGAGGCAGCAGGACTAGCTTGGCTCCCGCAAAGCTCCACCAGAACAGCTCCCAGACCGATACATCAAAAGTAATCGGCGTTTTCTGCATAACGACTCCGCTTGCGTCCAGTCCGTATTGCTTCTGCATCCAGCCGATCCGGTTGACGACGGAATGATGCTCGATCATGACGCCTTTCGGCTGTCCGGTCGATCCCGAAGTATACAGCACGTAAGCAAGCGAACGTGAATCATGCAGCTTCTCTACAGGGAAGTCGTCCCGCTCCTGCGTCATCACCTCATGAACGTCCGTAAATGGCAGAGACGTCTCCAGACCTTCCGGGGCTTTGCCCTTCGTCAAGACAAGCTTGGCTCCGGAATTCTCCAGCATGTAGCGGATTCGATCGGGCGGCAAGCTCGGCGTAACAGGCACATAAGCTCCGCCCGCCTTCAGCACGCCAAAGATTGAAATCATCATCTCCAGACTGCGATCCATCACGACGGCCACGCGCTCCTCGCGCTTGATGCCTTGCTTTCTGAGCGTCTGCGCCATCTGGTTCGACCTCCGGTTTAATTCCGCATACGTCAATGCTCCGTTCTCCGCCGCAACCGCAACCGCCTGTGGCGTTTCCGCCGCTTGCCTTTCGAGGTAAACCTCTACCGTATCGCCGTTTGCATACGGCGCTGCCGTGCGATTGAACGCTTCGCTCTGCTTCTGTGCCTCTGCGGCGCCCTGCAGCCCGATCCCTCCGAGCGGTCGCCCCGGCTCCGCCAGTGCAAGGCCGACAATACGGAAATACCATTCCGCCATTCTGCGTATGCTGTCTTCCTTAAACAGCGCCGCCCTATATTCGATTGTCAAAGCTGCGCCTTTTGCGCCATGATCCGCAATCTCAAACGTCAAGTCCAGCTTCGATACGCGATTGTCCGGAACTTGCACCTCGAATTGCAAGGCGTCCGCCGCCGTCTGTCCGGCCTCCATATGCTGCATCACAAATATCGTGTCAAACAGCGGATTGCGGCTCAGGTCACGCGGCACATCCAGCATTGTCACCATATGCTCAAACGGGAGCAAGCTGTTGTCCAGCGCCGCAAGCGCAATTTCTTTGAGCTGCTCGGCGAACGCTCTGAACGGCAGTTCGCCGGATGGCTGGCTTCGAATCGGCAGCGTATTGACAAACATGCCGATTAGAGACTCGGTTGCGGGATGGAAGCGGCCTGCGATCGGCGTGCCGACAATAAGATCGTCTTGCCCCGTCATCAGATGCAATAACGTATGGTAGGCGGTAAGCCATATATGGAATGGCGTAACGCCCCATTGCTCTGCCGCCGCCGAGGTCCCCTCGACAAGCTCCGCCGGAATCGGCAGAGCAAGCTTGGCACCTTCGAAGCTTTGTTCAGGGGGACGCGGATAATCGATCGGCAGTTGCAGCACAGGAAGCGTACCCGCTAGCTGGAACGCCCAATATTGCTCCTGCTGCTCTCTCGCCTCCGAAGCCATCCAATCCTGCTGCCAAACGGCGGCATCCTTATAGTGAATGGGCAGCGGCTGCAAGGAGCCCCCACGATACAGCTGCTCGAAATCGCGCGCCATCACATTCATGGACACGCCGTCGGCGACGATGTGGTGAATGTCCAGCAGCAGCGTATGCCGACTTTCGCCGTCCGTCGCGAGAAACGCCCGAATTAGCGGAGCCTTTCGCAAATCGAACGGGCGGACGACCGCACGCGCAAATGTATTCAAATCTGCCGCATCCGTCAAGGCATGGACGGCGAGTTCAAACGAAACCCGCTCATGGACATGCTGCACCGGCTTGCCATCTGCCCAGTCAAAGCTGGTGCGCAGCGGTTCATGGCGGTCAATCAGCCCTTGAATCGCCTCGCGAAGCCTGTCCTGATCAAGCTTGCCCGTCAGATTCAGAGCAAGCGGAAGATTGTAGGCCGTGCTGTCCTGATAAAGCTGCTGCAGCACAAACAGCCTGTTCTGCGCGAGCGACAACGGGTAGAACGACCGGCTTTCCGCCCGGGCAATAACCACGGCCCGCTTGGGAGCCGCGTTGTCGATGCGGGCCGCCATTTCTTTCAGCAGGGGAGCGTCGAACACATCCTTCATCGCAAACGCCGCTCCATAACGCTGTTCAATCAAGCCCGCAAGCTGCGCGGCTCGCAAGGAATGGCCGCCCAATTGGAAGAAATGGGCTTCTCTCCCGATCGCCGCCAGGTCGCCCGACCCGCTTGCGGCCAGACCGAGCACCTCTCGCCAAAGCTCGGCCAGCCGCTGCTCCGTCGGTGTATTCGGCGCCTCGCCGCCTGCCGCAGCTTCAGCGAACCGGGGCTGCGGCAGGCGGCTGCGGTCGGCTTTGCCGCTCGGGCTTAGCGGAAACGCTTCCATAGCAATGAAATACGAAGGAATCATATACTCCGGCAGCAGTTCCTTAAGTGTAGCCCGAAGGCTCGCTTCCTCCGGCGCCTCCCCTTCCGCTGTCACTAGATATGCGCAAAGAGCTGGCTCTCCGGCATGGTCCGTCACTGCCGTCACCACGGCATCGCGAACTTCCGCCTGTAAGAGCAGTGCGTGCTCGATCTCGCCGCATTCGATGCGGAGACCGCGCAGCTTGACCTGATGGTCAAAGCGTCCCAAATATTCAATATTACCGTCCGGTAGCCACCTTGCGCGATCGCCGGTACGGTACAGCTTATCTCCTGCGGTAAACGGATTCTTAACAAAGCTTTGCTCCGTCAAATCCGGCCTGTTGCGATATCCGCGCGCAAGACCGGCACCCGCGATGCACAGCTCGCCGGACACGCCGATCGGCTGCGGTCTCATCCGCTCGTCCACAATGTAGAGCCGGATATTATGGATTGGCTTGCCGATCGGAATCGTACCCGCCCCAGCGTCCGGGCAATCGTAATAGCTGACATCGACCGTCGCTTCCGTCGGGCCGTACAGATTAATGAGCCGGCACCCTCCGCCGCTGCGCTCCATCTGGCTGTAAAAACCTGTGACATGCGCGGGCTTGAGCGCTTCGCCGCTCGTAAATACGTATCGCAGGGAACAAAGCTCGCCGCCTCTGCCACTGTCCGCCGCATAGGGCAAAAAGACGCCCAGCATAGACGGCACAAAATGCATAACCGTAATCGCCTGCTCCTTAATCGTATGCAGCATGACCGACGGTTCCTTCTCCCCACCGGGCTCCAGCAAATAAAGCGAAGCGCCAGCAAAGCTCCACCAGAACAACTCCCATACGGAAACGTCGAACGTAATCGGCGTCTTTTGCAAAATAACGTCGCGCTCATTCAGCGGATAAGCCGTCTGCATCCAGTTCAGTCGGTTGATCGCCGCGCGGTGCTCCACCATAACGCCTTTGGGTTTGCCGGTGGAGCCTGACGTATAAATGACATACGCCAAATGCTCGGGGCCCGCTTGAGGCGACAGGTCCGTTTCTTCCTCGACCTTCGGCAGCTCCGAAACGGCGGCAGCCGCAAGCGCGTCCAGATCGAGCGCTTCTCCATGGAAGGCCGGGAGCGTATGAATCCACTTGGTCCCCGCCAGAAGAAGCCTGGCCCCGCTATCCTCCAGAATACCGCGGATCCGCTCGTGTGGATGCTCTGGGTCGATCGGCAAATAGGCCCCTCCCGCCTTGAGCACCGCTATGATCGCAATCATCATGGACAACGAGCGCTGAGCGGCAATCGGCACAATCGTTTCGACCGCAACCCCCTTGCCTCTTAGCACGGCAGCCATGCGTTCGGCGCGGTCATTCAGCTCCCCGTACGTCAGCGATCCTTCGGCAGACCGCACCGCCGGGAGGTCCGGCCACCGCCGTGCGGACTCCGCGAACCATCCGTGAATCGTCTTCTCCGCCGGGTACGAATGTCCCGTATCATTCCATGCCGCAAAGGCGGCTTCTTCGTCAGGCGTCGCCATGGCGACGTCGCCGCAGTTCAAATCGGGGCTGGCGACCGTTTGCTCCAAAATGTAAAGCAGCCGCGCTGCCAATCGCTCCATCGTGTCTTTATGGAACAATCCCGTATTGTACTCCAGCTCCGCCCGCAGACCGCCTTCGCCATCGCTGTACAGATCAAGCTTGAAGTCCAGCTTGGATGTTCCGTGGCTGACGGGCAAAGGCTCCATGCTCCAGCCGTCGCCGCGCGCCGCCAGCTTCTCGTCTTCAAACTGGTTGTGAACGATCAGCATCGTATCGAACAGCGGGTTGCGCGACGGGTCATGCGGATACCGAGCCGCTTCCATCATCTGCTCGAAGCTGACATCGCCATGCTCGTATGCGGCAAGCAGACGCCCATGTGTCTCACCGACAAACGCCAGGATCGGCAGCTCGTCCGCCACCCGCATCCGAATCGGCAGAAACTGGTTGAACATGCCGATCATCCGGGCCGTGTCCGGATGCGTCCGGCCTGCCGCCAAAGAACCGATTGCAAATTCCGACTGATGCGTCGTTCCCTTGAGCAACAGCGCGTAAGCCACAAAAAGCAGGCTGTTCATGCTCGCTCCGGCGCTTGCGGCCGTCTCTTTCAGCCGTGCCGCGAGTGCCGCGGGAATTTGGAAGGTATACGTATCGCCCGCAAATGTCTGACGGTCGCCGCGTGGCCGATCCAGCGGCATATCGAGCGGCGCCGTAGGCTCTGCAAGCTGCTCCGTCCAAAACGCTTGGCTTGCCCTGGCCCGCTCCGAGCCGGACTGTCGCTCCTGCCAAACGGCATAATCCTTGTAATGCAAAGCCAAAGGCGCAAGTTCCGCGCCGTCGATCAAAGCGGTCAACTCCTCCAAGAGCAGCTTGACGGATATACCGTCCGCCGCGATATGGTGGATGTTGAGCAGGAGATAGGCCTCCGCTCCCTCCGATTCGGGCCGGCAATAACATGCGGCGAGCAGCGGCGCTGCGGCAAGCTCAAGCGGCCGGAAAAACTCGCTCAAGCATTCCGGAAGCGCCGTCTCCGCGAGCTCCGCCGTTTGCAGAACAAAGGCGGCCGAATCGTGCACGATCTGGGCCGGAACGCCGTCAATCCAATGATAGGAGGTCCGCAGCGGCTCATGCCGTTCGATCAACTTCCGAAGCGCCGGTTCGATTCTGGTCTCACCCACCGCGCCCGACAGTTTAAGCGCAAGCGGAATATGGTAGGTTAGTCCGATATCAGCCATGCTTTCCGCCAAAAACATGCGCCGCTGCGGCGGGCTGAGCGGATAGGATGCGGCTTTCGGCGCGTCCGCAACAGGTTCGTACGCTTCCTTGGCAGCCCTGTCAATCCAGGATGCTTGCTCTCTGACCGTCGGCAGTTTGAAAATTTCCTGAAGCGGCATACGCACCCGGCACTGCTTGTAGATTGCCGAGGTCAATGCGGCCGCCTTCAGGGAATGGCCGCCATGCTCAAAGAAATGGTCAAGCGCGCCAACTTGCTCCGCATGAAGTACTTCTTGCCACAATCTTGCGACGATGATCTCCGTTTCTGTGGCGGGCGCTTCATAAGAGATTGCGCGCTCCGGCGCAGGCAGACGTTTTTTGTCCACCTTGCCGTTAGCGTTTAGCGGCAGTTTCTCTAACTGCACAAACGCGGCGGGAATCATAAATGCCGGCAGCTTGCCAGTCAGTTGGCTCCGAACGCTTGCCCGCCCTTCGGTTTGCTCCGCAACGATATAAGCGCATAAATACGGCGCGCCGTCATTCTCGATCAGCGCCACAAACGCTTCCTTGACGCCCGCGCAATCCAGCAGCCTGCTTTCGATTTCGCCCAATTCAATCCGGTAACCCCGCAGCTTGACCTGGCTGTCGATCCGGTCCAGAAACTCCAAATTCCCGTCAGGCAGGCGGCGCACCAGGTCGCCGGTCCCGTACACAGTTTCGCCTTCCCGGAATGGATGCGGCCTAAACTTCGAAGCCGTCTGTTCCGGCAAATTCACATAGCCGGATGCGACACCTTCGCCCGCAATCCACAGCTCGCCCGGCACCCAGTCGGGCTGCAATCGGCCCTGCTCATTCAGCACCAGCGTTTCCGAACGCGCGATCGGCGTGCCGATCGGTAGGGTGGCCGTTCCTCGTCCGTCCCATGTCTCTGTGACCCTGTAGCAGGTAGCGAACACCGTCGTTTCCGTAGGGCCGTAGACATGCAGCAGCACGCCCGATCCAAGCGCGCGGAGCGCTTTGCGGATATGCGGTACGGAAGCCCGCTCTCCGCCAAATAAAATATGGCGCACGCCGCGCAGCGACTCCAGCCCATGATCGACCAGCGTATTGAACAGCGCCGTCGTCACAAAGAATACGGTAATGCCTCTGCCCTCAATCAGCTCGGCCAGTCGCACAACGTCGGCAACCTCTTCCTCTCCGACCAGCGTCAGCTTCGCGCCGTTCAACAGCGCTCCGTACAAATCGAACGTTGAACCGTCAAAGGCATAGTTGGAAAGCTGCAACAGCGCATCGTTTTCCGAAATGCTTACATAATCGGTATGGACAGCAATCCGGGACACATTGCGATGCGTGGTCATAATCCCTTTCGGCTTGCCCGTCGATCCGGACGTGTACATGATATAAGCGAGATCGTCTGCCGAGCCATCAAAGTCCAGATTATGGCCGGACTCGCCGTCCCATCTTGTATCGAGTCCATCCATGTCGACGACATCTATGCTGTCTCCGGCAAGCCGTGCGACCATCTCCATCATCGCAGCCGCAGTCACGATCACCCGCGCTTCTGTATCCTGCAGCATAAACAAAATCCGTTCTTCGGGATATTGCGGGTCAATCGGCACATAGACCGCTCCCGCTTTCAGCACAGCCAATATCGCCGTAATCATATCGGGCGAACGCAAGAGCAGCAGAGCCACCTTTGCCCCCGGCGCAACGCCGCGCCGCACAAGCGCGCGCGCGAACCGATTGGCACGTTCGTTCAGCTCGCCGTAGGTATACGCCCTCTCGCCCATTTCAACGGCAATCTTCTGCGGTGTCTCCACCGCTTGCCGTTCAAACAGCCTGTGCAGCGACAGCTCCTGCGGCGGTGCGGCGAATGAACGTCCACGCCGGAGCAGCCGTTCCCGCTCTTGCGCATCGATGGGTTCAAGCTCGCCAAGCGCCGCATGCGGCTGCGCGGCGACTGCCCGGGCCAGCGCTACATAATGCCGAGCCAATTGTCGGGCGGCACGCTCATCGTACAAATCCAGCGCATACTCCAGCGTAAATGCGATACTAACGCCGTTATCCGCGCACTCCCAAGTCAGGTCAAACTTGGCCGAGCCGCTGTCCATCGCTTGGGGTGCATAAACGACATTCTTGCCCCGCCATTCGGGCAGCTCCATATTTTGCAGCGTAAACACCGAATCAATCAGCGGATTCCGCCCATATTCCCGTTTCACATTCGCCAACTCGGCTATTTCTTCATAAGGCACATCCCCATTGCCGATAGCCGCAAGCGCCTCCCCATTGACCTGCATCAGCCATTGATCGAAGCGCAAATCGCTTTGCCCGCGCAGGCGGATCGGAACCATGTTGACGAACATCCCGACTACGCTTTGCAGCTCCGGCCGCCCCCGTCTCGCAGCTGCTGTGCCGACAACGATGTCGGATTCGCCCGTATATTTCGCCAGCAGCACATAATAAATCGAAAGCAGGACGGTGTATAATGTTACGCCCTCACGTCTAGCTAACGCCCGCAGCGATAAGGCAAGCTCCGGCTCCAGCTCGAAGCGCTCAATTGCCCCGCGGTAGCTTGGCTTCTGCGGCCTTGGACGGGGGGACGGAAGCGCCGGAGACAGCACACCATCCCGAAAGATTTCATGCCAATAAAGCTTCTGACGCTCTAGCCAGCCGCCGCTTCGGCCCGTTTCCTCCCACAGCGCTATATCCCCGCTATGAATGGACAACGGCTCCGGCGCGTTCCCCTCATAAAACCTCGTAAGATCGGACATCAAAATGCCCATCGACGTTCCGTCCGTAATGATATGATGCATATCCAGCAGCAGCACACTTGACTCACGCTCAAGCAGCACAAGCTCCATGCGCAGCAGCGGTGCTTGCTCCAGATCAAACGGCTGCAGGAAGCTGCGCTGCCGCATCGTCAGCACAGACGCCGGCCAGCTGCTTCCGTCAACGACGGCAAGCGGAGGCTCAACCGCCTGCTCAATGCGCTGCATCACATTGCCATCTTCCATATAAAAGGACGTCCGCAGCGCCGGATGCCGCTCAATCAGCGCCTGCCACGCCGCGCGGAATCGTTCAATATCGAGCGGGCCCTTCACCTGGACCGCAAACGGCAGATTGTAGCCCAGCAGCCCCGGATTCAGCTCTTCCAAAATGAACAGTCGCTTTTGCGTCGAGGTCGCCGGATAAACCGTCCGCTCCTCTGCTTTGGACACCAGCGGAGGGACGGCGGCGGCTGTTCCTTCGCCCTCCTGGGCCTTTTGCTCCAGCAAAGCGGCCAGCGAACCCACCGTATCATGCAAAAACAGCTCGGTAAGGGTAAGCTCGACGCCAAACGTCTCTTGCAGCCTGGCGGCGGCATAAGCCGCCTTGAGCGAATTGCCTCCTTGTTCGAGAAAGCTGTCCTTCCGGCCTATGGAATCCTTTTTCAACACCTCGCGCCAGATGGTCATGATCCGCTCTTCCGTCTCCATGGCTGGCTCCAAGCCGACATCCCCGCGCAAGGCATCGCCGCCTTCCGCATCACACCGCTTAAGCGTGGCCGCCGCTTCCAGCTCAGCCAACTCGGCAAGCGTTTCGGCAAACTCGCCTTCGCGCAGCGCTTCCGCCAATACGTAGCGCCTGATTTTACCGGAGGTCGTTTTCGGAATTCGCCGAATGGGGACAATAAAAGCAACGTCCAGACCGGCCGATCTGTTCAGCAGTTTTTTCACCTCAGCCATCAGCGGTACAAATCCGCCGGTCTTGCCGCGATGCTGAATAAAAACGGCGATCGCATCCCGTTTGGTCGTCAGATCCTGAACGGCGGCAATTGCCGTTTTCCCGATTTCGGCCCCTTTCAGGCTACTGATCAACGTCTCTAGGTCATGCGGATACACATTTTGCCCGTTGACGAAAATGACGTCCTTCATGCGGCCCGTCACATATAAACGCCCTTCCAGCAAGAAACCCAAATCTCCCGTATTCAGCCAACCGTCCGGGAAAATCGTTTGCTTGTTTACATTGGGCCGCTTATAGTAGCCGCTTGTAACGTTGCGGCCTCTAATATGAATCAAGCCTACGCTGCCTGCTGCCGAAGGGTTTCCCGTTTCGTCGCAAATGCGCACCTCGCACTCTTGTACGGGGAAACCCAGCTCGACGATCTCGATCGCGGCATGATCCCCGTGCGCGGCCATTCGTACAGGCTGTCCGACAGCGAGCGATTGGCGCTCAAGCAGGGCGGTATTCAGGTGATCTTCCGTCCCCGGGAACGTCACGGCCAGACTTGCTTCCGCAAGCCCATACACCGGGAAAATGCAATTCCCCTTTAACCCGTACGGCTTCATCGCCTCCAGAAAATCGCGGCAATGGGCGGCTGATATCGGTTCGGCCCCGTTAAAAATCAACCTGACGCAAGATAAATCCCATGCCGCCGCCCCTTCCGGCTTCCAATGCTGCAGAAAATGTACATAGCCGAAATTCGGCGAAGAGAGGCATGTCACCCGATGCTTATGCGTAAGTTCCAGCCATTTCATCGGATGAAGCACAAACGTCGAGGTTGGCAAGTGCAACTGATTCATGCCGCAAAACAGGGGCGAAAGATGAAAACCGATGAGTCCCATATCATGCGTCAATGGCAGCCAGCTTAGCGAAGAATCCCTCTCCGTCGACTGCGCCCCAAGGATAATGGCGCGCATGTTCGACAGAATATTGCCGTGCGTTAATACGACCCCCTTCGGATCTCCGGTAGAACCTGATGTAAACTGGATGAATGCGGTGTCCGTCTCGGCTGCGTCATATGACTCAGCCTCGGGCCGAACTGCATCCGCAGCCGCTGCAAATATCTCAGAAACCGGCACGCTACCGGACTCGAGCTGGGCCAGCGCCTCCGCCTCCCCGTGCTTCAAAGCGTAGCCTTGAATTCCCGGCCAAAGCTCCTCATCACAGAGCAATCTCGGAGCTTCCAACTGCTTGCATACCTGGATCAGCTTTTTGTGTCCTTCGTCCGTACGCGCCGCCGTCACAGGTACAGGGACAATGCCGCCGAGCACGCAAGCCCAGAATAGAAGGATAAACCGTTCGTTATCTTCCGTCTGCATAACGGCAAAGTCGCCTGGCTCAAGGCCCTGCTCGCGCAGCAGATGGAGCGCCCTTCCGGCCAATACAAGTAATTGGCCATACGACAAGTAACGCTCCTGACCGCTTTCGCAAAATAAAATTCCCGCATCGTTTTCCTTGCGCGCCAGCAATACGCCGGACAAATTACGGATGGTTCTCATAGTCGGCAGCCCTCCGTTCTGTCTTTTATTACACCGTTGTGGAATGCAGTTCTTGATAATCCTCCGTTACGATGCGATTATGCTCGTCCAAAATGACGACATGCGGACGATACGTCCGGGCTACCGATTCCTCCATCATTGCATAAGAAATAATAATGACGCGGTCGCCCGGCTGCACCAGTCTGGCAGCAGCGCCGTTCAAGCAAACCATACCCGAGCCTCTTGGACCTGTTATGACATACGTCTCCAGCCTGGCTCCGTTATTTATATTGACAACTTGCACTTTTTCGTTCTCCAGGATGTCCGATGCATCCAAAATATCCTGATCGATGGTTATGCTTCCCACGTAATTCAAATTGGCCTCCGTCACGACAGCACGGTGAATTTTGGACTTATGCATCTCTCTAAACATGAATACACTCTCCTTGTGGAGTAGTCTTTGGAAAAATAAAACTTACTAACTTCTTTATAACGAACGTTATTTTCCAACTATTCTTTTTTAATGAACATTCAGAATGCAAACAAACCTACATTGTTTCTCTGTCTTAACGAAAAAGAACAATCTGGAGCAATCAAGCCGTTCAAAAAAGAAATTCTGCGGCAAATTTGTGCCAATGTGGCTGTTTCGTACGGAATAAGCAAGTTCATGCTTATGTGTGGGATCATGCTGAGCGGGTTATTTCATGCCATTGTGAGGGGATCATGTTGACTGGCAGCTCATGCTTTTTGTGTGGAATATTGCTGATTGGGCATGCTCATGCTATTGGAGAGAGAGTCATGCTAATTAGGCAGGTTAATACTTTGTGCGGTTCCAGTTGATTGAATATCTTGACAGCAGAAACAAAAAAACGTGGCTTGTACTTACATCGCAGCAGCTCATCATACAGGCAGTTCAGTACTGCGCAGGGGAGGAAATCATGCCGTGTAACCGGGTGTAGCGGTAATGGACTAAAGTGTTGCTGCGCAACAACTTTTCTCGAATCTCTTACAACCTACCCTTATAGTAGTGCTAAACCTTCACTTGTGATAGGGAGATAATCTTTCAACAGAGGGGTAAATTCTTTTACTTTTTTGAGCATTCCTACCATAAATTAAGAGGCCTATGAAAAAGTTCCTGATTCCACCTATACCCATAAAATAAAAAAGCCCGAACGATCAGGCTTTAATGCTTTATTGTTTGTTATGTTAGTTGCATCGTTGTGATACAAGTATTGTCATCTTTAAAAGTAGCGATTTCAGATTCTACTGTTTTGCCATCATACTCAATTTTCACTTGATATGTCCGATCTCGCGGTAACCATAGATCAATAAAACCATTCTTTAAAGAAGTAATGTTTTCATCCATCACCACATTACCTTCTTCATCCCGAATAAGCACATCGAAGTTTTTTTCTACTAATTCGCCTTGGCACCCCGTTAAATTGTGGATAGCACATTCATGTGTGTATTCAACAAACGGTGCAATCGAAACAAAAAATTCGTTCTCTGGAAGGTCAAAAGAAGTCTTTTTACCATTATCAGTCACAATTAGTTCATGTGATGTAATAGATGCAGTTACATCCTCAAAGGTACCAACACTATACGCATGGACTTTTTCTTTAATTTCCTGTATCCCCACTTCATTCGATACACTATTATCGTTGTTACAAGCTACTGACACAAGACTTAGTAATAAAACTGAAGCTATGAGCAAACCCTTTTTCATTATTCCACTCCCTTTTTCTTGTCATATTGAAAGGCCAAACTTTTTTGATTGTATCACATTTCTACTTAAGTAATCGGTGCTCAATTTCACACCATTTCCTCCACCTTATCCTAATAATAGATAGAGGCAGCACCCTCAAACTTTACTTTAAACACTTAAATTTGACGATTATATCCAATATTCCTTGAAATACACAATTTCCGGGTGTTACATTTAGATAGTTCAGTAGAGTCACTACTAAAAATGGAGAAGGGTGACAACATGGGCATGTACGGATATTACTTTGCTATTGATGACAAACTGGTGCAGCAAATCGCTACCGGCGAAATTGCATTGGAGAATTTGAAAATAGAGGATTATCCCGGACTGGATATTGATAGATCCTGGGAGGCGATTCACTACTTGCTTTGTGGAGATATAGTCGAAGGTGAGCCCCCTCTTAGCTATGTTGTTCCAATGACGACAGAGCAGGCTCATGGGTTTCCTCCCCTAACTTCATATGCTCACAATCAATTCGTGATTTTGTCCAGCTTTTCGTTTTCTTCCGCTCTAAGCATGAACTCCGCGTACGTTCACTATCATCACCCGCTTTTTCGCGGAATGGCGTTACATATATCTTGTGATCGTAATATTGGGATCTAGAGCTCAGCATGCCGTCTCCGTCTTGAGACAGAGACGAAAACCATTCTGTCGCCCGTCACTCCTTGGCAGAGCAATACGGTATCTTAATATTAACGCCTGCTCATTTACCGTTAAGTATACTTAGGCACCAGCTCAATCACAGCATTGATCAGTCAAAGAATACATACTCTCTCGGGGTTCATACACGTAGCAGCAAAACCATAGTACGAGCAGAAAGGGGCAAGAATGATGAGGCTGATCTATCAATTAGAGCATGTGAATAAAACGTACAAAAAAGGAAAGGTTATCGCCAATCAAAACATAAGCTTCGACGTTCAACAAGGGGAGATTCTCGGTTTGCTCGGTCCGAATGGAGCAGGAAAATCCACGCTAATCAAGCAGATGGTAGGCCACCTTGCTCCCACCTCAGGTTCGGTACGTTATAAAGGAACCAGCGTACAGACCCAAACCAAGCGAGTTGCTCAGGAGGTGGCCTACTACTCGCAAGAGCCTCACGCCCTGACCAGTTTAAAAACCTGGGAAGCTTTGTATTTTACGGGAAGATTGCGGGGGTTGACGAAGGAGTCCGCCGTAAACCAAACAGAGGAATTGTTGGAACGTTTTGGAATGCATGACCTCCGTCATAAGCTCTTGAAAAACGTTTCTGGCGGACAGAAGCGTTTAATCGGGATTGGTACTTGCTTGATCGGCTTTTCCCCCGTCATGATCCTGGATGAACCGACCAATGAACTGGACCCTAAAAAGAGAAGGCTCGTATGGGATCTGATTCAGGAACGCAATCGCCAAGGAGTAACCGTAATCTTGGTGACACACAACGTGCTGGAGGCCGAACAGGTCGTAGACAGAGTAGCTGTTGTAAATCACGGCAAGCTATTGGCCATCGATCATGTCAGTGTCTTAAAACAAAGGGTCGATCAGCGGATGAAGCTGGAAATTACGACTTCCTTAGGCGAGAGCGATTATGTTTGCCGAAGCTTAAGCGCGCTGGGACAGTGGACCAAAACAGGAGAAAACCGAATCCGGACACTGATTGAGAAGCAAGATGCCAGCCACGCGATTGACGTCTTGACTGAGCAGCAGTTACCAATCGAAGAGTATTCATTGGTCCCGCCGAATCTTGAGGATGTCTATTTCCATATCGATGACGAACAGGATCAGCCTGCCAAAACGGAGGTGGTCTAACATGGAACAGATGAAACCATCCATGCAAAGTCATGACTTGCAACTGCAAGAAGCGGTCTTTCTCCAAGGGCACCAGCAGCAGAGCATAATCCAACGCAGAATGACGGAATGGCTGATCCTGGCCCGCATTCAATTCACGATTATCCGCGAGGCATGGGTTTGGATTTTCATCATGGCATGCATGTTTCCTTTAACGACGCTGTTGTTTCTCAAATTCTTTACGGTCGACCCAACGCCGGCTGTCATGACCCGTATTATTACAGGAAATATGCTCTTCGGCTTAATCGTCATGGGCCTCAATTCCATGGCTCAGGAGATATCTTGGCAGAAGCATCAAGGCCACTTCACGTACTATTCGTCCCTGCCGATTGCCAAGGTAAACTTCATCTTCGCCAATCTGCTGCGCGGCTTGATCATGTGCGTACCGTCTTTTATTATCCTGGCGATGATTGGTCAACTTGCTTACGGCATTCAATTCCACTACAGCTGGGGACTTGTCCCTGTATTGCTGCTCACCGTCTTTAGCGTGGTTGGCGCGGGTGTACTGATCGGCTTCTGGTCGCCTAGCCATCAATTGACGAATATGCTGGTCCAGGCGTTGATGATGTTCATCTCGTTTTTGACGCCTGTCATGGTGGATATGGATCAATTGCCTGTGATCTTGCAATGGTTCTCTTATATCTTCCCAACCACTTACGCAGCTGAGGCCATGCGGGAGGTGCTGATATCGGGTTGGTCCGGGTCTGTCGCTTGGAACTCGCTTGTACTCTTGTTTTTCTCGCTGGTCTCCATCGTATTGATCTTGAAAAAGGTAGATTGGCGTGTTGAGAAGTAGAGAAAAGTTCTGTCCCTATGCCTCGATTATTCAATGGAAGGTTACCCTTCCCCTCCTTATCCGCTTTAGTGCGCAGTTCATTTTTCCCGAAAAAACGAGAAGGCAACTGATCACATTGATCGGCTGCCTTCTTATTTTGATTAAGCTATCGTTCCCCGTTAGCTTAATCATTAATAACTAATAATGGTTTCTTCATTCCAAAATTCTTTTACCTCGTCTAGTATTTGAGCAGCAGGTGTTATTGTGGCCTCGAAAATCGTTCTTCCTGTTTTTCTTAAATAATATTGGATTAAATGATATCCGCAAGCGTATCCGGCACTATAAGGCATGTTAACCGGTTTAAAGTTTTGAAGTTTTGCAATCTCGTCACCGTAAAGATACGGAGCAAATTGATCAAACCCAGTTAATTGCAATTGCTCTCTAAGCACAGGCTTTATGCGCCTGTTCAGTGTTTCTGCATTTGTTTTCGTTACCCAAGGGCCGAGCAATTCTTCTCCAAACATGAACGTAGCATAGTTTTCAGCTAATCCTTCACTTACAATCAGCTCGCCCAGATTAACCGTGTGATCCCACTGAATAAATTGATATCGCACATTATGGTTGCATTCGTGCGCCAGCGCAGCCTTCATTCGAGGAATCGTGTACTCATTTGGCAAGAGTGTAACCCAGATAAACCCAGGAATGCCCCCAAAGCCGCTATATCCTTCGTTTATTGCTAAGGCACCGTTTTCCGGATTCCCTAGTTGAATGGTAAACAAATAATCGGACACGGGGAGGTTAATTTCATGCTCTACAAATAGATGCAGGCTTTTCTTCACAGCATGCTCACACTCTAACCAAAATGATTCGGACGAAATCAGCTCGATCTCTGCCGAAATCTGAGGGGTAATCTGATCAGGGGATCGATGCATCATACTATTAAACGTAATAACGTCAAAACCATTCGCCTCTTCAGCTTTAAAAGGAATCTGTTGAATTTGCCATTGTTTCATAAAGGGAGCCATCATTTCGTTTCTGAATAATTCAAGCTTTTCCTCGGGTGAAGCTTGGGCAACTTTTTGATAAATATGATCTGAACGCAGTGATTTTATATTCATTTCTCTCACTCCTAGTTATGTATTCATAGAGAACTATGCACTATGACCTAACGTCATAGTCAAGAACTTATTATCTTCTAACATGAATCCAACCACAGTCCTGAGCGTGGACGATTTATTGAATAATACACAAACATTATATTTGAAAAGAAGACAACGATGATATGTCGACTATAGATATATTCATTTATTATCTCTTCCTAAAAACTATCATGTCATCGATTCAGACAATTCTCATAGATTGCTGAATTCACAATATGCAAAAAAAGCGCCGCCAGCGCGAACCTTTATGGTCCGGCTGGTCAACGCTTTCTTGATCTGCCTCCCGCAGTCATCCAGGCGGCAATCCGGCGGTCTCAACCGCATACATATTTATTCAACAATCAAGGTCCCCTTCATATCGCTGTGACCGGCTCCGCACATGACGGAGCAGTGGAATTCATGCTCACCAACTTGATCGGCGGTAAATTCGGTCGAGCCAGGCTGCTGTAGGTCAACGTTGAAATCGGGAATGGCCAGGCCGTGATTTCCATCTTTGTTCTCCAGCGTAATTTTGACTTTTTCGCCCTTTTTGACTTTAATCTCGGTAGGCTCGAACTTAAAGTTTGACGCCGTCACCTTAATTTCTTTTACACCATCCGATCCGTCTGAAGACGAGGACTCGTCCGACGAGCTGCCGCCGCCTCCGCATGCGCTCAGCACCACAACCAGCAGCAAGGTAAGTCCAATCAACATCCATTTTTTCATGTCAAATCCCTCCAGATAAAATAATTAAGTTGCCATCTTCGAACCAAACAAACCATTCCTAGTGATCTTCCTGGCGGCGCCCCGCGTCCTGCTTCTCTTCGTCCTCTTCCGTCAGATGACGAGCGGAGTTGCGGAATTCGTGAAGTGTCGCTCCCACCGCCCTGCCAAGCTGAGGCAGCTTGGACGGTCCGAACAGCAGCAGGGCGAGCAGCAGCAACAGCAGCAGCCCCGGTATTCCAATCGTCGAAAGCATAGCCGATCCCTCCCTTCCCATGAAGTCTCATGAAGTAGCATGTTAATCGCATAAGCATGGAAGGACTTGCCCGTTCAGACAAGCATGTCTCCCTGTTTCAAATATTTCTGGATCCCTTCCGCCGCCCTGTAGGAGAGCGCGCCGACGGTATCGGTCGGATTGTATCCACTATTATGCGGGAATGCCGAAGCACCCACCACAAACACATTTTCCGCTTCCCACATCTGCAGGTAACTGTTCACGGCCGACGTTTCCGGGTCCGCTCCCATAATGACGCCTCCGGTATTGTGGGTGGACTGGTAAGGAACGATATTATACGGGTCCAGCTTGTCCTTGATCTCCACATGGGAAGGCCCCATTTCCTTCATAACCTCGCCCGCCTTGGCTGCCAGAAACTTCGTCAGCTCTCGGTCCTGATCTTCGAAATCAAACGTAATCCGCAGCAGCGGTTTGCCGTAAATGTCCTTATAAGTCGGATCCAGATCCAGGTAATGGTGCTTCCAGGGCAGGCTAGCCCCTTGCGTCGCCACAGTCAGCACCCGGTTGGCATACTTTAGTGTGGTCTCCTTCCACTTCTTGCCCCAGGTCGGCGTACCCTGCGGCGCCGGATTGTTCTCGATCGGACGTAGGCCGTTCTGGCTGATCCGGATTCCAGCCCCGTGCAGAAACTTCAAATCGGAATGGTCGAAATTATCCCCGTTGAAGTCGTCGAACTCCATCCCGAGCGCCCCGGCGCCCATGAACGTGCTGAACTCTTCGTCATCGTAAAAGCCGACCGCATGTCCGGAGTTGACCTGATACGCATAATTTCGGCCGATGGTCCCCCGTCCGGTCTTCCGGTTGTAAGGCGTCCCGAGCTTGGAGTTCAACAGCAGGCGCGCATTGTTCAGCATGAAGCTGCCGAGAACGACCACGTCCGCCGGCTGGGTCACCTCTTCCCCGGTCACTGTGTTGATGTACACCACGCCGGTCGCTTTTTTGCCGTCATGGAGAATTTCGGTCACGTTCGAGAAGGTGCGCACCTCCAGCTTGCCGGTGGCCATCGCCGTCGGAATGACGGTAACGACAGGATCCGCCTTGGCACCGTACTCGCAGCCGAACCGCTCACAAAATCCGCAGTACTGGCAGGCTGCCCGGGATATGCCGTCGGGATTTTTGTAGTTCTCGCTCAGGTTTGCCGAAGGGATCATGTACGGATGGTATCCGAGTTTCTTCGACGCCTCTTCGAACCGCTGCAAAATCGGCGTTTTCTTCATCGGCGGGGTCGGAAACGGATGGGACCGTTTGCCAAGCATCGGATTGGCTTCCGATTCCCCCGAAATGCCGGCTACCTGCTCAAACTTGTCGTAGTACGGTTCGATTTCGTCATAAGTGATTCCCCAGTCCTGCAGCTGCATGCCCGTGGGAATTTTGCCTTTTCCATACCGATCGACCGTCTGGCTGTAGATTTCAAAGTCATACGGCAGGAAGCGGTGCGTCTGCCCGTTCCAGTGCGATCCGGCACCGCCGAGCCCGTCTCCCAGCAGAAAGGAGCCATAGCTGCGCATCGGCAGCGCCCTCATTGACTCCGAATTGCGGAAGGTGATCGTTTCCTTGGATAGATCCTGCATTAGTTCAAAACGCCGCGCGTACCGGAGCTCGTCATGATCCATGAAATAATCCTCTGTGCTTCGGCTCTTTCCGCGCTCCAATCCGACTACCTGGATGCCCGCTTTGGTCAGTTCGGCCGCAATAATGCCGCCGACCCAACCCATTCCAACAATAACCACTGGTACTTTAGGTAATTTGCCCACGTCTGATGTCCCCTTATATCTGTGAAATTTATTCGCTCATGTGAGCCTGCAGGCTCTTCGGCTTCATCTGAACCAGCCCTTCCTTCGTAATCTGCTGGGCATAACTCATCTGGTTGCCCGGAAAATTCCGCATCTTCCACCCGTTCATATTCCGGTTGCCGCCATAGAGCGGATCCGCGTAGACCCCTTCGATCGTCAAATTTCTCAGCATCTTGAAGAAACTGCTGCTCGTCACCCCGCGCATGGGAAATTTATCCTCCTTTTCCATGACGGTCAGCACTTCATCCTGCTGCTGAGCCTCAAGTTCCGTAAAAACCTTTTTATACTTTTGCTGGCAGTAACTCTTAAGTCCCTCCAGACCCAACGTGAACATTTCGTTGCGTTTCAGGCGCGACTGCTCTCCCTGCGTTGCCTGGGCTTGGACGAAAGGACCCATCATATAGTCCCGCGCATTATATCCCCAAGGACCTGCAAGCTGATGATCAATAAAAAAGGCTACGCCCAGCGCCTTGGCTCCAGGACCGTTCTCATCTTCGGGATAAATCCGTTCGACCGCCGCTTCGGTCATTTTAAACTGCTCCTGATTAAAGAACATTAGCGCATCCTGCAACGAAGCTTCCGGCTTGCTGCTGGCCGGTGCGGGGGAGTTGTTTTTCTCAAGATTGTCCGTCAGGACACCCCCGAACACGCTGCCAACGATCAGACCGCCCAGCTCTTTCATAAAGGAACGACGCACGCAGCCAGCCCTATTTACGTCTATGATAAGAATAGAGCGCCTTGTTGCCTGCTTTTTTGGAAACAAAAAAGAGCCCCCCGGTTTTCTACCGGAGGGCTGACATGACCACTGATTCAACCATGTGGTAACATCGCAATATTCAAAATGTTGCAATTGTATTTTAGTGTAAGCGGCTCTTTGCTGGTCGTAGAGCCCACGAAAAGATATTTAGTGCAGCATATGAAAGCGGAAGGATAAGATTAAAACCGTAATCACCATAATCGTTAGCAAATGCATGAGACAATGCCGCACCCGTCATCAAAAAGAAGATTCCTGCGTGAACCCATTCTTTAAGTCGAGGTAAACCTGGCACGACGAGAGTGATGGCTCCAAGCACTTTCCATATCCCGAGAATAGTCAATATGTATAATGGGTAGCCCAGATTCGTAACTAAATCGAGGTTGCCTCCAAATTGCATCAGTTGTCCGATACCACTTAGCATAATAGCTGCTGCGAGTAGTAATGTGACTGACCAATAAGCAACCATTTTTCCGTGGGGCTGGGTATTTACTTTCATGGTCGTTTCCACACCGATCATCTTACTCATTTGTTTCCCTCCTCATTTCTATTAATTACAAAAACGAGTCCCGTTCCAATTCCTAAAACGATAAAGCTGTCTTTTTCCTCTAGCGTATAATTTGCCATATTCAATCCCTTCCTTTTCTTAGAGTTTTCAATGATTTGTCATTTCGCTTGATGGGTAAATAATAACTTTAAATTATGTCAAAAAATGATACTGTTTTAGGGGAATCTTATCAGCAAATTTAAAAACCAGAAAAACGCTGCTTGAAAGCGGCTATTCATATAGCGTGATGACCTTAGTTAAGTTTCGGTGTACCCCATTTGCTTTAAAAGAAAAGTATGAATTGATAATTGATACTTAGCTTCGGATTTTAAATGAGAGTCCTTATGGGCATACTAGATATACGATAAACGTAAGGGGAAGAATGCAAATGGCAAAGGTGAAAAAGCAGTTTGCACGATTGGGGAATTTAAAACTCATCTCAACATTATATCGCATGAAAATTGTGAAGATCTTGATTCCTATGATCATCCTCGGAATGATTGTTTGGGCGGGAAAGTCTGAGCTGGGCCGGATTGACTGGGCTACCACGCTGGATATCCTTAAGCATCTCGACCTTACACGAATCTTCCTTCTATTGTCTCTATCCCTAGTCGCAGTCGCATCGGTTAGCGTCTATGAGTTTTTGCTTCGGCATCATTTCAAGCTTCCTCTCGGGATTTGGGCGACTTTCCGCTATGCATGGATTGCTAACACGTCAAACAATGTTATAGGATTTGCCGGGATCGTTGGTGCCGCGCTTCGTACCTTCCTATACCGAGGGCGAGGAGTTTCGATACCAACCATAACAGCTTGTATTGCCTTTCTGGCTACTATTACAATTACGGGAGTTTCGCTGCTGGCTTGGGGGGATTTGACCGGGCTGTTTCCGATCGATGCGGTGATTCAATCTCATCGCTGGACCTTGTATGCTGTCTGGGCGATCGCGCTTTATCTGCCGGGGTACCTGCTCTTTCAGCGGACTCCCTTCTATAGCAAATGGCTGAACCGCAATCTGCCCCAGATGAATCTGTCCATAATCGTTGCAGCTGTAGGTGTCTCTGTCGTGGAGTGGCTATTAGCAGGCGTTGCCTTCTGGGCGATTGCGGCGACTCTACTTCCGGAATTTCCTCTTCGAACGGCATTAGGCATTTATACCGTCGCCGTAGCGACTGGTCTTGTCAGTATGACACCTGGCGGCATTGGCGGTTTTGATCTCATTACCCTGCTTGGTCTTCAGGCCCTTGGATACCCTCCTGAAACAAACGCTGCGGTTCTTGTATTATTTCGTTTGATGTACTATTTGATCCCTTGGCTCATTGGACTGGTAATGGGAGGCATTGAGTTTGCACTAGGTCGATACCGTACCCAGTTTGATGTATAAACTTCCGGAAATACTGGTTACCCGCCGTCAAGGATATGACACCGTATCAGCCAAATAATATCTCAATGAGGTACCGTTCTTACTTCTGCATTGCCCTAATCCAATAATGTTACTTGTGATAGGGGTCTCCACCTGACTGTAGCTGTAAAATTTTAGGGCCATCCTTTTGTGGGATGGCCCTCTCTTTTTTCTCACTTGGTTCGTATTGCTTATCAGTAAAATCAATGTTTATCGTTAGTACGACGAGTCTCCTTACTCTTCTGCCTTTCCCATACTTTCATAGTTACTTGCTGATGGTCTTTACTGCGTAAATAAGTAGCTTTATCATCAACAAACGCAGCTTCCTTTTTAAGAGTTAGATAACTTTCCCACCGTTCATAGGCAAGGTTTCCGTCCTCAATCGCCATTTTTATCGCACAACCAGGCTCGCTTTGGTGCTTACAATCTGAAAATTTGCATCGTCCTAAAAACTGTTTTACATCAGAAAAACTCTCTCTCAAGCCTTCAGAAACATTCCACATACCAAGCTCACGCATGCCAGGGGTATCAATAACCATCACGCCGCTGTCCAATCTAATCAGCTGACGATGCGTGGTGGTGTGTCTTCCTTTGCTATCATCTTCTCGAATTTCTTTGACAGACATCACCTTCTGGCCTGCCAAAGCATTGACAAGACTGGATTTTCCCGCACCCGACGATCCGAGAAAAACAACGGTCTTTCCTTTTTTAAAATAGTCTGCAAGTCCGTCAATGCCATAGCCCGTTTTTGCACTGATCGCGTGAACATCCACGCCAATCGCAATTTGTTTGACTGAAGTAAGTTGTGCAGAGTAGTCTTCTATTAAATCTGATTTCGTCAGCACCACAACAGGTACTGCGCCCGACTGCCATGATAGAGTTAAATAGCGTTCTAATCGCTTTAGATTCAAATCGTGATTAAGGGATTGCATGATGAATACATAGTCGAAATTAGCAGCAACCGTCTGCTCTTTAATGGTTTTGACATACTCAGACCCATGACCGGATAAATCATTTCTCGCAAATTTGGATTTGCGTTTTAACGTTTTTATAATAAGGCTTTCACCCTCTGTGTTGTATTGAATTTCTACAAAGTCACCAGTAGTGGGGAATTCCTCAGTACAGTTGTTGAAATAAACACTCGATTTTAGTTTTGCGGTGCATTCACCATACTCGGTAACAAGGCTGTAGCTCCCTTTATGCACAGCGGTAACTCTTGCATAAGTCCCCTCTATGTCTATTGAATAATTTTGCGGTAGAAAGCCATAGTCTGTTAGATTCATGATACCTCCAATTCTCATTGTTCATTCCTTATCTCAAAGATTTTTTGCAGGGTATGAATGTGCAGCGTTCTTTCATCCTCCGTTTCTTGAAGTTTGTTTCCCGATCCTGCGTCCATATACCACTCAACAAGCCTGTATCCGAACATAAGTAGAATCAACTCATAAACGCAGTTATCCGTTATGTGTGAAATATCCGCATATTCCGAAAAGCCCTTGTAATACGCCGGGATACATCTATGGTAGTATTCAACCATGTTTTCAATATCGGCTTCGTCCGCGATAAGACTTGCCATATCTTCACCTAAATAGCCCCACCCTGTGGTATCCCAGTCGATGAGTATGGTTTTACCGTCTGAATAGAATATGTTTGTTACCCAAAAATCCCTGTGACACAGCACGATGGGCAGCTTTTCTATACGGTTGAAAATTTCGTCTGCGTTTTCATCAATGTCGATGAGCATGTTACATAGGTGTTTCGGGATTTCGCAATCGTCGGAGCGTATGTAATCGTACACTTTATTCCATGACCGGTAGCGAAGATAGAAGTTCTTCATATAATCCACTTTGCTCAGGTTTTTCAAGTTCTGTAAAATGATTGGCTGTTCAGTATATAACTTGCCTTGGAACCGCCCTAATTCTTCGGCTACGCGTTCATACATATCGCCAGTCAAATCTAAACCCGATATGCCGTCGATATATTCCATCCATATCTGCGTTTCGTTTTCTTCTTCGTTCATTTCGATGTGATAGCACTCAGGCCAACGAAATGATTCAGAAAACAGAGCGCCGAAATTGGATTTATAAAAATCATATTCCCTGCGCCAGGAATCGGGATCGTCGTAACGTTCAAATTTTTTCTGCGTTTTTAAAACGATTTTATAGGGCAACGTCCCGCCGTCAGTGGTTTTGGCATTGCCTGTTACAAGCTGGACATTCCCCACTGTACCACCATGTAATGGTTTGGTTTGGAAATCGGTGGAGATTATTGGTGTACCGAGCATTTTACTTATGATCGGTGTCAACGTTTCGGCTGTTATTTCGCACATTATGAAGTCCTCCAATCGTTTTTTTACAAGGTGAATGGTTAAGGTAAACACCCCTGTCGATTTGTCCGTTATACAGTTTCTGATTTGCTTGTGCCATACATAATCATCATATTGGAAAAGAAGACAACGATGAAAGGTGGATTATAGATATATTCATTTATTACCTCTTCCTACCAGTTAGCTTAATGAAATCGCGATTGGAAAATGATTAGATCCATCAAACCGGCAAAACAAAAAAGCCGCTAAATTAGCGACTTTCAATGTCTATATGTTCTTGTCATCGGACACAAGATTTGTTTTATGATGGTACAATGTAAATCATACAAATGAAGGGGCTGATTTTATATTTCACGTCCTTATTCCTAATCAAAATAAACGGTTTTGCCTGTATCTGCGGATATATACACGGCTTCTAATATTTGTGAAACAATCATAGCTTCCCTCGGTTTAACCAAGGGTTCGGTATCGTTCACGATACTGTGAATCCATTGTTTAGCTTCATACTCGAAATCGGTCATTTCATCTCCCCTGAACAGTTCTCTTGCATTCGGATTCACCTCAATTTTATTCAGGAACAAGCTCCCGTCCCTCTCGCCATTGATTCGCAGTTCATTTTTAGCAAAATCCGCTCCCCCCTTCGTTCCGCAAAGCAGGTTGCCACCACCTTCCGCAATGTTAAGGGCCCAACTTGTTTCAATGATGACCGTAGCTCCGTTTTTAAATTTCACATACCCGAACGCCGAATCTTCTACCTCGAATTCGTTGGGATCCCAGGCTCCCCATTCGTTCGCGGCATTTTCGGTATGCTTCAGTTTATGGAAGACACTGCCGACGACACTCTCCGGTTCATAGTTATCCATCAACCATAGGACCAGATCAAGGGAGTGGGTTCCAATATCGATCATAGGACCGCCCCCTTGTTTCTCTTTATCTAGAAACACGCCCCATGTAGGTACGCCTCGTCTTCGGGTAGCGACAGCTTTTGCAAAATAGATATCTCCAAGTTCCCCATCGGCGATCATCTTTTTTAACAGCTGGCTTTTGGCGTTGGAACGATTCTGGTACCCGACGGTTAGTTTCTTGCCTGTTCGCGAGTGGGCTTCGTACATCGCTTTGGCCTCCGCACCTGTGACGGCCATTGGTTTTTCGCACATGACATGTTTGCCGCATTCAAGAGCATCAATAGAAATCGTCGCGTGGGAGCTGTTCGGTGTTAGCACATGTACGACCTCAATCTCCTCCATAGCAAGCAGATCCTTGTAATTGGTAAACACCTTAGCGCCTTGCGTGCCGTATTTTTCCGCGGCTTCCTCGGCTCTTTCCGGCTTCAAGTCGCAGAAGGCCACCATCTGTACGTTATCTAACTTGGACAAACACGGCATATGTTTGCCGTTCGCAATCATTCCGCAACCGATGATCCCTACTTTTACGGTTCTCATCGCATTCCCTCCCCCGCGTTATTTAAACTCTACCGTTCGGTTTTCCTTATGCGCGATGTAAGCCGCTTCCAATAGCTCCGTCAATTTCGTCCCGTCCTCCAATCCAAAGGGCATTGGCTTGTCATGAATCAATGCATCTGCCCATTGGATAATCGGAAGCGGCTGCTCTTTAGGGAGTTGATTGGGTGAAATCCATCCGGAAAAAGGTAAATCGAGGTTCTTCGAGATGACTCTAACGGTATCATCTGAGATCATCAGGGTGCCCTCCGTACCGTAAATCTCAAGGGCAGAAGGAGTTTTGTAGGTAACAAGGCTTGTTTCGACCAGTGCGACCGCGTTGTTTACGAACTCAATGGAGCACTGCGCATTATCTTCCACTGCACGATGGGTGAAATAATGAAACATGGAGGTGATTCGTTTGGGCTGACCCAACATCCAACTGGCTAAGTACATCGGATGACATCCCAAATCCATCATCGCTCCACCGCCGGTTTGCTTCTCATCGTACCAGTATTCCGGAAGCCAATTGTTCAATGCGCCGTCGTGGCCGTTCCGGATGCGCAAAAGCGTGACGTCCCCTAATACATGGTCATCGATCAGCTGCTTCGCAAACAATTGGTGAGGCCTTGTGCGAGCGGGAAATGAAATGCAGAACTTGACGCCTGCTTTGCGTACCGCTGCAGAAATAAGGTCGCATTCTGCTACGGTAAGAGCCATGGCTTTCTCGGTAAAGATGTGTTTGCCGGCCTCAGCAGCTGCTACCATGACGTCTGCATGCATGCTTGTAGGGGCATCCACCACGACGCCATCGATGTCTTCCCGCTCTAGCAGCGTGTCCAAATCCGCTTCAAAATCCGTTCCCAATTGGGCAGCCCATTCGCTTCCGCGTTCAGGCTGCTCGTCCCAGACTGCTGTGAGTTTAACGTTACCGTGAGATTGTAACCTTCTTGCGTAATCATCTGCATGTACATGCCACTTACTTAACATCGCAACGTTCAACATTCGTCTTCCCTCCGTATTCTTTTAATCAAAGTGATCTGGGATGGCAGTGACACCATCCCATGGATAAACTTCCTTCACTTAGAACCCTACATCATCTCGTTCTGCAGCTTTTTGAGCCACAAACTCCGCCATTTCTTCCACGCCGGCAGCTCTAAATTTTTCTTGAACACTATGAAGCATATCTAGAGCTTCTTGATCTGACGCCGCAAAATACGCTCTCTTAAATTCCTCATCGAAATTCAAACTGCTGGTTTTGCTTATAAATTCCTGATATTTGGGCCACTCTCTTGCAAGGTAGTTGGCGCTTACTTTGTCTATAATTTTGATAGGCATTTTTGCTGAGAGACTCTCCTCCAACTTTTTCCACTTCGTTTTTTGATCCTCGGGCATAGGCCAAGTAATATCATTGGAGAATGCCCCGATGAATCTTCCTGGAAGATAATTGAGCCCTGCGTCTCTTTTCAGATCCGGGTTATCATCGAATTGTTTTTTCACATCAGGAATCCACCGGGGTAACCCGTTTTCCATGGTGTAGTGCGTTCCTTCGATCCCGAAATAAGCAAGCAATCGGCCTTCTTCGCTGTTGACATAATCAATGTAACGTAATGCCGCATCAGGATCTTTGATGTTCGCGCTTAAGAATAGGGCAGGGAAACCGGAACGGCCGGGTTTTTCCACTTGCGTTCGAATGTCTCCTCTCTTATTCTTCATAGGCCCGAGTAGTTCATATTGCATTTCCGGATTCGTCTTATAAAGCGTTTTTTGTAAATCATCTAACATCGGCTGGGCTCCAAATACGGCAAGTTTACCCGTCGTAAGCTTTTCATTCGCTGTTGTACTCGTATTGTTAAAGGCTTCAAGATCAAATAAACCTTCCGTTAATAACTTCCTCATGTATAACAACTTAGCTTCATGGTCCTTGGATTGCGTCCAGTGAATCAGTTTTCCATCCACTTGATGGAAGTCCGAAATCGTGTAATCCGACCACCCGGCAAGGAATTGGCCGGAATCCCATCCATTCCACATCGTTCCGGCCGGGATGACCGGTTTCCCGCCAATATCCTTAAAACCTCCATCTCTGATCTTGACCAATAGATCATATAGTTCTTCTTGCGTATCAATATCCTCCGCTTTTACATTTAAAGCTTTCAGGATATCCCCCCTGGCAAAAAGACCGTAATTCCAATTATGAATGCTCTCAGGGGTGCCGTCCGGGGTCTCCGTAGGAATGAGATAAGTCTTGCCTTCAAAATCGGGACTATTGAGATCGAACTCGGCAAAATCCTTTGCAATCCCGGTAGTCACAAGTCTCTTAATATTCGGGTATTTATCGAGATATGGTGTTAAATCCAGAAGCTGTCCTTCCATGGCCGCTTTCTTGATGACTTGTCCTTCTCCTCCTGTAGTCGACCAGAATGGTGCGTTAACAATATCCGGAACCGTACCGGAAGCAAATATGGTGTTTAGTTTTTCTACTTCGCTTGTTGTGATGGATTCCAGTTTTAACGTTACTCCGGTTTTCTCCCTAATTTTTTGGGCTACAGGATTATTCTTCTGATCCTGCGGGAAACCGGCTCCGCCACCGTTCCAAGCACTGAGAAAAGTCAAGGTTACCGGTTTTATTTCTTCACTACCTTGCTCCTTCGGACCTGTGTCAACCGTGCCTGCATCTTCCCCTCCGCCTTTTCCCGTGCATGCCGTCATGGTCACTAAAAGCAGTAAAGCGATTAGTGTCATAACAAGAACACTCCTACGCTTGTTCCTCCTCATACTACAATCCCCTTCCACTGGAAGTTTTTATATAAAAGGCTTTACCTTTTATACCAACTACTCCTTAAGAGAGCCTACCAATACGCCTTTTACAAAATATTTCTGTAGAAATGGATACACACAGATAATCGGGGTCGTAATAATGATGACGAAAGTCATCCTCAAGGCTTCCGGCGTTACTCCTCGCAGTTCCATCTGAGTCTGGGTCATGTTTTGAATAGCAGATCCGCTATTTCCCGACGTCATTGACTGGAAAGAAGCTTCGCTGATCATCTTATTAAGGAACGTAGCTGCAGGCTGCAGTTTTTCATTCTGGATGAAAAACTGACCGGTAAACCAGTCATTCCACACGCCCACTCCGACAAACAAGGCAATGGTAGCAAGCACCGGCATCGAAAGAGGCAATATGATTCTTGCAAATACCGCCAACTCACTTGCTCCGTCGATTCGGGCCGATTCCGACAGAGCTTCAGGAATCCCGTCGAAGAAGGTTTTCATGATAATCGCATTGAAAAAACTATATAGGGACGGCAACACCAACACCCAAAACGTATCCAGGATGTGTAATTGCCGGAACAGGATAAAAGTCGGAATAAGTCCTCCGCTGAACAAGGTGGTAAAGAAAAAGAAGAATACAATATATTTTCTTCCAGGCAAACCTTTCCGTGAAAGTGCGTAGGCTAATAAGGCCGTCAAAAACACAGAGGCAACCGTTACCACAAGGGTTCGGGTAATGGAAATATAAAACGAATTTAAGATTAAAGAGTTGCTAAAAGCTTTCGCATAGTTCTCTAATGTAAAAACTCTAGGAAAAAAATAGATTCCACCCTTCATCGCATCGTAGCCGTCATTGAAGGAAAGGGCTAGAAAATAGATAAATGGATATAGTGCTGTAGCGCAGAATAACAACAGCACCGAATAGTTAAGCGTCATATACATTTTATCTGCTGTCGTCAGCCTTCTCGCACCCATACACACACCTCCTCATCTTCAGCGCTAGCTGATTACCATAACGATACGTCGCTCACGCGCCTGGATATATTATTGACAGCAACAATGAGCAGCAGCGAGATCGCAGACTTGAATAAACCAATGGCCGTAGAATAGGCTAATTGCCCCTGTTGGAGGCCTGTTTTTAAGACATAGGTGTCCAATATCTCCGAGACGCTTAATGTTGCCGGGGACTGCATCAGCCAGATTTGGTCAAAACCCGCGTTCAGTATTCCGCTGAGGGAGAATATGAGCAGTATGGCTATCGTTGGAACAAGGCATGGAAGCGTAATCTTAAATAGTTTGCTCCATCGACCTGCCCCGTCGATTTCCGCAGCTTCATACAAGTGCGGATCGATATTCGTTAACGCGGCTAAATAAATGATCGAACCCCAGCCTATACCTTTCCAGATGTCAGAAATGATGACCAGTGGATAGAATAATTCCGGCTTTCCCATAAAAAAAATCGGATCCAAACCCATTTGGTACCGAATGTCATTGATAAGCCCTACGTTCGGAGACAGGATTTTTTGAAGTAAGGTAACAACAACGACCCACGAAACGAAGTGCGGCAGGTAGGAAATCGTTTGAAACACTCTTTTGAATTTTTTGTGCATGACGGCATTGAGCATTAAGGCTAGAATCAATGGAGCTGGAAATCCGAAAAAAAGTTTAAGGGCACTAATGGATAACGTATTTCGGAGTACATCGTAAAAACTGGAATCGTTTAAAAACTGTTCGAAATATTTAAAGCCTACCCACGGACTCCCCAATATTCCCAGATTGAATTTGTAATCTTTGAACGCTATTAAAATGCCGTACATCGGATAGTAAGCAAAAACCAGAAACCAGATGATGGCAGGGAGCAAAAATAAATATATATGCCTGAAATACCATATTCTACTCAGTTTCTTGTTCTTCTTTAATTGCTCAAATCCGTGGATAACCACACCCTTTGGTACCATTCTCCGTACACCTCCTACTTCGTCGTATCGGATTTTTACGAATCCATTCCCGATAGCTTAGGAACAGAGCCAATTTTCGATGTTTCGACGGTATATAGCGACTGTCTCCCCTCCTTCATTGCAAGCGGTTTCATTTCTACAGTTTAAATATATTCAATATGGTGTAGGAATCATTCCATAATTTTATTTTGTACATCGTGTGCACTGCTCCCTGGGCGTACGATGCGTCGTTTGGGGCATGATCGATGGCTGTCGGCCATATTCAGGTGTGTTTATTCCTTGGAAAAAATACATTATATTCAATATATACTTATGAAATTGTTTGATAAAAATGTTTATTGAAATAAAGCAACCTGTGAATGATTTGAAGAGCTTCTGCTGGATTTCTTTATGGATTTGGGACTTATTATGGGAGGATTTCATGAGAGGAAGTTGCAGTTGACGTAATAGAAGAGCCCGGGGAACCGTCGCTTCCATTGTCAGGTTTTGAATAGAAAGCGCGTCGGACTCGTAATTAGGTTACTATATAGGGGGAAACGGGTGTTGATATCACGAAGTGGAGAAAACGTTTTTTCCCGTCGTCTCGCCAATCACCAATTCCGGCTCCACTAGGGTTTTAAAGTATTTTCCTTGTTGCCCGTCATCATTGTTAATGACCTCAACCAGCGTGTAAGCCGCGCGGTAGCCCATGTCTCGTTCAAACTGTTTAACATGTGTGAAGGTGCTGTATCCTTCGATGATTGAAGTCGGATCGTCAAAACTGATGATGGATATGTCCTCAGGCACCTTCAATCCAACTTGACGCGCAATCTGATTGATTTTCACTCCAAGACTTCCATTTAGCGTAATATAGGCCGTTGCCATTCGATTTTGGATATAGCGGTACAGTGGATGTGTTTCAGCTTGCTCAAGACTTCCGATTTCAAAACCGGTCACGATGTGGGCAGGGTTTATGAGTGATCCCTTTTCTTTGAAGGCATTCATATATCCATCGATCCGCTCTTGAACGGTGACGGTTTGTATGGGCGAATCGGAGCATATGGCGATTTCGCGATGCCCCAGTTCCCACAGGTAATTTACAGCCATATTAACGCCAAGCCTACCGTCTGATGCTATATAATGAGTTTCCACCCCAGGAAGGTAACGGTCGATGAGAACAAACGGAAACCCCGCAAATTTCATGCTTAATATTTCCTCGTTGAATAATTCCTCGTCAACCGGGAAAATCAGTAACCCTTCCACTCCGATTTTACTACATGTCTTAATAGCCTCTTTTTCCTTATCAAGATTGCCCTCTGATAAATAAATAACGCAACGGTAACCGTTTTCATTTAGCGCTTGCTGAATACCTTGTATAAGTCTAATCGTAAAATAGTCATAAATGCTGGGCAGAATTAGGCCTATCAACCGCGTCCCCATTTCTCCACTGGTTTTATGGATAGGCTTTACGGCAATTTTAGGAGATGTTTCCGGCATTTCATATTCAGGCTCACTTACAAAAGTCCCCTTTCCGGGCACCCTGGTTATGATTCTTTCGTTAACCAAACCGGCCAAGGCATTAACGACAGTAATCTTGCTTACGCCGAAACGCTCCATGAGTTCCTTTTCCGTTGGTATACGGTCTCCAATCTTCAGTACTTTTGACGTTATCAAGTTGCGTATATACTCTTGAACCCTCTGATATAAAGGTATTCTTTCCGTAGAGCTCATCCGAATCACCACATTTCATTCAATATGTTCAATATATAAATTACGAAAGATGCAACCGTTTTATTCCATGTCCTTTCTTTGTTTGTGGTTGGTGCTGTGCCCAAAGGAGCCATTGGGTTATGTTGCAGTGTAAAACAATCCCCGGCCGTTTAGCCGAGACTTTTCGCCGATTTGGCATTTGGTGGAGAAGATACGCGGCATGCAGGTGGTCACGATTATGCGAAATTCCTACAAAATGGTCGCTTTTGTGCATTCTAAAGGGCAGTTCTGGTTAATATGTAATTTGTTATCCCTGAGTAATTAAATGAGCAATTGATAAGAAATCATAACATTTGTTACATGCTATGATATAAGAAACATAGCATGAAAGGAGAATCAAAATGGCAACAAACAATATCAGTGAACCAGAGAATGATGATGCCCTTACTTCACAAAATTCGTCTAAACCAGATCCTGCAATGGCACGCTTGAATGTCTTCGTAGGGAAATGGAATACAGAGGGTGTGATTAAAGCGAGTCCGTCTGGGCCAGCTGATCAGTTGAAAGCAATAGATACCTATGAATGGTTGCCCGGGGGTCATTTTCTTATTCATCATGTTGATGGTCATATGGGGAAAGAAGAGGTTAAGGCTATTGAGATCATTGGCTATGATGCTTCCAGTCAGAAGTACACCACACACTCATATGACAACCAAGGCAATTTCAGTGCATACCAAGCGAACCTAATCGACCGTGCCTGGACAATTTTGGGCAAATCGGAGCGATTCACAGGAATGTTTAGTGAAGATAGCAACACCTTAACAGGTAGTTGGGAGCTGTCAAACGACGGTAAGAATTGGGTACATTGGATGGACATCAAATTGACTAAAGTCATTTAGCTAATAGGCTGGTACTACCCCTTAATGCACAAAATATTGGTTTTAATAATCTAAACTCCTATCTAACATCCACTGACCGAACAATTTGGTCTGCTCAACGATTAGCTCACTCTTGTTGTAAAAATCAAAACACCTCCAAGGTTGTCTCTATTGAAGCATTCCCTTGAAGGTGTTTTGATTGATCCCACTCCATGGGGTCAGTCCAATGTTATTTTTTCACCACTGCTTTGTACAGCCTTAAAACTCTTCCAAAACCTTGGATTTGTCACCATAAACCCTTTCCAGGTGATCCTCTCCCCAATAGCATAAATAGTCTAGCGCGGGCTTTAATCCCCACCCGTAGGCCGTTAACTCATACTCCACTTTAGGTGGGATCTCTTTATAAACCTTTCTTGCAACAATCTCATCCTTTTCCAGGCCTCTTAGTTGAGTGGTCAGCATTTTTTGAGTAATGTCGGGTATTAACCGTCGAAGCTCAGACGTCCGTTTCCGGCCAGTCATCAAATGATAGATGATTAAAGGCTTCCATTTTCCCCCCATTACTTCTAATGCCGCCTCCACTCCAACTTTATACTTCTTTTGAACGTTATTTTTGCTCTTTTCAGTCATCTCTTATTCCTCCGTTAAAAGGCTGTATTTTTGCTAGGAGCATAAGATTCTTTCATTTCAGTCCGTTATTCAGGTAAGTTTCTAGGGCATCTTTCTAGGGCACTTCCATGTTTCTATGGCACCTCTATCATCCTATAGAACTTGAAAGTGCGTACTTCCAGAGTATTTTGTTACTGTTTATAATAGCATCAGCCATTGATCGTGGCTACGAGTTAGCTGTGAAGAAAGGTAGTGAACATCCAGGCATGAGAGTATTGAGCGTTGTTTCGCACCCAAGAAAGGATTCCCTGACTTTTAAGGTTGCCGATCGTTTTGTAAAAGGTCTTGCCGAGGCTGGCCACGACTATGAGATATTGGATTTACACGGGATTGGCTTTGACCCTGTTTTAAAAGGCGTAGATGAACCTGATTGGTCAGCCGAGGAACAGTCCTTTTCCCCTCAGGTAGAAATGGAAATAAGGCGAATGAAGGAGCATGATGCCTTGGCATTTATTTTTCCAATTTGGTGGTGGCATTTGCCAGCTATGTTAAAAGGTTATATTGACCGGGTATGGAACAATGGGTTTGCGTACGGTTCGAACCAGCTTCATCATCAGCATGTCTTGTGGATTGGTTTGGCGGGCGTTTCGAAAGAACAGATGAAAAAGCGTAACTATGATGAAATGATGACGCATCTTCTCAATGTGGGAATTGCAGATTATTGCGGTGTATCCAATTCCAAGGTAGAATTTTTATACGAGACTTTGGATTCCAATCCCAGGCATTATGAGATGCTGCTTAACCAAGCTCATCACTTAGGGCTGAATTATGCCAAGCAGTAAGCTTTAAGTTAAGTCTGAACTATCATATTTGCGTTATTATGCGTGTACGTTGTTGTTTGCTCTTGCCCACTGCTGGTGCCACCTTCTGCGTACGATTTACCTACCACGTCATAACTGTAACAAATCGCCGTTCCATCCGGCAGCGTTTCTGTTACCATTTTCAGGTTTTCATGCTGTTCATTAAAATCACTATTGTGCAAACCTATTTAGATCATTATCTAATCGGTAATCGGACCATCTTCGTGTCCTTTACTGCACCATCCTGCCCATTAGTTGAACAAAGGCAGCCGATCTCGTAAACGGCTGCCTTCTCTTGTCTTCTATTGAACTAACCTCTCCCGTTAGCATAATGATCAGCAATTCTACTTATGATACGTTTCACCGCCGTATAAATATCTTACAATTTATCAACGTATGTCATGTATTCTTTTTTTCGGCAGATGAAAAATAACGCTTAATTAATACCCTGTTCATTATTTGTTTAGTGTAATCTTCTTTCGACCATCTTTTGATTCAAAGACTACTTCCTTTTCATTCAGCCATACAGGACGATCAAATCCTAATGTTCTCTCAGCATTTGGATGTGAATCATGATCATAAACCGTAATTCCTACATCTTCTTCAGGTAGTTTTTTCATTAGAAAAGGAAACGACTTTTGATAAAATTCGTATGAATAATGGCTTTCGCCTAAGGTTGCTACTCGGTGCTTTATTATTAGAGTTTCCGTTCCTTTAGGTGAATCCACATAGTCGTATTCCCATTCCATAAATAAAAAAGCAATCCGATAACCTATTAATAAAAAGAATAATATGACAATAGGAAGCCATATAATCTTTTTTTTGATATTAATAACATTAAAGTTAGTACTACTATATTAAATACGATAAAACTATTCAATCCAGAAGTATCAAAGATTAAGTAGTATTGTTTAAGACTAACTAAAAGCAATGTTGAATCTACTATCAGCGAAAGCATAAGCAATAATAAAACGTATTTTTTACTTACGCTTGTTTCCACATCTTTCATCTAACGCCACCTCCGATGGACAGGGCCCGTTGGCTTAGCGTGGACTCCGTGTCACTTGCAGCAGCCATCATTATACCGCACGCCAGAAGAGGCACGCGGTAAGAAATAATAACAACTCTCCTCCATTATACTACCATCTTTGGAAAATTGTATTATGAAACCTTGAAGTCTTTTTATTATACATAACTGCCCGTTAGCGCTGTCTTCTTGTCTTTATTGAACTATCGTCTTCTGTGCCCTGTTATAGCATAAAAGGACACACAATCCAAATTGTGTGTCCACTTGTCAAGACTATGTATCTATCCCTTCATTTCTATAAGGAAGAACCTTCTGGCTGGCTAGCAGGCGAGCGATGCACTAATCCACCGGAGATGGATTGCGGATACTTTAGGAGGTTGTATATCGGGCATGCGCGCTCAACCACTTGATGAAGCTCGGCGATGGTTTCGGCGGATTCTTCGGATACGATGTGAATGTTATATTCGATATTATGCGGATATATGGGAATGTCCTCGTATCCCGGTTTGCCGGCAAGCGGGTGCAACTGACCCGTGACTTCGACTTCAAGGGATTCCAGCGATATGCCCCGTTCCGCAGCTTTAATCAACGTAATATGAGTCAGGCAGCTGCCTAATACACCAAGCTGAATTTCAGGTGATGAGGGACCGAGGCTATATCCGGCATAATTCTCAGGGCTGTCGCTGATAATTTGGAAGTCGCGTATACGTATTTCTCGAACGCCACTGCGGCCTTTCGCCTGTACCTTGGCCGAATAGGTATTCGGCTTGGGGTCTTTCTCCGCTTGAGAACGCAGGGCCTCTGCCGCCGCTTTTTTTTGTGCTAAATATTCATTTAATGTAGTCATGCTATCTCGCTCCTTTACAATTTTGATATTTTTAACGAAAAAAAGAAATGAACGTTGAGCAGTCCCGCACTGCGCAAATTGAAAATATGATTATGCGTTATGCCTTTGGATATGCCAAGATGTCGAACCACTTCGATAAAAGTATGCGGTTCGCTGCGCAAAAAGTGCACAATCCGCAAACGGCTCTTCTCGCTCAGACTGCGAAGAAGCCGGTATAAATGAAGTCACGGCTCATCGTCTGCCTCAGCATACGGCTCGATCCTGGATGCATAATGGCAGAGGGTCAGGCTTCTGTACGAATAAAAGATATTGCCGGGCTGCACTCCTTCTTTGACCTCTTATGATTGACTGGCTGCCGGTATCTAGCAGCCATTTCGCTCATATTTTACAACATTCCGCATCATCCGAACACGCCCCCCGGGCATATCCTCAATATGTTACATAAGGATCCGAAGATGGCGTGCCGCTTCAAACGAGATGACATGCCACGTAATGATCATCCCCCACGTTGCGGAACTCGGGCACGACTTCCTTACACTGCGCCAAGGCATAAGGGCAGCGTGTATGGAACTTGCAGCCAGAAGGCGGTTGAGCCGGACTTGGAATGTCCCCTTTGAGAACGATCCTCTCCCGCTTCAGCCTTGGTACCGGGACAGGGATCGCCGATAGCAATGCTTGGGTATATGGATGCAGCGGACGGCTGAACAGTTCGTCACGCGAAGCCATTTCCATCATGGAACCGAGATACATCACCCCGATGCGATTGCACAAATGCTCCACGACGCTTAAGTCATGCGAAATGAACAAATAGGTTAATCCGCGGTTATGCTGAAGTTTTTGAAACAAATTGATGATTTGTGCCTGGATGGACACATCAAGCGCGGACACCGGCTCATCGGCGATTATGAAATCAGGATTCAGCACCAGAGCGCGGGCAATGCCGATCCGCTGCCGCTGGCCGCCTGAAAACTCGTGCGGAAACCGATTGTAGTGATAGGCAGACAGGCCGCAAGCTTCCAGTACATCCAGCACCTGACCACGAACCTCGGCTTTTTCGGCCAAATCGTGTTCAAGCAGCGCTTCGCCGATTGCGTCTCCGATGCGGACACGCGGGTTAAGCGAGCTGTAGGGGTCCTGAAAGATAAGCTGCATTTTAGGCCTGAGCTTTCGCATCTCCGATTTGGGCAGGTCGTGAAACGGGATACCTTTGTACAGGATGTCCCCGCTGGTTTTCTCATGAAGCCGGAGTATCGTGCGCCCAACCGTGCTTTTGCCGCTGCCGGATTCGCCGACCAGGCCGAACGTTTCTCCAGCCCGAATTGTCAAACTGATATCATCGACCGCTTTGACGTGACCTACGTTACGATTAAGCAGCCCGGCGGTAATGGGAAAATATTTTTTTAAATGTCGTACTTCCAGCAATGCTTCACTCATGCCGCACCTCCTCTTCATACAACCAACAGGCCGTTCTGTGACCGGGTTCCACTTCTCTTAGTGACGGCTGCCGGGATCGGCAGATGGCCATGCAGCTTTCACAGCGATCATGAAAATAGCAGGATTCCGTCAGTTCAAGCGGATTGGGTACCTGGCCTGGGATGGAGTGCAACAGGTCCGAGCGCTGGCCGAGGATCGGTTTGGATTTCAGCAATCCCTTCGTGTAAGGATGTTTCGGACGGTCGAAGATTTCCTCGACGTCTCCCTCCTCGACGATTTTCCCCGCGTACATGACGATGACATAATCCGCCATCTCGGCTACCACACCAAGATCGTGCGTAATCAGCAGAATCGACATATTGGATTGCTCTTTGCTTTCCCTCAGCGTTTCCAGTACCTGCGCCTGGATGGTAACGTCCAATGCCGTCGTCGGTTCGTCGGCGATCAACAGCTTGGGGCTGCACGAGATCGCAATCGCAATCATGATCCGCTGCAGCATCCCTCCCGACAATTGATGGGGATAGGAAGCCGCGATTTGTTCCCCTCGGGAAATGCCAACCAGCTCGATCAGCTCGAGCGCCCGCGTATTGGCTTGTTTTTTGTTCATTTGGCGATGGAGCATAAGCGGCTCCATGATTTGCTTGCCGATCGTAATGACCGGGTTCAGGGAAGACATCGGTTCCTGGAATATAATCGAGATGTCGTTGCCCCGAATTCGGCGCATCTCTTCTTTGCTGACCTTTAGAAGATCCTTGTCCCCGAATTGGATCCGGCCGTTCACCACTTTCCCGTGCGGCCCTTCGACCAATCCCATGATGGACATGGCCGTGATGCTCTTGCCGCAGCCGGATTCGCCCACGACGCATACCGTTTCGCCTTCGCGGATGCGAAAGCTGATATCGTCCACCGCTTTGACCGTTCCGGTTCCGGATTCGAAATAAGTGCTTAAATGATTGACCTCGATTAATGAATTCATTATCCGTTCACCTGCTTGTATTCTGTTTAGGATCGAGAACGTCCCGCAATCCGTCACCGAAAATGTTGATGGCAATGACCGTCAAAAAAATCGCCAGACCTGGCGGAATCCACAGCCAGGGCCGTTTCTCAAAATCGATGACGTTGTTGGCCGCATCGATCATATTTCCCCAAGTGGGCGTCGGGGGCATGACCCCGAGCCCGAAGAAGCTGAGCACCGATTCCGACAGTATCGCTCCTCCGATGCTAAGTGTGGCGATGACGATCAGAAGCGGGAAGACATTGGGCAGTAGATGGCGAAACAGCTTGCGCTTATCGCTGAGGCCCAGCACGTCGGCAGCTATCATATACTCCCGTTCCCGCAAGGTCAGCATTTGGCTGCGGACGAGCCGCGCCACGCCGGGCCAGCCGATGACGCTGAGCATGAGCATGACCAGATACAGCCGATAGTCGGTCGGAACCTTCCAATCCGACATCAACGCCCCCATGATGAAGAGAATCGGAAGCCCCGGGATCGTAAACAACAAATCGGCGGTTCGCATGATCAACTGATCGACTACTTCACGATAATAACCCGAAATGACGCCGAGAACCGTCCCGATTGTCATGGATAACGCCATGGACGCAAGGCCGACCGTGAGCGAAATTCGGCCTGCTTGCAAGAGCCGGGTCAGCACATCGCGGCCAAGCAGGTCCGTTCCCAGCCAATGCTTGCCGCTTGGGGGCTGGTGCATCATGGCGGGATTGATTTTGCCATCCGCATATGGGGAGAACAAGGGACCGATAAAGCAAGCAACAAACATCAACACGATGAAGGCGAAGCCAGTTACGGCCAGCTTGTTTTTCTTGAGCTTCCGAGTGGATTGCTTCCATAAGGAGTCTGAAACCTCCATTCCTCGGCTGGCTTTTCCGGCTTGACTTGCCGTCGTTGGAATCGACAAAGGCAGTTCCTCCTTTCTTTAAAGCCTGACCCGGGGATCGGAAGCGTGGTAGAGGATATCGGATATGAGCGTCCCGACGACCGTCAAGATAGCCAAAAACATGGTAAAGCCCATGAGGAGCGGATAATCCCGCACCGTGAAAGATTGCATGTACAACTGGCCGATGCCCGGCCAATTGAATATCTTCTCAATGATGATGGAGCCGCCGAAAAGGCCCGGCAATTCGAAGCCAATCAACGTAATCGCGGGCAGCATCGCGTTTTTCAATGCGTGGCGGAACAGCACCGTTCTTTCCTTCAACCCTTTTGCACGGGCGGTGCGGACATAATCCTGCCGGATCACCTCCAGCATGTTGCTCCGGAAATAACGGGTGAGCGACCCGACGCCAAGCAAAATCATGACGGCTGCCGGAAGCAGCATATGGTGCAGCACCTCGACGACATAGTCCCAGCCCTCGGCCCGGCTCCCTGTCGTGATCATTCCACCCGGCGGGAGAATCTTTAAATCGACGGCGAATACTTTGATAAGGAATAACCCGATGAAGAACGAAGGAATCGACATCGCGGCGAAGATGCCGATCATCACCAGGGTATCCAGCAGCGAGTATTGCTTATAGGCCGTGAGAACACCCACGACGACCGCAATGAACCAGGTGAAGAACGTCGAAACCACCGCCAGCAGAAAGGAGTTCCATATGTAATCCTGAAACAGGTCCAGGACGGGGCGCTGCTGGGCCAAAGAATAACCGAAATCGCCTTTGAAAATGTTGGCCATCCAGTTCACGTATCGTTCAATGACAGGCTTGTTCAACCCGTGAATTTCCCTTAGTTCCGCCTTGCGCTCCTCGCTCAAACTCAAGTTGTTGTCTACATAGTCGCCTGGCGTTAAGGAATACAAGATAAAGATTAACAAGGACGCGCCAATTAATATCAAGAGCATGTACAAGCATCTTCGGAGCAAATAGGTTCTCATGTTCTCTCCTTCATCAGTCATCTCCTTGCCTGATGGGTTCAGGCAGGAGATGCCTTCTTTGATAGAGCTGTCTAATCTTCCCTCCAGCTGCCAGCTCGCTTATTGCAAATGCCAACCCGGCAAACTGTATGCGATACCCGCGAGCGGGTTCAACTCAAAACCGTCGATGCGTCCGTTGATTGCGATGACTGATTTCGTATAGTTGGTAAACATGATCGGCAATTCGTCATTCAATATTTTGAACATTTCGTGGTAAATCGCTTTACGCTCTTCGACGTCGCCAGTCGCAAGACCCTGGGCGTAAAGCTCTTCGATGCGTGGATTGTCGTAGCCCTTCGTTTCTCCTTTGATGAACCGCTCCACCCCTTGCGAAGGATCACTGATAATCGTCGTCGAGAACGAAGCCATGTCATAATCGCCGTTATTGACCTTGGATACAAGCGTGTTGAAATCCGGGAATTGCTCAGGCACGAAATCAACTCCGATTTCTTTATAGTTCTCTTTGGCGACGGCAATGAAAATATCGGTATTCGGGCTCTTCGATCCCAAATAGTTGATACGGAGCTTGACCCCGTCCTTCTCCCGAATGCCGTCTGCGCCGACCGTCCAGCCCGCTTCGTCCAGCAATTGTTTTGCTTTCTCCGGATCATACGGATACGGGTTGATGCCTTCCTCGGTATAAGACCACAGAATCGGAGATGATGGAATGTTGGCGATCGACGCTGCCCCTTGCCTGGAATCCACGTAAATCAGCTGACGATTCAGACCGTAAGTCAAGGCTTGGCGAACCCGCTTGTCTTTCAATTGATCCCTCTCCAGATTGAATTGATTATAGCCGTAGTTACTGGCCGTGGATGGAATCAGGTTTATGAAGCCAAGGGATTTCAGTTTCTCGATGTTATCTGTCGTAGCTGAAAAGCTGCCATAGTCGACTTCCCCGGTTTCGATAAACTGCCAAGTGTCTCCCTCCGTGGTCTTGTAGATGAAGTATTCGGTCTTCGGTTTGCCTAACACATAGTGTTCATTGGCGACAAAACGCACTTCTTGGCCTGGAATGAACTTCTCCAGCTTGTAAGGTCCGTTCGTGATCGGATTGGCGTGCAGGTTCTTAATATAATCCAGGTTGCCGAACCGATAATCCTTTCCATAGTACGCTTTGGACAATATCGGTCCACCAAGTACTGTCAACGCCGTTGCGTTGGTCTCTTCCAGCGTCACGGAAATGGTTCGCTCATCGATAATTTGAATGCCTTCAATGGAATCCGCCTTACCGTCCTTGTAGGCTTGACCACCTTTGATCTTCGTCTCCACCACGCTGTTGAGGCCGTCATAAGACGGATCATGAAGCAAGGTCCATGTAAATTCCACATCCTCGGTTGTCATGGGGGAACCATCGCTGTACTTCAGTCCTTCGCGAAGATAATATGTATAAGTCAGCTTATCCTCGGAAATGTCCCATTTCTCCGCGAGACCCGGAACCGGCAAACCGTCGGTGTCGACACGGACCAGTGGGGTGTACAGGACAGAGTTAACGTTTCCGTCATAGCCCACTTGGGTGAAGTATGGTGTGAAGGCCCCGCTCGGATTCACCAGTGTCACGATAATCGCATCATTGCGCTGCTTCGCCCTGTCCGGGAGCTTGTTTAAATCGGTTGCGGCCAAGGACTCTTCTAGTAAATGCCCCTCCGTCCCCTCCTCAGCCGGCTCACTGGAGGCAGTCGCTGGGGGAGTTGACGGCGGCGATGCCTCCGGCTCGTTGTTGGTAGATGCGGATGAGCAAGCAGACAGAATTAGGAATAGCGTCAATAACCCTAACCATAAAAAACCGGAATATCGTTGTTTTCTCATAGAAACCACCTTTGTCTTTTTTTAAAACCTAGTTTCCAAGTAAAATTATAATTCAAATAGGTTAAGTGGGATTTATGGCTAAACTGATGCATCAGTAAGATCATTTTAGCCAGCGTTATTGATTCTGTAAATAGCTAACTTCCGCGTGTTTCTGCCTAAACAGAAACATTCTGACGACTTTTGAACACTACAATGCCGGCCTTAGATTGGCCGGCATTGGTTCAAATGTTGAATATCATATCTTCTTCGGTTCTTCAACGCTTACGATGGATTTCGTCAATCCATTCATGTTCTTTCATCCTAGTTTTCGAATGGAACGACATGCTTCGTGATAGGAAGAAATCGAATGTGCACGCTCCGTTCAATCCCTAAGTTCAGAATCCGTTTTTGCACCGATGATCTCTTGGGCACCCCGACATTCCGCTAATCCGAATTAAGATGCTATTTGTCCAAATGTTGACTCTTCCATATCAGTCAAATTTAGTATTTCACGTACGGTTCGAGCATTTAATTTTTTTTAAAAAAATCTTTCACGTGGCTTTTGCACGTCGTTTTGCATCCTAATAGCACTTAAATACGGATTAAAGTCTGTTGAAGATATGCTTAAATACAAAAAAAGCCACATTTCATGTGACTTTCAAGATATCATGCTCTTGTCGTCCGATAGGAATGTGAACACTTTTGTATCATTAGACATCCGGGCTGTCGGAGGACTAGAAATCTCATTCAACAGTTAAATATGTGTTGGCGATACTCATGACAATCACGCTCCCATTGATCAGTGGCCCTGCGATTGGCACTGGCACTTACCAACGCCAGGTGGCCGCTCGCCTACTCCTGCTCTTTGTTAGCCCGATGCGAGGATACGCTTTGCAGAAATCGCAGAATAACGTGTAATTCCGCTTCCTTAAACGGCTCAAGCAGCTGCATAAACCTCTCCTCCTCCAGCTTGTGAAGTTGTTGATGAAGCTCAAAAACCCGTCTGCCCTTCTCCGTTAAACTGAAGTAGACTTCCTTCTTATTATCATTCAGTTGCCTTCGATGGATATAGCCTTCCTCCAACAGCTTCGCGCTGATCTTCGTAATGCCGGCCTTGGACAATTTCATCTTCTCTGCAAGCGCCGTATTGTTAATCGGCTCGTTGTTGCCGATGCAGTCGATCACGTGTACGCTAGTCAAATGACGCGGGATCGACTCCAATTGCTGCTCTTGTGCATAACGAAAAATCTTGTCCTGCTCCGATTCGATCCTTTGCTCGCTCAGATGCACAATATGAACAACCTGATCCTGGACCAGCCATTTGATCGTCTCCAATGAATTCATCATCTCGCACCTTCCGTAACAGAAATTATTCTTAATCGAGAAACAATCGTATCATGTTCCGATACCAGGGAGCAACGTTCCTCTACCAAAGATACGAGATGGTTAACGCACGGGATTCCTTTAGGCTCTGTCGATTCCCCGTTCCTTCTGCCGCGCTTTGCGAATTGCAAAAACAAATGGTAGTGCCAGCACGACAATAAGCGTTGATAAAATGTTCAAATCGTTGATGCCCATCGTTGTGGACAGGTGGGCCAAGTTCGGTCCGACTTCCCCATCGGTCAGCCTTGCGGCGTGGTCAGCCGTACGTGAAGATAGCAGCGTGGTGAATAGAGCCACACCGAACGATACGAATACATTCCGCAGCCAGTTCTGAATGGAGGAGGCGTGTCCGATATATTCGCGGGAAATCTCCTCCATCCCGGCCGTCGTCGCCGGCATCAGCACCAGGGCGAGACCTAGACTGCGGACCGTCATCCACAAGAGCGTATATGCAGATGAGCTGTCGATTTTCAGCCACGCTAGCGGCAAATTTCCTGCGGCCATCAACAGTACGCCAACAAGCAGTAGCGGCATGGGGCCAACCACTTTGTACAGCCGACCGACTACCAAGGACATAATCGCCATGGCACATGTAGCTGGTAACAGAATCATCCCCGAATCAAGTGGCGAATGTCCCTGAACATTTTGTAAGAAAACGGGAACGAGGAGCATGCCCGAAAAAAAGTTGATCATCACGATACACAGCAATATCACCGTCGACGTGAATCGCCGATTCAGAAATACTTTGAGCTGTAGAAGCGGCGTGTCGATTGACATCTCGCGCCAAAGAAACAGTGCTAGCGCCAATAGCCCGCCTCCCAGACAAAGCAGTGTACGGGCCGAGCCCCATCCCCAACCGGAGCCTTGCGACAACGTGATCAACATCAGCGACAGTTTCAATCCAATTCTTGCCCTTATTCCATAATCTTATCTGGCTCGGCAACCTGCTTGATCTTACTCTCGAGATGCTCCTCGCTTCCAAGGTAATATCTCTCGACCGGATATAGTCGGTCATCAAGATTATATACAAGCGGAATACCCGTTGGGACGTTCAAATCAATAATCTCTTTTGAGCTGAGATTTTCCAGAAACATGATTAATGCCCGTAGACTATTGCCATGTGCAGCGATAATGACATTTTTACCCGCTTTAATCTGCGGTGCAATTTCCTTATCCCAATAATCCCTAACCCGAACAACCGTTTCCTTGAGGCTTTCCGTTAACGGGATAAGCTCGTCATCCATGTCGCGATATTTAATATCGTATCTTGGATAACGGGCATCGTCCTTTGTCAAAGCAGGAGGCAGCACATCATAGCTTCTGCGCCATAATTGAACCTGCGCTTCTCCATATTTCTCAGCGGTTGTTGTTTTGCTTAAACCTTGAAGCGCACCATAATGGCGCTCATTAAGCTGCCATGTTTTATATACAGGAATCCACAGCAAATCCATTTCTTCCAGCACATAATCTAGTGTTTTAATCGCTCGCTTTAAATATGAGGTATAGGCTACATCAAATACGAACTGTTCTTCCTTAAGTAATTTGCCGGCATGTAAACCCTCCTGAATGCCTTTATCCGACAAGTTTACATCCATCCAGCCTGTAAATAAATTCGCTTTGTTCCACAGACTTTCTCCATGTCTAATCAAAACCAATTTATGCATCTCTCTCCCATCCTTTCTGATGAACTCAGTTGCAACCATAATTCTGGATAGATGATAGAGCTTACCCTATGCTGCCTTCCATTTCCAGCTTGATGAGCCTGTTCATTTCAACCGCATATTCCATAGGCAGTTCTTTCGTAAACGGTTCGATGAAGCCCATCACAATCATCTGGGTTGCTTCATCTTCAGACAGGCCTCGACTCATCAAGTAAAAGAGCTGGTCCTCGGATACCTTGGAAACGGTCGCCTCGTGCTCAAGCGTGACATTGTCGTTCTTGATCTCGTTATAAGGGATCGTATCCGACGTGGACTCATTATCAAGAATGAGCGTGTCGCATTTGATGTTCGATTTGGCTCCTGAAGCTTTGCGTCCAAAGGAAGCCAGACCGCGATACGTGACTTTACCACCATGCTTGCTGATCGATTTTGATATGATAGTCGAGGTCGTATCCGGAGCCAGGTGAATCATTTTGGCCCCGGCATCTTGATGCTGTCCTTTGCCAGCGACTGCAATCGAGAGTACCGAACCCCTGGCTCCGCGGCCTTTTAACAATACGGAAGGGTATTTCATGGTCAGTTTCGAACCAATATTGCCGTCCACCCATTCCATTGTTGCATTTTCTTCGGCTACCGCCCGCTTTGTCACCATGTTGTAAATATTGGGCGCCCAATTCTGAATGGTTGTATATCGCGCACGGGAATTTCGCTTACAGATGATTTCCACAACGGCACTATGTAGCGAATTCGTGCTGTAAATCGGTGCCGTGCAGCCTTCTACATAATGCACAAAGCTGTCCTCTTCCGTAATGATGAGCGTCCTTTCGAATTGTCCCATGTTCTCCGAATTGATGCGGAAGTAAGCTTGCAATGGGACTTCGCATTTTATCCCTTTTGGAACATAAACAAAGCTTCCTCCGGACCATACCGCGCTGTTAAGTGCGGCAAATTTGTTATCGCTCGGCGGAATAATGGTGCCAAAATACTGGCGCAGCAGATCCGGGTGCTCGCGGAGCGCCGTATCCGTGTCTGTGAAGATGACCCCTTGCTCCTCTAACTCTTTCTGGATGCTGTGATACACGACTTCGGATTCATATTGGGCGGACACGCCGGCAAGAAACTTCTGTTCCGCTTCCGGTATACCCAGCTTGTCAAAGGTTTGCTTAATCTCAATCGGCACTTCCTCCCAGGTCTTCCCCTGCTTCTCGGAAGGCTTGACATAATATTGAATATCATTGAAGTCCAGTGCTCGCAGATCGCCGCCCCATGCTGGCATCGGCATACTTTGGAACAATTCCAGCGATTTCAGACGAAAGTCGAGCATCCAGCCCGGTTCTCCCTTCATCTCCGATATGGTGGAAACAATCTCACGCGTCAGTCCCTTCCCGGATTGGAACACCGCTTGATGCGCATCTTTGAAGCCATACTGATATTCTCCCAGCTCCATCAATTCCTTGGCCATTTATTGTCATCCTCCTTATTCAGATATGCTTGCTTGATCTAGTTCCTTGATTTGCCCCAGCTTATGTTCCACGAGTGCTCGCATCTGAGTGGCTACACCTTCCAGCGGTACTTCGGCCACGACGGGAGCGAGGAAACCATACACGATTAGCCGCTCGGCCTCTACGCGGCTAATGCCTCTGGACATCATATAATACAGCTGTTCCGGATTGACTTGTCCGACGCTGGCGGCGTGTCCGGCTTTCACATCGTCTTCATCAATCAACAGGATCGGATTGGCGTCGCCGCGCGCTTCGGGATGCAGCATCAATATTTTTTCCGTCTGCTGTCCGTTCGCCCCGCTTGCTCCCTTCTCAATTTTGGTGATCCCGTTCAATATTGCGGTTGACTGCTCTCTCATCACTGCTCTGATTACCATATCGCTTGGCGAATTCTTGCCAAAATGGACCGTCCGGGCTGTGATATTCATAGTCTGATTGCCGGATCCTACCAAGATTGATTTTATATCCGAACGTGCCCCTTCGCCTTTGAGTATGGATGCCGTATCGCTCATCGACTTGCCCCAATTCATTTCGCCATTCAACCAATTCACACTTCCGTCTTGTTCAACGATTGCGCGCCGATAAGTCAGGTCGATCACGTCTCTTTCCAGTTGGTGCAATGACACGACATTGACTGCTGCACCTTCGCCAACGAATACTTCCATAATGGCTTGATTCACTGCCACACTCTTATCTAATGAGGACATGGTATTCTCCACCAGCGTTACGGAACTACGCTTCTCGGCTACCACCAAAACATGCGGCATAAAGAGCGTATCGGATTCGTCTACAAAAAATAGCGTCTGCAGCGGGGTCTCTACATGAACCCCCTCAGGAATGTAAATAAAGGCTCCGCCGCTCCAGTGCGCGGCATGCTGCGCAGTAAGCAGATTCTCTTCAGTCTGCACGGCTTGCATGAAATGAGGCTTTACAAGTTCCGGATACTGCCTTGCTGCTGTTTCCAGATCGGTCAGAATAATTCCCTGCTTCTGAAGTTCTTTTGACAAGCACTTAATTAATGGGCCCGAATTCCGCTGTACCAACATATTGTCCGTGTACACCCATTTCCTGATGGATTCCGGCAATTCATCGAAAGATCTCACCTGCTCTGGCTTACGGCAAATCCCTAACTGCTGTAATGGCCACCGCTGCAGATTCGTCTTTTCCAGCTTGGGCAGTTGCAGGGTGCTGACGGCATTGATGCCTCTCTTCCTCGACATGATCAACCAATCCGGCTCTGCTTCATATTGAAGCTGTCCTGATACCTGGTTTTCTGCACTGTTCATTGTCATGTTACGGCTCTCCCCTTTCAGATACGCGGTGACTTGGTTTGCATCGGAATTCGAAACGGCTCTTCTTCATCCGGCGTCGCCGCTTCTTCTGTAATACCCAGCTCTTCTTTGATCCACTCATAACCGTCTGCTTCTAACCGCTCCGCTAATTCCGGCCCTCCAGACTTTACGATGGTTCCTTGCATCATCACATGTACAAAGTCCGGCTTAATATAATTAAGGAGTCGCTGATAGTGCGTAATAATTAAGAATCCTCGGTCTGCACTGCGCAAAGCATTGACCCCTTCAGCAACGATGCGCAGAGCATCGATGTCCAGACCGGAGTCGATTTCATCCAGAATGACTAATGACGGCTCGAGCATTATCATTTGCAAAATTTCATTTCGCTTTTTCTCCCCCCCGGAAAAGCCCTCGTTCAAGTAACGATGCATAAATTCAGGGTTCATCTCCAACGTCTGCATGCTTGCTTCCATCATGCGCACTAATTTGATCAACGAGATTTCCTGGCCTTCTTCACGTGTTGCATTGATCGCACTACGCATGAAATCGGAATTCGTGACTCCCGTGATCTCACTCGGATATTGCATGGCCAGAAACAATCCTGCCCGTGCCCTTTCATCCACTTCCATCTCCAGCAGATCTTCTCCGTTCAGCGTAACCCTCCCCTCTGTTACTTCGTACTTGGGATGCCCCATCAAAGCGGAGGCCAATGTACTCTTCCCTGTTCCATTCGGTCCCATCACGACATGAATTTCTCCCCCGTTTACCGTAAGGCTCAGACCTTTCAAGATTTCCTTACCCTCAACTGCCGCCTTCAATTGTTCTATTCGCAGACTCACTGTCATTTCATCGCCACTCCTTTTCATATGTGTTGATCATATTTTGTTTACTAGTTAACATAATAGTTGATAATGATTCTCATTGTCAACTATATTTTTGAGAATAACCGTGAATATACCGGTGATGGAAAGTAAAAGTCCCGGGATTCCTTGACTAGATATCAGGTAATCCATAGGCTAAAATAGAATGAGCACACTGATCGTTTCATCAAATGAATACTTATTTGAAGGAGTGTCCATGAAAAAAGACAAGGAAATACTTCACGACCACGGACAAGATATGAGCCATGCTTTAAAGCAAATGCCTGATGTGGAATATTTTCTGGACGGAGCCACCGTCTTTCAACAGCTTTGCGACGGCACACGTTTGCGAATCCTTTGGTTGCTCTGTCATTGCGAGGAGTGCGGGAACAATATTTCAGCCGCTCTTGGCATAAGTGCCGCTTCCGTTTCTCATCACTTGAAATTGCTGAAGCTTCACGGACTGATCAAAAGCAGACGTGCGGGGAAAGAAGTTTATTATTCACTCGCCGACAATGAAAGAGCACGACTGGTTCATCAAATGATCGATGATTTTTTTCAAATGACTTGTCCAAAGAAAGGAATTGCAGATCACAACCTCAATCGATAAAAAAGGAGGCGTGTTACTCACAGAATCTATCCGGTAACACCCCCCTCAACATTAAGCCAGCGCTCTCTCCCCTTGCTCTCGGGCTACTGTTTTTTGCGTATTGAGTTTTTTCACGTTGAGTGCCCGGATTGCGTTGATAATTGCAATGACGGATACTCCAACATCAGCAAATACTGCTCCCCACATGGTTGTGATGCCAAGCGCTCCCAGAACCAGTACAATTCCCTTGACACCCAGAGCAAAAATGATGTTTTGTTTGACGATACGGAGCGTCTTTTTGCTTATCTTCATCACGGTGGCGATTTTGGATGGCTCATCGGTCATGATCACAACATCCGCAGCTTCAATCGCCGCATCGGAACCCAAGCCGCCCATGGCTATGCCGATATCGGCGCGAGCAAGAACAGGTGCGTCATTGATGCCGTCACCGACAAAAGCCAGTTTTCCGTTGGCGCTTTTCTCCTTCATTAATTCTTCCATTCGTTCAACTTTATCCGCTGGCAACAACTCGGTATAGGCTTTGTCTAGTTTGAGCGTTGCGGCAACCTTTTTCCCCACGGCATCGGCATCACCGGTCAGCATAACGGTCTGCTTGATTCCTGCCGATCTCAAAGCTGCGATAGCGCGCGCAGCGTCCTCCTTAATTTCATCCTCAATGAGGATATATCCTATATATTCCTTGTTTACAGCCAGATGAACTACGGTACCTACAAGATTCTTTTCTTTGAAGGAGATGCGTTCACGTTTCATGAGCTTGGCATTGCCTGCCAACACGACCTTGCCATCGATCACAGATTTCACACCATGACCGGCGATTTCTTCGATATCTTTGATCCGGGTGGAGTCAATGGTTCTACCAAATGCCTTCTTGATACTCTGTGCGATAGGATGGTTGGAGTAATCCTCCGCATAGGCTGCCAATTCCAATAGCTCCTGACTTGTCATTTTGTCGGAATGCATCTCACTGACCGCGAAGCTGCCTTTTGTCAGTGTACCGGTTTTATCAAACACGACCATCTCTGTTCTGGCCATCGCCTCAAGATAGTTGCTTCCCTTCACTAAAACGCCGGATTTGGATGCCCCGCCGATTCCGCCAAAAAAGCTGAGCGGTACCGAAATAACCAAAGCACAGGGACAGGAAATGACAAGGAAGGTCAGCGCTCGTTCAACCCACATACCAAATGACTGACCTGTGATAAGCGGTGGAATGATGGCCAAAATGACCGCCGCGAAAACAACGATCGGCGTATAGTATCGAGCGAATTTTGTGATAAAGTTTTCACTCTTGCTCTTTTTGTCGGAAGAATTCTCAACTAGCTCCAGTATTTTCGCTACCGTAGACTGGCCGTATTCTTTGTTTACTTGGATTGTCAGTTTACCGGTTTGGTTGATGCAGCCGCTAATCACATTTTCTCCGGCATGTACTTCCCGTGGAACAGACTCTCCCGTAAGAGCTGATGTATCGATTGCGGAGAAACCGTCTGTAACAACACCGTCCAGAGGGATACGCTCTCCAGGCTTCACCACAACGATTTCATTAACCTGTACTTCTTCCGGGTCGACCTGTATCAATTCCCCATTTCTTAGCACATTGGCATAGTCGGGACGAATATCCATCAGTTCGGATATGGACCTGCGGGATTTGGAAACGGCATAGGATTGAAACAGTTCGCCGACCTGATAAAACAGCATAACAGCGATCCCTTCCGAATACTCGCCAAGACAGAATGCCCCGATCGTGGCCACTGACATCAAGAAGTTCTCGTCGAAGACCTGTCCTCGAGAAATATTTCTCATCGCTTTCCAGATGATGTCTCCTCCAACGATGAGATATGTGGCGAGATATAGCAGAAATTCAGCGATGCCCTCTAACTTTAGGAGTAGTGCCGCTACGAAACCAACAGATGCAATAAGGATACGCACCAACTGTTTTACTTCCTTTTTTGACATGTCTCTATCCTCCTCCTATTTGAAAAAGCAGCGGCTGTATCATCACAACCACTGCTGAATCAAATAGCGCAATTTGAATGTGGCTAACGTTGTTCATTCGTTATGGACCATATCGAGAAACTTGCATCTATCGCTTAAGCCTCAATGGATACATCCGGTTCAAGTTTTTTTATAACCTTCTTGGATTCCTCAAGAACGGCATTAAATTTATCATCCGGAGCCTCCAGAATCATCCTCTGCCCCATAAAGTTAACTTTAACCTCGGTCACATCAGCCAGCTTGCGAATACCATTTTCGATCTTCGCCGCGCAATTCGCACAATCCAGATTGCTCAGTTTATAAGTTTTTTTCATAAAAAAACTACTCCCTTCAAATATCGAATTTTTTATAACAATCAAACTATATATCAATCAAATGATCGTTTGATTGTTTAAAAGTATACTCTCTCCAATGTTTTTTTCAATAAAATTTGGAAAGTGAATCTATTGGGGCTAAAAGTTCGACGTTTTGGAATAATTTTTAGCGATACTGGGTTGAACGAACTCCTACTGCCTATGGATTCCCAATGGAAACCCAAGACTCTAGGAAATTGTCTATTTGAATTCGTATATATTAAGATGGGGTATAGAAATAAAAATCAGAGGAGAAGCCAACCTATGGGAGCATCTGCTTTTTCACATTTTAGTACAGGCACGATTGTAGCACGGAACCATGACCACATCGTTTACCAGCTGGATCCTAAGCATGGGAAAGGTACCGCCTCAGTCTATGCTGTAATGCCTGGTGTTGAAGTCATTAGCTTAAACTTTCAGGCGAGCCGTTTTATACCAACACTTCACTCCAAACGTAACATTCTGGAACTAAATCACTGTCAAGAAGGACGAGCCGAGTGTAAAATGAAGGACGGGTGCCTGCAATATATAGGCGAAGGTGATTTGTTCATGAACACAATGAGCAACCACAGTGATTGCATTGAGCTTCCATTGGGCTACTATAAAGGGATAAACATTACGATTGATTTGGAAAAGTTGGCAGAACAGTTGTCAGATTATTTGCCCGATCTTCCAATTGATGTTCAAGGAATGGCTACTCGTTTTTTTGTAAACGATGAGTGCTTTTTTATACAGGCCAAGGAAGAGATTCAGCATATCTTCTGTGGTATGTACACGGTTCCTATCGAGGCCAAATCCACTTATTTCCGGCTTAAAGTACTAGAAATGTTAATATATCTTTATTACTTTGATATAGCCAGTGAGACACAAAAGACGATTTATGCAAGGCAGCAAGTTGATATTATCAAACAGATTCAAAAGAGAATGACAGAAGATTTTGAACGAAGATTTACGATTGAGGAACTAGCTCAGCAATACTGTATCAGTCCTACTGTACTAAAGACTACTTTCAAAGGAGTATACGGCGTTTCCATTGCGGCATATATGAAAGAATATCGGATCAGGCAGGCTGCTTCCATGTTACATAAGACTTCAAAAAGCATCGGGGATATTGCCTTGGCGGTGGGGTACAAAAGTCAGAGTAAATTCGGGGCTGCTTTTAAAGAGATTTATGAAATGAGTCCTCTCGAATATCGAAATCAAATCAAATCAGACTAAATTAACTTCCGTTGAATATTGGCAACTGCATCGATAAAAATTAAAAAGCCGCTAAAATAGCGGCTTTCAATGGAACCATGTTTTGCCCATCGACAAAGCTTTAAAACTCTTCTAAAACCTTGGATTTGTCGCCATTCCATCAGCATTATTAAAGATGAGCTCCTAACTATATCGATTGACGTATAATGATGTGGTAAGGAATCTCTACCTTATCCTTTGATTTCTCAATTGTAAGATCAAAGGCTTGTTCACCGACTTTCACCAATTGATGATCAACCGTAGACAGGTGCAGCCCAATTCCAACGGGCTGATTCTCTTGGCCAATGATCGCCAGATCCTCTGGCACCCCCAGTTGTATGCTCCTTGCATACTGATAAATGCCTGTCGCAACCTCATCGCCGTTCGCATAAACAGCGGTTGGTCTAAGATCCATATTAAGTAGTTGTTGTGCTGCTCTTACCCCGTCATCAATGCTGTAGCAATCCGTGATATGGTATGCTGGCGACAGATCACCAAATATATACTGATACGCTTTTATTGTCAGCTGTGTACTATTACTCTCTTCTCCTCTTGCTGTCGTAAAAGCGACTCGTGAATGCCCTCTATCCTTTAACAGTTGAAACGTGTCTACATAAGATGCATATCGATCCATGTAAGCACAGCCAATCTCCGGATGATCCGTAAACTCGCATGCGACGATCGTCCCATACTTGGTATATGGCATAATGGCATCCCAAGTGTTCGAACGAGAGGTAATGATAATTCCATCCAGTTGTTTATTTTTCAGCATATTTAAGCAGCTAAGCTCTTTTTCAGGATCGTACTTTGTAGGGAGAACCATCACGGAATAATCACGTTCAACCGATCGATTAAGTACACCATGAAGCAGTTGATCAAAGGCTTGATTGTTGTTGTACGGCATGATCACACCGATACTTCTTGTTTCCTTTCGGATTAAATCGACAGCTAAGCGATTTGGCGTATAGTCCATTTCATCAATCACACGCTGCACAGCTGCCCGCTTCGATTCAGATACATAAGGATGTTGATTCAGCACCCTTGATACGGTTGATACGGATACTCCTGCACGCTTTGCGATATCATTAATATTTGCCATTGTCACCTTCTCCTATATCTCACATTTCATACACTAGTCTTACACCAAATCAGCATGTAAAACAACAATCAGCTTCCCACAAGTGTAATCACACTAATGAGGACCTTAACCTAGATTGGCCGCTTATATCCAATATTCCTTGAAATACACAATTCCCCGGATGTTACATTTAGTTTGTGCAATATAACTCTACTAAAAAAATCAAGAAATAAGCGCAAAAAAGACCCCACCGGTGCCGGAAGAGTCTTTGGTCGTAAAATGCATGTTGGATGTAGTAGACGCCTGGTTATCGAGCAGACATTGATACTGAAGTTCGTATCCCTGATCAGAGGCATACTTGCGGATTGAACGCACCACTTCGCGATCGAGAGTATTTCCCCTAAAAGGCGTCAGAGTCAGTACGCCGCAATCCGCAATTTGCGCATTCTTCCAAGAATAGATGCTGGCAGCGCTGACCAATCGGTTTTGCTCAAAAGAGCCGCACGCCGTTTGACTTGGTTCTGATTCGCATCATTCATCATATAAAACAAGTGCTCCCATCTCTTTAAGCGTCGTACGCCCCCACTGCTCAATGAGCTTACAATAGCTTTCGGCGTCATGCATCTGTGCAGCCACGTCGGCAATCGTCATGGTCCAAGCCACCTTGGGGAGAGGCGACGCATTCACTGGCCTTCGAATCCCCTTGGTGCTCCCTGGTCCTCTGGCCATATCTTGGCGAATCAACTCCGTCGCGTAGCCTTCTTCCAGATGTTTCCGTAATGCGGTTTGGACCCAGACATACATTTCATCGCTATAGCCTTCATGTTGAACCATGTAAGATGCAACAGTAAGAAAGTGAACCTGTCCATAGCTAGGATCGGTGAATTCAAGTGCCATAAATTCGTTAAAAATCGATTGACATGTATTCCCCATAGGTAGATGGGCACTGCATTTTTCGCAAATATTCGACACGTATTCCCCTCCTAACAGCTCATAATCCCCTCTTTCCTTTAGAATCATAATCCTTAACCTTGCGAGAAAGTCAATACCTAAATGAATGGAGTCGTTCTTATCCGGCCAAATCTTACCGAAAAACCGCTAATGTTATACGATGATCCGTTTGCAGCGCATTCCAATTGAATACAGAAGTGGTGGAAGGACACCGCCGAATATGCCCAGAGCTAATCCATAAGGAATGATTCCCATAAGTACATCCAAGTCAAACAACAACGTTGGCGGAAATACGATAAATACGGTCAATGCGCCTCCCGTGGAAAGAAGTGCGCTTTTTAAAATAGGAGGGAGGGGTCTCCTTTTCAATCGACCCACTCAAAAAAACGAATGTGGAAAAGGATAATGCCGCAAGCATTCCCCAAAAGCTTCCCTGCCATGACAACGCCAAGGGTTCCTGAAATAGGATATTGGCAGCCAACACGGAACCAACCAGAAGCAATGCGATGGAAATAAGTTTTGTTGGTTCGGGATTGGGAACCATTCTTACGTCATCCGAATTGCCGGTTGTCGTTACCATGTCCTCTTTAGTGCTGGGAGAAGCCATAAGCTGGCCTCAGTGGATAGGAGTGATCATTATTCTATACGGGATTGTTAACAGTAACATTCGATTTCGATCGTACCGCTCAGCAAAATCCTATATGTAGGTTATCAGGCTCTTATATGCTTGTAGTACGCACTTTTTTGTATGGTCCGATCATTTTTGTAAGGGTAGGATACATTTTGGTCTGGGATTATGAGGAGTCATCAAGGATCATTAGCGAAAATAGAAAAGGTTCATGACGTTTAACGCCACGAACCTTTGTTGTCCGAAGAAAATAATATGGGCAATTCATTACATACAAGAACCGGACATTATGGGATCCGGTTCTTGTAATAGCAAAGCAGCGGGGCAAGTCTATTGAACTCAATATATTTTTTGTTGCAGCCGTATATCACAAGTTTCCTTCCCAATAAACGAGCGATTTCAAAACACGCATTCCGTGGCGATCGACGGGCGCTTAAGCAATTCCCATCCGGTCTTGGCGGATATAAAAGAGGCTAGTTCCCATCCCATTCGGTAATGCGTCTGATAGCCGGGATGATATCGGCCGCCCCATCCTTCCACCTCCGGATGAATCAACCCCAGATCAACTACGAATACCTTCCCGTTTCCGCTTTGATTGAAATAGGACACGACCTTATTCACGCTCGCAAGATAGTTGTTATTCATGGTTCCGACACAGCAAAAGACGTAGGGATTGTTATACTTTTCCTGGATTACCTGAATGAATTCAATATAAGCGGCAATATACGCCTCATCGTCAATTGGCGTAGAATAATCGTTCTGGCCCAAATTAATGACGATTCCATCAGGCATATACCGGGAAAAGTCCCATGGCGCCGTCCCTTTGCCGTGCGTCCCCGAAAAATGTTCCGGCAATCCTTGCTTGTTCCCTACCGCATCCTGCCAAACGCCAATTCCGCATATGGCCATCGTATGATATTCCGCATTCAACATTCTGGCGCTGATCCCGACATAGGACATGTATCCGTCGTCAAGATGCGGAGCTTCAGCGAGCACATGCGGATGACCGATCCCTGCTCCATCCGTAATGGAATCCCCAAAGTATTCAAGCCGGACAGGTTTTACCGCGGGCGGGGCAAGGAAGCTTCCGCCGTCAGGCAGAGAAAAATGATGAAATGCTATACTTCCGGTGAGGATCCCCGTTCGCTTGTGGATCTCTAAAGTGTGTTCACCCTCCGGCAGCCCCTGTTCGATTATGTATTCATGTACCCCCTTCTTCAAATTGATCCAATTACGAGCGACACCGTCCACTACGATTTCAACATAATCCTGGCCGTCGGAATCCTCAGCCGTCATCGAGATGGCCGTACCTCGGAAGGCAACAAAAACCGCGCTGTTGACCCATCCGCATTTCGGCTTCTCTTTCTCGGTCAGATCGAATCTCCCCATCAGCCTGGCATATTTGATAAAACTAAACTCCAACATAATTCCTCCCTTCAGCTTTTGCATAGACAAACGAAATCCTTATAGTGCAAATTAAAGTATACTTTATTTAGTAAATAACTATATTTATATTATCAATCGATATACTTTCAGTCAATTACAAAAGCAATGAAACTCCCTTAATTTATAACGTATACATGTGCATAAAGTTCAAGATCAGCCTTGATTTCAATGCATTAATAAAGTATACTTTTATAAAATCATTTGAAGTACCGTGATTAAGCACCAGTCTGTAAAAGAGGAGAATTTTTGTGAACGAGCCGAAGTACATGAAGGTAAAACAAGCGCTGCTGCATCAGATTCAAGTCGGCAAGCTTCGCTCTGGCGATAAGCTGCCGAATGAAGAAGATCTTATGAAACAATTTCATGTAAGCGGAATAACGATTCGAAAAGCAATGACGGAACTAGCCAACGAGGGCGTAATCACCAGAATCAAAAGAAAGGGCTCTTTTGTAAATGGAGATCAAGCCGCAGACCATTCGAGTCACTTGATCGCGTTCATTTTATCGGCGGAGGACAATTACGATGTATCGTATATGAAAATCATCAAAGGCGCCCAGCAAGTGGCCGCCGAATTCAATTACTCCTTAATCGTGGAATGGAGCAACGAAAATTTGGCCGTTGAACAAGCATCCATTCAGAAAATGCTGGACCGGAAAGTCGACGGCTTCTTGATTTATCCGTTCGATCCGATCCAGAGCAAGGATAACTACCTATTCATCGAACAAAATAACATCCCCTATCTATTGGTAGACCGGTACAATGTGGATCATCCCAGCTATTTTTCCGGATGCAACAATTATGACGGAGCGATCCTGGCTACCCGGGAGCTGATCCGTCTGAAGCACACCAAAATAAAGTTCGCAAGCTATCACTTCTTTCTTCATTCCGAGCAGGAGCGGTTCGCCGGCTATTGCAGCGCCATGCGTCACGCAGAGTTTCCGTTAACCGACGATAACTTGCTGACCCGCGTGGACTATGACGCACTAGCCGACAGTATTTTGAAGCGGAATGTTACTGCTTTGTTTTGCTGCAATGACAAACTTGCCATAGAAATGATCGAGAAGCTGACGGACCGCGGCATTAGAATTCCGCAGGATGTTTCCATTATGGGATTCGACGATTGGGACCATTCCAGCAACCTCTCGATCGGATTGTCTACCGTCCGGCAAGATTTCGAGGAAATCGGCAGAAACGCTGCGCATATACTCCACCAAGTTATTCAAGGCAAAACTCTTGGAGGAAACACGAAAATATTGTCTGGCGTTTCTTTGGTGATTCGGGAGTCTACATGCGAGAATCCTTACGGGTAACGTTGTCAGCTCAAATAAATCAATGAAAGGAAGGAATGCGTTATGAAATTCGACTTTGCGTCTTCCAGTCTCAGGCACGGGCTCTTTCATCAAGAACCGGATGGCATCTCCTGTTTTCTTCCCGGAAGTGCGATAACCGTGCGCTTTCAAGGACGGGAAATAACGGCCGAGATCGAGGATGTCAACGGAGAGGGGAAAAGCTGGCTTAACGTCTATATCGACGATCTTCCGGTAAGGGTGATGAGAATCGATCCGGATAACCGGCTGTACCAGCTTGCGGATGACCTTGAGGACTCGCCACATACCATAACGCTGCAGAAACGTACGGAAGCGGCATTCGGCAGCATTAAATTTACTGATTTAACTACGGAGAACGGGACCTTTCTAAGTCCGCCGTCCCCTCTGCCCCATCGGATGCTCATCATTGGTGATTCGATCACGTGCGGCTTTGGCAACGAAGCGCAGATTCCCTGCGACTGCGATGCTTCACGCGAAAATATCGCGCTTGCTTACAGCTCGCTGACCGGTCAACTTTTGAATGCCGAAACTTTGATTGTGGGCGCGTCCGGCACGGGATGCTATCAGAATTTCGGCGGTGGCCAAGAAGGCCGCATGTCGGATTATTTCATGGAAACCATCTGTCCTGATCTCGATCAACAAGCCATGGATCCGTTTCATCCTGAAATGGTAGTTGTTAATCTCGGAACCAATGATTGGTCCGCGCCCATCGAGCCTGCGGATTACCTTGAACAATATCGCAAATTGACGGGTTTTATTCGCGATAGATATCCATCGGCCCCTTTGTTCTGCGCAATCGGTCCGATGACGCTGGATCCCGCTCCCCATTTGAAGGCTCTCGTCAAAAGCCTCAACGAAGAAGGCGACGACAATATTCATTTTGTCGAATTCCCGCTCATTAAACGGCCGGAAGACGGCATGGGAGGCTGCGGTCATCCCTCCGTCAAGAAGCATCGGCAAATGGCCGAACACCTGGCCGCGACGATCCGTCAGGTTATTTCCGGTCCTGCCCCGTTTACCGGAAGCCGTTAGAAAATAACAACGACCCGCAAAAAGAACCGCTTCCTATGCGAAGCGGTCCAATCTTATCAAGGACGATTTCGTCAAAATATCTATACATGCCTCGTAATCACTTTCGATATATTTTGCGAGTCGATGCAGAAAGAAACGGACTAGCGTAAAGTCATACGCTAGTCCGTTTCTTTTTGTTCATTATTCGCCATTTTGAGCTGCTTTCGCTCCACATGGGACACTCCCCATTGATGTAAGGATACCAAAATCGGGAACAGAGGCATCGTTCTCGAACCGGAATCCACATAAAACGAACTCCACATCATTTCGTAAATAATAAAAGAGCCTGTTGAAGATTTTCAACAGGCTGACTACTTCCTATTGGAAGCGGTCCTTTTTTTACGGGTCGCTAGTCTCAATGGAAGCAACCCTTTTATTTTGCCAAGAAGGCATCGACCTGATTCTGCAGCTCCGTCTGGATTGGCTTGAGCACCGCTTCGCCTTCCGTTTTGAATCTGGCGAAGTATTCGTCCGGATCAAGCGCGCCGTTAAATAATCCACTATAGTATTTGGCCTGAATAGTCGCAAACTGGGCCACTTCGTTCTTCACCGGAGTCGGATCGAAAGTGAAGCCGGTGAGGATGTCCTTCGTGAAGTTGTCGGCTTTCATAATGAATTGACTGTACTTCTGAGTCTCTTCGTCCGTACCAGCCCACTCCCGCTCTAACGTAGGATTCAACATGAGCTGAAACGAGATGATACCGCCATCGTTGTTCAGCGTTTCGTATTGATGCTCGCCGGTTGATTTCCAGTTCACGCCTTCGATGCCGTGCTCCAGCAAATCATAATTCTCCTGCTTGTTCGCCCAATCGAGGAACATCATCGCGCGGTCTTTATGCTTGCTTGTCTTCACAATGCAGATGAAGTTATCCATCTTGAAATTGGAAAGGTTTTTCCCTTGGGTAAGGTCAAACAGACGCACGGCTTCCAGCTCGCCGCTCGGAACGACCTGTTTCAGTTGGTCGTTGAACGATTGGGGAACCCCAAAGGCCATTTGGGGCGTAGCCGCCACTTTATTCTGAAGCTGCATTTCTGCCGGACTGCTTTTATTCGTCAAAACGTCCTGCGACATGACTTTGTCCACGAACAGCTTGCGGACATCCTGGATGCCGGACCAGATTTTAGGTTCCTGGGTTTCAAAGAAGTTGTAGACCTTCCCATCGTTGCCCTTGTAATACAGCATCAGACTGGCTCCAGCAAAATTCGTTGGACGAATGTTGATGCTGGTATCGTCACGGATCAGCCAGTTGACCCAGCTGTAGGTGACGTCGTCTGCGCCTGCGAGTAGCGGTGTAATACCGGACTTACCGTCACGAACGGCATAGAGATAAGTTTTAAGATCCTCATACGTCTTTACGGGCGGCAAGTTGAACTGCTCCCTCAGGTCCTTTCGGATGAAGACCGCTCTCTGTTGAGTATAGGCGCTTCCCAAGGGAACGCCGTAGATGTTGCCGTTAATTTTGTTGGCGTCCCACATTTGTTGCGGCCTCGTCTTTTTTACGTTGGGGCCGTATTGCTCCAGCAGTTCGCTTAATTCTTCGTAATAGCCCTGGGAAGCCATCGTGTCCAAATGCAGCCACGGGGCATCAAACATCAAATCCACGCTCTCTCCCGAAGCCAGCATGACGTTGGTCTTCTGATTCAGATCGGCAAAGTCGACAAATGTAAATTTAACCTGCGTATTGATTTCGGCTTTTAGTCGCTTGTTGACTTCGGTCAGCACCTCGTCATAGTTAGCCCCCTTTGCCCCCGGAATGACAACCTCCAAAGTGACCGGTTCAAGGGACGGATCGCCGGTTTCCCCGGAATCGCCCGGCGCGGAGGCGTCCCCGCCGGATCCGGAGCACCCGGACAATGCGATGGCTAGTCCGAGCAGCGTCGTCGCCAAGAACTTGCGTTTTGATTTGGCCATGTAAATTACTCCCTTCAAATCATCATCTTTAGTGCGTGCCAAAAAGTCAGGTTTTCAGGACCAAGAAGATTGGATGAAGCTAGGGACGCCCGGTAGCGCGGCAGCGTAACGGACCGTAATGACCTTATTTGCCCATTTCCCGGCTATTTCCCGCTGTAACGGACTCCAGAGGCCTTATTGGTCCCTCATGGCGGCCATTTAGCCGCTTTTGACCGAAATAAGGTCTCCTCGGTCCGTTAGAATCAGGAACTACCACATAGCGGGCTAATAGCGTTTATGGTGTCCGTTAGCTTACTGGAGGCTACGTGAGCAACTGAAAGGTTTCCGCAGGAAACATGCTTCGGGAACATACGCTTTGGCCCGGCTGAATTCAAGATTCGACGTCGAATCCGCTTCATGATCCTGCTTCGTCATGCAAAGACGGCTTTTTGAACAACCTCTTATATTCAACCTTTCACCGAACCGAGCGTCAGACCTTTGACAAAATACTTCTGAACCATTGGATAGACAAGTATAATTGGGCCGATCGTCAGGCATACCGTTGCCAACTTGACCCCTTCCGCCGGCGGCAGCGTAAGCACATTGCCGTGATTGAGCGACGTGAGCTGCATCTGCGACATGAGCTGCCGAAGAAGCAGCTGAAGCGGGTACATATCGCTGTTATCGATAAACAGAAGGGACAGCCACCAATCGTTCCAATATTGCAGTGCGTAGAACAAGCTGATCGTTGCAATAACCGGCGTTGAGATCGGCCGGATAATTTTGAAGAAGATTGTCCACTCTCCGGCGCCGTCCATGTTAGCCGATTCGTTCAGCTCATAAGGCAACGAGCGATAGAACGAGACTAAGATAAACGCAAAAAACGGATTCATGACGTAAGGGAGCACAAGCGCCCACAGCGTATCTTTCAGATGCAGCCATTGAACGACCAGAAGATAGAAGCCGACGAGCCCCGAGCCAAACACCATCGGCACGTAGGTCATAAACGAGAGGAAGCCGCGGTATCGGTTCTTCGGATGGGCCAGCACGTAAGCAAACAACGCAGTGACGACGAGGCCGATAACGGTTCCGATGGCTGTTACCGCAATGGTGATGCCATAGCTGGTAAACATTTGCTTGCCCTGAAGGAGGAAACGATACGACTCCAGCGTAAATTCAGCGGGCCATATGGAGTATCCGTTCACCGCCAAGCTTTGGGTGCTGGAGAACGAATTAATGACCATCAGCCAAAAAGGAAGCAAACAAGCCAGCGCAAATATAATCAAAAACAGTCCGAACAACAACACCGCCATTTTATCGGAGAACTCGGTTGTCCGTTGGACTCGTGGGGGCGGGATCAGAGCATCCGGACGATTCATTTGGAATTCACCTCCCTTACATTCCGCGAAATTAAAGTGCGTGTCCAAAAAGTCAGTTCAAGATTCGATGTCGAGTCCACTTCATAATTTGCTTTGTCATGGAAAGATGACATTTTGAACAAGCTCTTAAAATAATCTGGAGTCTTTATCGATTTTCCGAACCAACGCATTAAACGAAACGACGGCGATAAGCCCCATGATAGACTGATAGAATATGATAGCTGATGACATGCTAAAATTGCCAAGCTGCCTTAACGCCCGATAGGAATATGTATCGATGACATCAGTCGTCGGGAATAGAATTCCGTTGTCCCCGATAATTCCGTAGATCATGCCGAAATCCCCGTAGAAGATCCGTCCGACTCCCAAAAGGACGAGAATGATGATTTGCGGCTTCAGCAAGGGCAGCGTAATGTATTTCATCTGCTGCAGCCTCGTGGCTCCATCCAGGCGGGCACTCTCATAATAATCGGTGGAGAAACCTGTAATGGCAGCGAGCAGAATAATCGAGTAGTAACCGGCACTCTTCCAGATTCGCGTTAAGGTTAGAATAATCGGCCATACCCAGGGGGTCTGGTACCAATCGACAGCTTGAAGCCCGGTCATGCCCAGCACGCGGTTAATCAGGCCGTCCGTATTGTTGAATAAAATGAATGCCATATACCCGACGACGACCCAGGAAATGAAATAAGGAAGGAAGATGACGGATTGGATCGTGCGTTTAAACCATTTCAAGCGAATCTCATTCAAGAAAAGAGCAATGAGAAGCGCAAAAACCATCTCGAAAATAATGAACAGCGCATTTAAATAAACCGTATTGACCGTCACTTGAATCCAATCCCGATTGGAGAAAAAGAAGCGAAAGTTGTCCAGCCCCACCCAATCACTGCCCCATATGCCTTTGCTGATCTGAAAGTCCTTGAACGCTAGCAGATGTCCGGACAGAGGAACATAGGAGAAGACAACGAGAAAGATGATTCCCGGTATCGCCATCGTATACAAGCCCCGGTTCTTTACAAGATCCCTAAACATTCTCAATTTATAGTATCCCTCCATTCGATCTGGTCTGTCCGATGTGGCCATATCCTGACAGTGTTTATTATGTACGGAAGGAGGAATTCGGAATAGTCCTCATTGTGTCACAAAGGGTATTCAACTTAAGGATTGTGCGGTAAATCGGGCTTTCAGCATCATCTTAATTTCTACTTTGTTAAAATGAGGACTTCACACAAGGGTCAGGATATGATTGAGTAAAGAGGTCACGGCTCATTTCTTCTATCGAACCGTTACGTTATACCCTTAAACCGTCAATCCATCAGCAAGGGGTGCTGGCTTATATATGAAGATCAAACCTATTTTACAGAAGACCTATTTTCGAACCTTTCTTGTACTGACCACCGTTCTGATCTGTTCCATGATTCCCTTCGTCTATTTACTGTCTGCGGAATTCGCAAAATACACCATGCTGGAGGTGCGCAGCAATTCGCAGAACGAAGTAAACAACCTGGCTTCGAAGGCCGAAATGATTCTCGGCAATTTGAAAGCTAACGGGCTCAGCATGTACGCCGATCAGAATATTCAGAACTGGTTCTTCAATACAAGCAACGATCCGCTCATCAACCATGCTGTACTCGTCGCCCAATCCAACTTCATGTCCACCGAACCGCTCATCCAGCGATCCTATCTGATTAATTTGAAGCAAAATCTTGTCGTCGATTCCAAAGCCGGAATCGTCCGCAGTGAATCCTTTGCCGACCCGAGCATGCTGGAGCGTGTGGAGTCATTCCACCGCCAATATTTGCGCTTCTTTAATCATTCGCTGGATGGCTCGGACTCCCTGGCCCTTATTCTGCCCGCAACCCCCGAGAAGCCGTCTGACTTCTATCTCGTGCTGCTCATTGATAAACCGCTGCTGTCGAAGCTTCTGTTCGGTCAAACGGTCTCCTCGGAGCAAGACATTCGGATTCTCGACGAGCATGGGCAACTTCTATTGGGCGTGCCTAATCCCGCGCTGAGCGGACAGCTTTATCAAGCGAGCCAGGAGCAGCAGGACAGTGATTTTCAAGTTCGGCTCCCCCATCAGAGATGGTTCGTCAATACAGCCAAGCTGACTACTGAAAATTGGTCGGTATACTACTCGAACGAGTATCATATTTTGACACGCCATATCTCCTTATTCCAGCACAAATTGATAACGTATACATTGCTGCTACTGGCACTCCTCTCCTTGTTGTTCTTCTGGAGTTCTCGCCGTTCCTTGCGTTCCATCACCTTCTTGTCGGAAAAGCTGAAGGGAAAGGTTGCATTCGCAAACTCCACGTTCGATGCCAAGCCGGATATCCAATGGATCCACGACGGCATCGATATGCTGCTGATCAACGTGGAGCAGCTTCATGCATCCATGAGAAACCAATCCGAGCTCGTTCGAACGGAACTACTCGCCCAGTGGATGCTGCACGGGACGCCAGGTACCAAGGGCTATGAATATATCCATACCCAGACCAAGCTCGCTTCCTGCGACGTTCTGTTTTTGGCCGTTCTTCGGATCGAAGCCTATACGGTCTTTTGCGAACGTTACGATTTCCCCTCCCGGAAATTGATCAAGTACGCCATACGCAATATTAGCGAAGAAGTGTTTGGTGCAGGTTCTTATGCGGCCGAAGGCTTGGATATGGGTGGCGACCATATCATTCTGGTCGTTGGTGGCCATGCATCGGGCGGGCTTCAACTACAACGTCTTCTGGCGGAGACGCAGAATCAGGTCGCACGTATCCTGAACGTTGATACAACGGCTGCAGTCAGCAATGCCTATGACTTCGGCGCCAATATCCGAAACATCTATGATCATATCTACGAATTGACGAAACTGCGATTTCTTAACGGAGAGAAGCAAATTTTTCTGGAGAGCGATTATGAAGAGTTTATGGCAGGGTATCCTTCTGCGTCTGAGGCGCTGGAGACAGCCGAGATCATCAAGTCGATCCGCCGCGGCCGCCCGGAGACCGCGCTCGTTCTGCTGCGTCAGCAGATGAAGCACGTCCATGAGCTTCCTTATCGCGACTGTAAGCTTAACCTGACCTACTTTACTTATGACCTGCTCAAAAATTTTAACAAGTCCAGCGTTCTGCATGAAATCAGCAGCATCCATCAATTGCTGGAGCGGTACAGCACGCTGTCCGAGTTTCAAGCATGGCTGGAGAGCATCGTCACGAAGCTCGCATCCGAGACCGAAGTTCCGAAATCTTCGAGCCGCAAGGAAGAGATCGTCTTGGAGATTAAAGAATACGCGGACAACCACTTGCAGGATGCGCAATTATCGATCGAGCAGATAGCCGACAACTTTTCCTTCTCCGTCAGCTATATCCGGCAGCTATTCAAAGAGATCATGAACGTGTCATTGTCCGAGTACATCCTTCAGGAACGAATCGAGAGAGTGAAGGAGAAACTGATCTCCAGCCAGCTCTCGGTGCTGGAGATCGCAGATCAATGCGGTTTCATATCCAAAGGGCATTTTTTTTCCGCATTCAAGAAGTTCACGAATCTAACTCCGAAGCAGTATCGGGAAATCCACGGGGACTCCCCTAGTTAAGATATCGCGCTTGCCAGCTTATCATGGAGGAGCGGCAGCTAAGTATGCTTGTTCCGCAGGAACAGATCCAAGTCGAAAAGGACCTTTCCGGTAAAGCCCCACAGTGCTTACGGAAAGGTCCTTATTCGTTTATCCAAAAAGCTCTGGCGCCCTGGCGCTATTTACCGTTCGTTTCTTGAACCGGCTCAAGCCCCAGCTTCGGATTCGCCAAGTCAAGTTTATACATGACTTGATTGTAGTTATACCGTGGCGTTGGGACATGATTCGTGAATGTATTCGTATAGGTTCCTTCGAAGTAGATGACCCGGCCGCCGTCCTTGTTGAAGTATTCATGCTGGGCTACGTTATAAAAAGTATAGTCGTTATGCGTAACGATATGCTTGGCATTGGTCCAAGGACCTTGAGGCGATGGTGCTTCCGCGTACCAGACTTCCCCAAGTACCGATGTCTTGCCTTGTATCTGCTGCGCGATCATCACGTAACGCTGCCGATATTCATTCCATTCAATGGAGCTTTGGGCGATTTGAACGTCTTCACCAGTATCGATATCCTTCAATTGATAATAACGCGGGTCGTCAGCTTTGATCAGCCCTAATTGGATCAGCTCTTTCTCTTGTTCTTGGTTGAGCGGCTGAGTGTCCTTTTTCCAGCCCCATACGAGATTACCGTCCGCGTCGCGTTCCAGCGACGTTTGAGCCCCGTTGTATGTCGTTCCCGGCGTCAGGCAAGTAAACGATTCGTATTGGGTATAGTCGATGATGGCGTCATAGCTGGCAGCAACGCGCAAATTCGGAATTCGGTGTTCGGTAAAGAGCCAGTATCCCTTACCCCCCTCCTCGTAGAAGGTCGCCTGTCCGCCCGGATGGCGCCAGTCGTCTTTGGAAGGGAACTGGACGACCTGCTCGAACTCCTTCGTCGTGTCGTTAAAGGCAAGAATACCGAAGGCGGTGGGTTCAGGATTGTGCGTGCTGTAGCCAGCGAGCAGATGTTCCTGTCCGGCGCTGTCCTTGGCGGTCATCAGACCGAATACCCAGGCTATGCCTGCACCATCAGGCAGAGGCGGCACCAAACTTTTGACGAAACCGTCTTGATTCGTAAAATAGTCCAGATTCACACCGACATCCGGGTCCAGTCCCCCCTTACTCGGAAGCTTGGAAGTCGCACCCGTCACGCGGAAGTTCCCCAGCGGATAGGTTGGTCTGTCCGTATCGCCCCAGAACCAGTACAGTTTATTGTTGTACTCGATCGTCTGCACGGAATCCTGTCCCATGACCAAGCCGTTGATCAGCGGCTCCTTAATGGGCGGCTTCTGGCCAACGAGTAAGCTGTCGCGATAAATGCCTTGGCCTGTCAGCCGGTACAGCCGCTCTGCAATGTTGATCCGATTCATCTCGAGCGTTACACTGCCATTTGGCTTAACCTCTACAGCCTGCCCCCGGTAGCCAAACATATCGGCAGGAATGTCGTAGCCGTCACTCGACATATGGAAGAAGACCGTCTGATCCATCAGACCTGGCTCGTCAAATGCCACAATACCGGCACTGTCCGTATAATACAACACACTGTTCGTCGTCTTCAGTTGGACATGTGGTATGCCCCTGCCTGTCTCGGCATCCACCACCTTGATCATGAATGGCCCCTGGACCTTTATCTTCTCGCTGCTCACATTCGGCTCGGCGCTGCTTCCCGCCGCCTGCGCTGCCATCGCGGCGCCCGGCGCCGTCATGGCCATCAGCAGGATACAAGTCCATATCCCCGCACGTTTCCACTGTTTCATTTTCATTTCTCATACCTCCCGAACTTTTGGCCTTTTGATAGAAGAAATCGTTGCTCTAACCCGACACCGTCTGTTCAATCCATATTTCTACTGCCATGGTTACGAAATACCTCTGGATGTATTTGGTTTATCGCGTCCAAGCGATCGAAGCGACACTGAGCGGCATTGCTTCTCCGTTGATGAACTCCTCACTAACCACCTCCTTTCGCAGCATGGGAGCAATGCGATGTTCCAGATCGAGCAATAAAAACATCTATCCACGTGCTTATTCAATGAAGCCAGACCACATTTAACGGGAGTTTTGTCTTGCGATATGAGGAAGCTCCGTCTCGAAGCACATTATGTAAGCGAATACATTAATCTTTGTGAGTAACAGCCGCACAAGCTGCGCGGCTGTTCTCTGTGAAGAAATGTCTTTCGAACCCACAATTCTGCTTATGAATATCAATGAAGTCCGATTTCCCTGTCCCCCTAATATATAGTAGGAAATATTCCAACTAAGGCAGTTGACGTCAGGAACCCATGCGCATTCGCGACCAATCGAAGCCAATCGCCTGCAGCATCCCGTCTACGAGTGCGGCATATCCTTTGCCGACACCTTGGAACAGCCCTTCCCCGTATGGATATTTACGTTCACAGTCCGTGATCGAGTCGCCGATCATGACCAGGCGCTGTCCTTCGTTCAGCTTCATCCCCTATTCCTCCCATTCGGCCGGAGCCTGATCGTCTTCACCTCGAACGGACGGAACTGAAGTGATACCTCTTCGCCCTCGTGCGGCAAAGCCGCCAACTTCTCCTCCAGCATAGTTGTCTCATAAACCGCCGCAATGGACAGCCCGAAGTGAAGCCCGCACGCTACAGAAGCTCCCTTGCTCTCGTACAGACGCACGATCCAATCGCCCGATCCGTCTTCGGCAAGCTTGACCGTCTCCGCGATCACATTGGCTTGATCGATGGAGAGCAGCGATTGCGCCTCCCGGCCTCCTCCAGACGCGAGGTTGACGGGATAGTTCAGTTCGTAAGCTTCCCGCACGACAGGACTATCCAGGAACGCGCCGTTCCAGAACATAAATCCATATGCAAAATGGTGCGTCCCTTGATCGGACGTCTCATCCGGCCACGTCGGAGCCCGAAGCAGCGTTAGGCTCATCGTGTTGCCGTTGACAGAAATCCCGTATTTGCAATCGTTCAGCAGCGCGAAGCCGCGATTCGCTTCAGCAAGCGCCGACCATTTATGCTGAACCACTTCGTAACGATCCGCATCATGCGGACGCGAAGCATGATTCGGTCTCTTGACGTAACCGAACTGGATCTCCTGCAGCGACTCGTTCGCATGAACGCGAACCGGGAAATCGACTTTTAACAGCTTGTTCTTCTCGCGCCAGTGAACCGTCGTATGGAATTCCACCCGGCGGCTGCCGGCACAAAGCCGGATATCCTGGATCAGGGTCGATTGGTTCAGTTCGCGCTCAACCCGAATATTCGCGAAAAGCGGGCCGTTCGCGGTAACGGATACCTTGGCGCTCGCATCCAGCTCGACGGGTGCCAAGCGGTAGCGCCGATCGATCTCCCAGGCATCGAAATCCGAATTTTGATCCCGATACATCCGCATGACGTTGCAGCGATCCGCCGCCCATTCCGTGCCGGTCTCCTTGTCAAAAATACGAGTCAACTCTCCCAGTTCGTTCATTTCGAGCGCAATCCATTCGTTCTCTAGACGCGATTCCGTTGCAAGGACCGCAGACGTTGCTAGAGCATCTCCCGCTTCCACTTCTTCAGTCTTGTACGTTGACCAGCCCATGGAAGGCGCCTCGACCTCGGCGTAGCGAAGGCCTTCGTACATTTGCACCGGCAGAACCACTCCATTTTCATCCGCAATTCCATAGATGCCGGCAGGTAACGCGACCAGTTCCTTTCTCGGCCAGGACAGCGAGTTAAAGACGGTAACCCGGGAGGCATCGTCGTCCGTGAGCGCATCTCTTGCGTCTGAAGCCATGTCATATACGTTCTGATTCAATTCCTTCAGCTCCAACTGCGCCTCTTCGTGGACGCGATGAATGGAGGAGCCCGGCAGAATATCGTGGAATTGGTTCAGCAGCAGAACCTTCCATAGACGGTCCATATCCTCGTGAGGGTAGCTCCGGTTAAACAGCAGCTCCGCCGCAGCCCCCCAAAGCTCCACCTCGCGGAAACCGATTTCCGCCTTCCGGTTTAGCTTTTTGATGATCGCTTGCGTCGTGTAAGTCCCGCGATGAGCGGGATAATAGAGCTCTCCTACATATTTGGCGTCAGGAATGCCTTTTTCGATCTGATCCTCAAAAAATTCGATCGGCGAGCCATGCTTTGTCTTGGGGACGCCCTCCAAATTGCCGAGCCTGCGCATAAACTCGAGATCGTCCCGATTGGATCCGCCGCCTCCGTCGCCGTGTCCGAACTGGGTGAGACGTGTGGAAATTCCTTCAAGCTGGACGCGATCGCTCCACTGATGGATCAAGAACGACGGGTTGATCCGAATTGGATAGTAATCGCCGTAATTCATCAGATGCGTCAAAATTTGCGAACCGTCGATCCCTTCCCACATGAACGTATTATGCGGGAACGGATCCGCTACATTATCATAAGTACCGAACAATTTTGTAGACGCGAAATAATGGATCCCGCAGCCCTTCATAATTTGCGGCAGGTTCCCGGAATAGCCGAATACGTCAGGCAGCCACAGCATCTCGTTGTCCACGCCGAATTCGTCCTTGAAGAACCGCTTCCCGTGCAGCGCCTGACGGATCAGGCTCTCGCCGCTGGGCAGATTCGTATCAGGCTCCACCCACATGGAGCCTTCGGGAATGATCCTCCCTTCCTTTACCGCCTGTTTGATACGCGCATAAAGCTCCGGATACAGCGTTTTGACCACCTGGAACAAATACGGCTGGCTCTGGGTGTACCTGTATTCCGGATATTCGTCCATGAGCGCCAGCTGATTGGACATGGTCCGCGCAATCTTCCGCTTCGTCTCCGCGATCGGCCACAGCCAGGCGACATCCAGGTGGGACTGTCCCATCAGGTACAGGGTCGGCGCCGTCGAACCGTTCACGCAGGAGAGGAGTGGCTCCATCAACTTCCGGCACTGCTTTGCGTTCTCACAGAGCAATTCCTGACGCAGGGTCAGGTCGACCGTCGCGAACACCTGAGTCAGGCATCGATCAATCTCCGCAACGCGGAGGGATTTGGCATCCAGATGATTGCGAAGATCGTACAAGCACTCCAAATCGATGAAAAACTGGTAGACCTCCTCTTCAAAAACGCAAAGCTGTGACTCTCCAAACGTCGGCCTGGAATCCGAATGGCCGGCGTACGCCTCCGCGACGATTTCAAATGGCTCGCCAGCTTTTGCCGAACGGGTTAACGTTACGTAATGATGGTTAAGGTCCTTTGCGCCGCTCACGATACCGTTTATGTACACGGTCGCTTCAGATCCGAAATCAAGCATGGCCACAAGCCGTTTGCCTTCGGCCTCTTTGGGAACGATAATGTTCGAGCGGAACCAGCCGTATCCCCAATTTTCTCCCCACCGCTGACCCGGAGCGAAACTCTCAAACGGTTGTCCATCCATTTCATGAATAAACAGTTGTTCCATTGTCGTAAAACCGCAAAAATCGATAGCAGAAAGCTTCGTCATCATAAATTGATCTCTTTTGTTTAGCAGCTTTTCCACATGGAATAAAATCTCTTTCTTTTCATTCAAGGTTTCTCACATCCTATGTTTCGTTATCTATGATCCTATCGCCTTGCGGCATACCGCCCCTCCGCGGCGGCCTTGCAGCGGAGGGACGATTTCTATTCGTTTCGTAGCGCTCTTTGTGCAGCATCATTATAGATTTTCAGCGCTTCATCAATGTTGCCCATTTTTTTGACCTTATCGATGAATGCCTGCCAATTGTCGAAGCTGTTTTTGCCTGCTACGAATTTAGCCTGTTCTTCCGTAACGAACGTCTTGATCGGGTTCATAATCTCCGAGACCCGCTGGCTTTCACTGCCCGTGAGTTGAATCGACGGCTCGCTCAACCAGGAAGGAACATAGTCGTTCTCGGGCATAGGCAGACTCGTCAGGAATTCCGCCTTCTCAATCGGCACCTCTTCATATTTGCCGTTAAATACCGTATAGTCTGTCGCGGCAAAATCCACGAACGCTCTTGCGTCGCTCACCATCTGCAAGCCGGGGTTATGGTTTCGGCTAGCGCGCATGCCGTATTTATCGCCCTCCAACCAGGGATCCTTGGCCGTTTTCAGCGAGTCGACAAAGGTCGGAACGCCGTCTTCCCCGATCGTATAGGTTGTGCCCTCGATTCCCCAAGTGATGAGCTGGATCATTTCATCCGAATATTGATAATCGATGAATTTGATCAATTCTTCAGGGGTTTTAACTTTCGAGCTTACGCCGTAGACTCCCCAGCCCAAGTCAGGGGTATTGCCGTTCACAACCTCCTGCCAGGCTTTTCCGTACTTCGGATTGTCGGGATACAACGAAACCGCGAAAATCTTCCCGTCGTCGGCCGTTCTCGTGTACTCGGCCGGCGTCGTAAACCACTGCGTCAGCCACATGAGGTTGTCGCCGTTCAGCGCTTTTCTTTTCAGCGTATCGTCTGTATCAATGGTATACTCCGGATCTAACAGTTTCTCCGCATACAGCTTATTCGCAAATTGGAGCGCCTCTTTATATCCTTCATCCAGAATTCCGTATACGTATTTCTCGCCGTCCCAAAAAATTTCATCCCGGATATGGTTCGCGGAGAACAGCGATCTCAAGCTGTTCCATTTTGTCGCAACGGGATATTTATCGGGGTAGAGCTCTTTAAGTTTTTTGGCAGCCCCATAAAATTCATCGAGCGTTTCCGGAATTTTGATGTTATTTGCCTCGAACACGTCATATCGGTAAGCAGACGTATTCTGGATGAGCATGCCGCGATCCTCGGCGAATCTGGGCGTGGAGGTTTCTTTAAAGGTGAACATGTTGCCGTCGGCATCCGTTACCCGCTTCATCCCGTTCTTTACCTTGCTAATGTAGTTCATATAGTTCGGCATTAAATCTTGATACTGGCCTAACTCGAGAAGCTGGCCTTGTTCGGCCATTTCGGTCGTATCATAGAATAAAGGCGTCACGAAGAAATCCGTCAGATCGTCGCTTGCGATCATAAGCTTGACCTTTTCGTCATACTCGGAAGACGGAATATAGTTATATTTGATTTCTACCTTTTTGCCCATATAAGCTTCCATGCGTTTGTGCCATTCCTTGCCCACTAGACTATTCGGATTATCCACACCGTTCGCAGGCAGCGTGACCGAAAAGCGCAAGACTTCTTGATTCTCTTCATGGGTATCGGATTTTTTGGAATCATTCGAACATCCGGAAAAAACCATCAGCGCGATCAACCCAAGGACAAGCATTTTTGCCAATTTGTTCATCCCATTTCCCCCTAATTTGCACAATTAACCGCTTCTTCTTCAAATCTGCTATTTATTACTGGTCACGAATGACTGCACACTCAACTTGCTTGCACCGGCGCATCCGGATCTCTAGCCTTTGATGGAGCCGACAAATATCCCTTTGGTGAAATGCTTCTGAAAGATCGGATAAATACACATGATCGGAAACATGGTTATAATGATGACGCTCATTCGTACCGCCTTCGGATCAAGCGTTTCCCCCGGGGCATTGATGGCGACCGCGCCGCCTCCTACTCGTCCTTGAATCGCGGTCGTATCCAAGGTAAACAGGTAGTTTCGGAGCACCATCTGCAAAGGATACTTATCCTGATCTCGCAGATAAATCAAAGCCTCGAACCAGCTATTCCAGCTTCCGACCAGACCGAATAGAGCAAAAGTTGCAAACAGCGCTTTCGACAACGGCAGTATGATCCTGAAAAGAACGACCAAATCACTCGCTCCATCGATATAGGCGGAGTCCTTCAGTTCAGAAGGAATATTCAGAAAGAAGGTCCGAAACAGAAACACATTATAAGCACTGATCGCACCGGGGAGAATCATGACCCAGACCGTATCCAACAGATTCAAACCGCGCATAAGCAGATAGGTCGGGATTAAGCCGCCGCCGAAAAACATCGTAATCATGAGAAAAATGGTCAGAAATTTCTTGCCCGCAAATCCCGGGATCGTGAGCGGATACGCCATCAGTGCCGTAAACAGCAGCATGATGCACGTAGAGCCAGTCGCATAAATAATCGAGTTCAGATATCCTTTAAAAATGTACGGATCATTAAATACCGTCGTGTACGCTTCCAGATTAAATCCCTTGGGCCAAATCGTTACGCTCCCCGAGGAGATGTAACGCGTGCCGCTAAGCGATGTCGCAATAATGTTCAGAATCGGATATAGCACGACAATCAGGATGAATAGCATGATAACCATATTGAATACATCGAATGCTCTGGAACCAAAACCAGCCTTTTTCAACATCCCACCACCTAGAACAAACTCGTCTCTGATACTTTCCGGCTTAACCAATTGGTCAAGTAAAGGATCGTAAAGGAAATAACCGACATGAATAATCCGATGGCCGTCGTGTACTCGTATTGTGCGCCCAGTATACCTTGACGATAAACATAGGATCCGATGACATCTGCTACTTCGTAAGTCTCAGGCGAATAGAGCAGAATGATCTTCTGGAAATCGCTCCCGAGGATTCCTCCGACGGCGAAAATCAGCAAAATGATTGTGGTCGGCTTAAGCGACGGCCATGTGATGTGCAACACCTTCTTCCATCGGCCTGCGCCGTCTACCTCGGCTACGTCATACAGCGTAGGATCTATTCCGCTTAATGCAGCAAGGTAGATGATCGTGCCGAACCCGACGCCCTGCCATATGCCGGAAGAGATGAAGATAGTCCGAAAAAAGTCAGGTTCGAGAAGAAACATGATCGGATCTCCGCCGAAAAAGCTGACAATATGGTTAAACAAACCGTCTCTCGCCGTAAATTCCTTAAGCATCCCCGCAACAATGACAACCGAAATAAAATGCGGGAAATAAGAAACCGTTTGCACAAGCTTCTTAAAGCCCTTGTTTTTCAATTCATTAAACAACAGAGCCAATATAATCGGCGCCGGAAATGACCAAAATAAAGTATACAAACCGAGAAGCAAAGTATTCTTTAATACCCTGAACGCCATCGGATCGTTAAAAAAAGAAGTGAAGTATTTTATCCCTACCCACTCGCTTCCCCATATCCCCTTGGAAGCGTTGAAATCTTTGAAAGCGATTAATATTCCGTACATCGGAAAATAGTGAAAGATTAACAGCGTCAGAAAGCCGGGAAGCACCATAAGGTAGAGATAGCGGTGCTTGACGATTCTGGCCACCAGCCTGTTATTGGTTGTCTTCAAAGGAACACCTCCTGACTGTTAACATGTTGTGATCAATGCGGCTGGTGCTATTACTCCAGGTCGCATGAGTCTGGCCATTTGGTTCGTTTTTTATGTAAGCGCATTCAATTTCACCCCCAGACTGTATCCTAACGTTCGTCGAAAACGCATTTGCTTCCGGCAACCGTCCCCTATAGATATGATCATCGTGATGCCTTACAACTTGTTATGCTAAGTAGAAATTAACACATACTAACTTCATCGTCAACAAATAAAAATACTGATGTATTCATCGGTAATTAGCATACTATCTCTGAATTATCCCGAACTGACGATATCGATGCGGCGTTAGGTTATGCCTCCGCTTGAATAAGTCGTAAAAGTAGCTGACGTTGTCAAGTCCGATCTCAAGGCTGATCTCCACGATGTCCATATCCGTGTTTAGCAGCAAATTCTCGGCATAGGACATTCTCAATTCGTTAATGAACTGGGTTGGGGACATTCCGAGATGCTCCCTGAACATTCTGCATACATAGGCATGCGATTTGCCCGACAGCTGGACAAGCGCAGCCGTTCCCCGCGTGAAGTGCTCTTTCTTTTTCGCTTCTCGGCATAGGGACTTAAACCATTCCGGTTGTCCGGTAAGATCAATCGAATCCGCGTCAGCCTTGATATACCTGGAGAACAGGTCGCTCAAAATGACTCTTACCTCCGCTTTGACGGCCAGCTTCTTCTCCTGCGGAATCAGACTGAGCTGGTACAGCCGGTATCGCACATATTCCTTCTCCGTTTTGGACAGCAAGGTCGACGGCGGCATGGCTGGCCCAAGCAGTCTTTCGCTTGGGAACCCTTCTCCCAAGAAAGCTATGAGGTCATCCAGGACCTTGCGATGGAACGACAAATTGATGAACTGGCAATCGCTATCCGTCGTCTGCTCATAGTAATGAACGTCCCGGTCCCGTATGAACACGAGTGTATTTTCCTGCAGCGGCTGCCTTTTGCCGTTAATGACATGCACAACACTTCCTTTCAGAATAAGAAACAATTCAAAGAAGTCGTGCGTATGCATGCCGATCGTATCGCGCACCGAAGCGATCAGCCGATAGTGGGCCTGAATTTCAGAATCAATGCCGTCTGCCGCAAGAAGCTTCAACATATGCGATATCCCTCCTTGTTTGTATATTGACTAGTTCCTCCGATGTCAAAACACCATAATGCATTCAAAAATAGAGCAAGATTGAGAGCAAGACTTTCGATTAGGATAGAGTTGTTACTGCAGCCTGAAAGGAGATTTGCCACGAATGAACTTATTAGAACTGCGTCAACAATTCGAAGTAAACAAACGCATTTATGAAAGCGCCAAGCTTGTCTTCCGCGGAGTCGAAGGCTTCGATGTCTACAATCCTTCCATTCCGTTCGAATGGAACGGCAAGCGCTACATTTACGGACGCGTGGAAAAACGCCATGAGTGGGCGAGGTCCTGGGTTCGCCTGTTCGAGCAGAGCGGTCCGGACCAGTGGACAGCCGTGCCGAATACGATGATTTATCAGCTAGAAGATCCTTATATTAGCATGATCAACAAACAGCTCGTATTGGGCGGCACGCATGTCCGTTACAAGCAGGGACTCCTCGATACATTCTACGGTTATTTCTACAAAGGCAGCGATCTTCATGATCTCTTCTACTTCACGACCGGTCCGAATTATATGAAGGATATTCGGCTCGTAGAGCTACAGGACGGGAGGATCGGCGTCTTCTCCAGGCCGCGCGGCGAAGGGGTTCGCAAGGAATTCGGCAGCGAATCCTTGGTGGGATTCACCGTCATCGACAGCCTGGACGAATTGTCTCCGGAAGTCATCGAGAACGCCCCTTATATCCGCGGATTATTCAGCAAGGACGAGTGGGGCGGCTGCAACCAGGCCTACTTGCTCGAGAGCGGAAAGGTCGGCGTCATCGGCCATATCTGCTACGCTCAAGAAGATAGATCGACCTATATGAACATGGCCTTCGTATTGGACCCGCAGACGAATCAATTCTCGGATTTGAAAATCATCGGCACCCGCCCTTCTTATCCGGATGGCCCCGCCAAGAAGCCGCATCTGACCGACTGCGCGTTCACCGCCGGCATCGAAATGCGTCCCGACGGCAAGGTCAATCTGTACAGCGGCATCGGCGATACCGAAGCGGCGCGCATCGCCATTGACTACCCGTTCGAGAAGGAAGGCGCCATTGTAACCTTATAGTTGTAATTCCATGATGGAGCTGCTGAATTCCCCGGCGGCTCCTTTTTATGTCCGATTCATGGTATAGTACCATTCATTTTTTTCCAAGGTGTCCGCTTCGAAGTTATTATGATAAGTAAATCAAAACACATACCTTATTTGACCCCATCGTAATACAGACCTCCGCGAAATTCAAACCTTTTATATCATTTCGCTCCTTTTTTGTTTAATTTCTGAACATTTCTCACCTATTCGACAAAATCTTTAACGAGATGTGTTTCAAGTACGTATACTTTTTAAAGCGGTGTGCGTTATAATTGAGGAAATGTTGATACGAGGTGAACTTACTTGAACAAGAAGGACTTGGCTCTTCCAAAGTACCAGATGGTAAAAGACTATGTCTTATCCCAGATCGAGAATCAGGAATTTACGAAGGACGATCGGATTCCTAGCGAGTCGGAATTTTCCAAACTGCTGGATGTCAGCTCCATCACTGTGCGTAAAGCGCTGTCAGAGCTGGTGAACGAGGGCGTGATTTACCGCGTCCGAGGTAAGGGAAGCTTTGTCGCCAGCCAAGTAGCCGTCTCGGAGAAGACCTCCAATCTGGTGGCCTTCGTCATCTCCGGCATCGACCTGTACGACAGTTCGTATATGCAGATCATGAGAGGCATTCAGTCACTTCTAGGCCAGCATGGCTGCAAGCTGATCATCGAATTCGTGGAGAACGACTTCGAACAGGAACGTGAGCTCGTTCTGGGGCTCATTCAAACGGAGCTAAGAGGATTACTCATCTATTCCTCTGATCCCGAAGCTGCAAAGGGCTATCTCGGAGAGGTTCGCAAAAAATCGATTCCGTTTGTTATGCTGGATCGCTCCCCTTCCAGCTATCCAGTCAACGTTGTCACCTGTAACAACCATGACGGTGCTTACGAAGCTGTTGAATACTTGATCCAGCAAGGACATCGACGAATTGGATTCGCGGCTTACGATTATCATCTGAGCCCGGAAGTCGACAGATATAACGGTTATTGCAATGCCATGTCGAATGCGTCCCTTCCTATACCCGATTCGCTCTTGTTCCTGGATAAGGAACTGGACTATGCTGCGCTTGCGCGCCTTATCCAAGACGGAGAGCTGACCGCGCTATTCTGCGCGAACGACAAGCGGGCCCTTGAGGTAATCGAACAGCTCACCGCACTTGACATACGTATCCCCGAACAAGTATCCCTAATGGGCTTTGATGATTTCGAGAGCTCCAAATTTGCCAAGGTGGCCTTGAGCACCGTGAAGCAATATTTCGACGTCCTAGGCTATGAGAGTGCCAAGCTGCTGCTCGAAATTACCGAAGGCTCATCTTACGGCAATAAGAAAGTCATGCTGCCTACAAGCTTGGTCATACGTGACACGATCAAGATAGTCCAAGGTTAAAACAAAGCTAAAAAGGCATTGGATTCCAGGATATGCTGGTATCCATTGCCGGTCATAATGCCGCAAAACATGCTAAAGAAATAGGTCCATTGTAATTTCAAAAGATCATGGATCAGCCCCTATCCATAATCCTCCACGCCTATCCTCTTGATACAAATTCTGTACTATTTGACGCTAACGGATTCGACACCTCCGATTCCTTGATCGCATCTACCAACAAATTTCTCTAGATCGATAACCGTTCTATCGAAAAAATGATTGATACGTCGAGCTTCCTCCTCGGTTTTGACACACTTGATGATCTTGTTTTCTTTTCTGTTTCAATAGGCCAGCTATCCAGATTTAACATCATGAGAAACTCTGTACTTATGATGGTATATCCCTCCGCATCATAACCATCCGGTCTTTCATCAGAAAACACATTGAGCCAATAGTATGCTGGATTTTTAGTGGTCAGCGAGCGTCTCTCCGGTTTCAAGCAACGTCTTCATACCTGAAAGAACAATCGGCAACCCGTTTTCAAGAATTTTTGCAGTGCTCATCGCCTGTTCGAATTCATCATGTATAACGGTTACGAGCGTCACGCCATGAAGTTCGGCATGCGAATCGATCTCCCACGTAATGCGCGACGGGGTGTCACTCTCCGTGCCCGGAAACGAAGTAAAACGCCAACTCATCACGAGCTTATTCGGAGGATCAAGTTCCAGAATGATTCCTTCCGCTTTCTTCTCTTCCCCGTTCCATAGTTCGAATGGAGATTCGATTTCCCAGGTGGTTCGGATGGCGCAGTTGAACCAAAACTTCGACGTTTTGGTCGGATCCGTGAGAGCTTGCCACACTTGTTCAGGCTTTGCTTTAATCGCTATCTGGTTTATATTCCGGAGATTCTTATCCATATTCGTATCACGCTCCATTTCATTTTGAAGAGATGTTAACTGGGCGGCCCATGGTTCGGCGTATTTACTCACCCACCGCTCATAAATTTGACGTATGGGCACCGAATTCAAATAGTGCAATTTTTCCCGTCCAACTTTTCTCGTGGTAATGAGCCCGGCTTCCTCCAATATATTCAGATGCTTCATGACGCCGAACCGGGACATGTCTAGTGGCGCGCAGAGATCGTTCAGCGTCTGTCCGTCTGAAGCGTGAAGCAGGTCCAAAAGCTTACGGCGGCTGGGATCCGCAAGTGCTTTGAAAGTGTCATTCTCCAATCGAAACACCCCCTTTCTGTCGATTTGAAATAAATTCGTTTGAATCTCTTGACACGTTACTATTTGGTAACGTATCATAAAACACAACAAGTTACCTAATGGTCACATTTTATCACAAACGGACCTGTTTGTCAGCCGGCGACATACAAATCCATCTGCCCACAACCAACTTTTTTAAAAATGAAAGGTGATGTTGAAGATGAAAATAACGTTGATTGCGGGAAGCAACCGCGCAAACGCCACAAGCACGTATCTTCTCAAGTACATTGAAAGCCTTTTGAAAACCCAGCAAATTCCGGTCACCTTTGTCGATTTATCGGAGCTGCAGCTGCCGCTTTTTTCACCTGATAACTGGGATTTTCATCCCAATGTTAAGCAGGTCTTGGAGGCAATTACAGATGGGGACGGTTTGGTTCTTGCTACCCCGGAATACCATGGATCAGTATCAGGAGCTCTTAAAAATGCCTTGGACTTTATTACCGGAAGCCAGGTTGCCGGCAAGGCAGTGCTTTCCGTAAGTTCCGCAGGTGGTCCGCTCGGAGTAAGCTCGCTCTCGCATTTGCAGACTATTGTACGTAATTTGCACGGTATTAACTGTTCGCAGTGGATTTCGATCGGATATGGATCGAATACATTCGGTCCCGGCGGGGCTCCGATAGATGAGGGAATGAGAGACAGGGTTCGAGATGCGGTGGGCAGTTTCGTGGATCTCACCCGTAAGCTTACAGCAACAGCAGCTGTGGCAGCAAACTAACAGCACAAGCCTTTTTTTAAGAGATCAGAAAGTATAAACTTCCGCGGTTTAACATCCTTATCTCGCAAGAAAAACTACAGCTAAAAGCGGTCTGTATTCTTTGAAAGTACGTCGATAGACGTTTTTCTTATCACCATTAGGTTACCAAATGGTAACCTATTTCCGAAGGAGATGTTTCTTCTTGATAATTCGAATGATTATACATCCGCATGCCTTTGGTTCCAAGATCCGGCTGAAGTTTTCCAATCTTTACGGTTCCAAGCCTGCGGTATTCGGCACAGTGACGGCAGCTTTATCCGCAAAAAACGGGGAAATCGTTCCCGGAACCGGTCGGCAAGTTGCCTTGAATGGCCAACTCACCATAGTTATCCCTGCAGGAAAAGAAATATATACGGATCCTGTCGATCTCCAAGCAAAGGAACATGTTGACGTAACCGTCAGCGTTTATGTACCTGAGTCGCCCCCTACCTCAACATGGCATTTTTCGCCTCCTAGGTCCACTTATGTTGCCGAGGGAAACCATACCGACGATAGCAACGCGGATTTTTTTCGAAAGAAGATTCATTCATACTACTGGCTTTCGGGTATGGAGGTTTTATCACAAGATGAGCATTTTCGAGTCATTGCCGCCTTTGGTGATTCCATTACAGAAGGGGGTACGTCTACTCAAGATGTTAACCATCGTTGGCCGGATATTTTCTTTGAACGACTTCATCGAGAAAATCCAGCCTCTCCGATCTCCGTGCTCAATGCAGGAATCGTTGGAAATCAAATTTAGCCGATTGCATTCCATTGTCCCTATTCATGGATAAAATCTAATTTGTTTTGACCCAGTACAACTGATTTCAACAAACAATAAAAAAGGAGCTGTTTTGTATGAAAACGATGGAACAAAGAAATGCAGCAGCGGTGACCGCGTTTATCAAGGACATTGCGAATCAGAGCATGTTGGAGAAGACCGATCAATTCTTTGAACCGCAAATCGTAGAGGCATTTACGGATCGGCGGTTTACCGTGGAGGAAATTCTGACCCAAGGCGAGAAGGTCATCGCTAGAATCTTCATGACGGCTGTGCATGCTGGCCATTTTGCAGGAAATGCACCTACAGGCAGAACCGTGAAGGCAACACAGTTCCGCGAATTTCGCGTCATCGACGGGAACATCGCTGATCACCGCGGCTGGTTCGATACGGCCACGCTTTTGCCTCAGATCCAAGCTCAATAACCGCCTATCAAGAACGGCATTTCGTCGTTAAGTCAATTCCTAATAACCCATTCATAAGGAGATGTTTAAGTATGAAAACGTTGGAACAAACCAATGTGGAGACGGTAAACCAATTTATCGAGGCATTTTGGAATCACAGTGAATTGGAGTCTGTGGATCGATTTCTGACCGACGATTATCAAGAGCTCTCTTATCAATCCAAGGAAGGGCTAAAAAAATTCGCTGCAACGATCTTGGAGGCATTTCCCGATAAACGCTACACCGTGGAAGAGATCATCGGTCAAGGGGATAAGGTGCTCGTGAGAATGACTGTGAAAGGCACACATCAAGGTATGTTCTTTGGAACCGCGCCCACGGGCAATACGATTGATGTCACGCTTTACCGTCAATATCGCGTTGTGGACGGCAAGATCGCCGAGCATCGGGGCTGGATCGACATGGTGTCCATGTGGAGCCAAATTCGGGGCAACTAACTTCCGTAAAATACAACGCTTCACATACAACCGACCCAAAACTGGGTCGGTTGTATGTTGTAATGAAAGATCATAGAGGCAGAATTAGAGCCTTACTACTTGCCCTTTGTTTTGGGACGCTTCTCATCTAGTTAGATATTCATCTAATCGGCAATAAAGACATTACCCTTCCACGATATCTGCCCAAAGATCAGTTGCAATTTCGATCATGAGGGGTACGATTTCTTGATGGGAGACGGCTACATACAACTCCCCCATATAGTGTCTGAATGGAATAAGGGCTTCTCCCTGTTTCCACATAAAGAAATCCCCTTCTATAGACATAGTGCTTTCCTCCCCTTTCACAGTCAGCACCGTCTGATAAGTAAAATCAGCTTTGGATGAAAAATAAGCTTGGCATTCTTCCAATGAAATCTCTTGACCACTTGAGTTTGGTTGCATGGATCTCGTAATTCGATAACGTTGATTCATAAATATCCTCCAAAAATAAAATGACCTTGTATCCTCCAATACATTAATTGTTAAGCTGGTCTCTGTCAATTGAGTTGGATGACTCCGACTAAGCAACCTATTGGGTCGTGGCGAACTTGCGAGTGATGTTCCTATACTTTGTCGGTGATATGCCTTTTTTTAACCGTAAACTGATTGATAAAGTAAGTGACATACTCAAATCCGGTAGCGCGTGCAATTTCATCAAGCTTCATACCGGTATGAGTTAAAAGATCACAGGCAACTTTCAAACGATGTGAAAACAAATAACCCATTGCTGTATGTCCGCATGTTTCCTGGAACTGTTTATTAAGAGTTCATGAGAATGACTTACACCATACAAACATATTTCCAAGTTCTTGAAAGCCAACCCTCGTGCAGACGCGCATCGCGTCATCCGGTTCAGGTTCCAGCGTCCACATCCCCCCATGATTAATGTAGAGCTTGCTGACGCCGACTTCTTTCAAGCGGCGCATACACTTGTATAAGAGGTTTGTCGCCAATCCCCTTCTTCGATGCGTCGGAGCCGTTCCGAACGGTTCGATAATCGCGATGTTGTTCTCGCGGTCGGGCCAGATATTTGCAAAGCCGACGACTGTATTCGCCTCGTCTAGTATAACCAAGTCGAAATCCTGACTGTACGTTGGACAGGACATCAAACGCCGGTAAATATTCATATCCGGCGCAGTCAACCCTGCTGAATCGCTCATGATCATAACCTTTTGCTCAATATTACCCGTCTTAATCGGACGAACCTTGAACCCCTCGGGAAAACGAGGCTCGTGATTCGCAGTTTCCAAATCGATTACCCCGGAATACATGTACCATGTATGCTGCTCGTATCCCCTTGCCTTCAGCGTCTCTACTCGGGGATGATCCTCGACATAACCCCAAATATAAACTTCCAATCCACTCCGATCTTCAAGCGACAGACCGCAGTAGTGTCTTTCAGCCCAGGCGAATATTTCATCTTCCAGGTGAACGTAATCAGGCCCGGTAAAACAATAAATAATTCGATAATGCCCCGGCCAGATCGCACCGATGATCGTTCCGTCTTCGATTTCACAGATTGTCAGGCTTTGAAGGAACTTATCACCGCCGAAGGCGCGGTTGTAGTCAAAACTATACACTCTCCGTTTCTCACTTCTAGACACCTATAACCGTGACCCGTGTTATCGACATGTACTCATACTCTGTTTATATAAAATGATTCGAATTCAGTGACAGAGTCGAACTGGTTCAATGATACACCTTCTGTTCGTTCATGCATTCCTGTTTAACTGCGTATTGGGAATACTAATAATGACAAATGTTGATCGTATCGCTCATTCTAGAAAACTAAGAAATGTAAGTCTAAATGGACCTCATACCTATTTGCCTTATTTGGCAGTGGAATTTGCCCAATATGGAGCTATGTTAGTCGGGTTACACAACCAAAAGCTTTACTCTACTGGCTCCATGGTTCTACCGGAAGCCTTGAAACTGCCTGGTCGTCCAGAAGGATTCGACAATGTTCTGCGAATGGTTATGTCTGGAGAATTAGCATATCCTTCTAGTGTTGTTTCAGCCTGTGAAAATTTCTGGAATGGCATTGTGAAATGGGCAACCGAACATAACTACTCAATCCATTCTAAACGATTTCCATTCTGATTCGCATTTTAAATGTACTTATGATGTAGGCTCTCCAAAGCTCGCTTTTATAAGGGTATAGGAATATCTCTTCGATCATAACTGGCGCAAAAAAAGGTCAATCCTCTGGGATCGACCTTTTTTTGACTTTAGATCTTTAATTATTTTCTAATAGGCTGACCTGTAAGAGCTTGAACCTGTAACGGAGCTGTCAAGTATTTTGGAGCATTAGCTACGAACGCCTGAAAATGGCTGCTTGCATTGTGAGCCCCTACTGCTTCTTCATCTTTCCATTGTTCAACCATCACATATGTGTCATCCTGATCTGTATCCTTTAGGAGTTTATACGACACATTTCCTGCCTCCGCGCGGGATGACGCAATAAGTTCTTGTACGGACTCCAGAAATTCCGCTTCTACTTCACGGTTTACTTTCATTTCTGCATGAATAATAATCATAGTCATAACCTCACTTCCACTCCGCAATGCGGTCAATAGGCAGACGAGTTGTTCTACGTGCCTCTTTAGCAGCTTTACCTACAGATATGAGCATAACCGGTACATAACGTTCCTTTTCCATACCAAATGCTTCCGCAATTCGGGATTTGTCATATCCGCCAATCGGGTTTGTATCATATCCACGGGCACGAGCAGAAAGCATGAGCTGCATGGATACCAAGCCGCTATCAATAAGAATCATTTCGCGAAAAGCTTGTGCTGGTATACGTGCAAAAAGATCAGTATAGTTAGCCATCAGTTGATCTTTAATCTCTTGCGGCAAATAGCCTCTTTCCACAGCGGTACCCATAATTTCGTCAGCATTATCAAATGCGTTCATATCTCCGAAAACGGCAATGACTGCAGAGGAAGTTGTAACTTGTGTTTTGTTACCTGGTGCAAGCTCTTCAAGCGTCGCTTTACCTTCTGGGCTATCAACGACAAGAAATCTCCAAGGCTGAAGATTAACGGAAGATGGTGCCAAAGTTGCTTCTTCCAAAATCTCAGTCATTTCCTCACGGCTGATTTTAACCGCTGGATCGTACACACGCACAGAGCGACGGGAGGTAATTATTTCTTTATAATCATTGATTAGGGATGTTACAGTCATGATAGTCTCTCCTTTAATCTCTATAAGTTAATTGGTCTTACTAGATTCTTTCATCTGTTGAATCTGGCTGTTCAGCTTCTGCAGCACTTGAACAAACGCAAGTCGTTCTGATTCTGTAAGGTCTGCCTGCAGGGCCTCCATAAATCGATCTTTCTCCGCTCTAAACGTTGCTACTTTTCTCTTGCCTTCTTCGGTTAGCTGAACTAACGTAATCCGGTTGTCATTCTCACATCTGGTTCGCAGAAGCATTCCTTCCGCTTCCAACTGCTGAACATGTCGGGTCACCGCAGCAGGATCAATAGACACTGCCTTCTGCAGATCCGATTGGCTAATTTGGCCACCCGTCAGTTTGCATAAGAGTTCGAGCCGATTGGGACTAACTCCAGCACATCGTTCAAACCGGGTCGCTATATGCTTGTTTAAATGCATTAGCAAGTACAGCAGGTCTTCTGTATGACATGTAGAGATGATAAATACCTCCTTCAATTCATTGACTCATCAATAATTGATGGATCAATCATATATCTTTATTTACAGAAAATCAAGTCCCCTTGCAGAAAATAAGACCGACAAAGATTCCGTTCAGGGAACTTCATCGGTCTATTCAGTAATTTTAATTACTTAGCTTCTACACCTGGATGAGGTTCATTTCTTCGTGGATAAAACACAAAGTCTTTATGACAGATCATCCCAATCTCTTACTGCCAGCGAAGTTCTGCAATGACCGGATAATGATCCGACGCGTCGTAAGGAATAACCCTGGCTGTGGCCAGTTCTGTCGGCATGTTTACGAAGATGTGATCGATCTCCTTACCATTTTCCATGGTAGGCAGGTTGTTCTGAAGCGTGACTTTTTTCCATCGGGCGTTCAACCGTTTCATGAAAGGATCATCCATCTCCATATTAAAGTCCCCGGCCAGGATCGTCGGTTGTTCCAGTTTCTCTAAAACACTCCAAAGAATTGGGTTCTGTTTTATCCGTTCCCTCATATGTACCCCCAGATGCGTATTTACTACTGTAACCACGTCTTCATTGATTTGCAGTTTTACCATTAAGATGCTCCTTCTCTCTTTAGACCCGCCAATATACTGAATTTCTTTTGAAATTATCGGATAGTGGCTTAAAATAGCGTTTCCATATTGAAAAATAATGAGATTAACGCTAGGAGAGAAACAAGCGTGCATCCCGAGCTGTTTAGCCAGCCTTTTCAGCTGATCTCGAAAGCCGCTTCGGGGCAGAAAACGGTCCACCCCTTGCAATGCAACAATATCCGGTTGGACTTTTGTGATCACTTCCGCTATGCGGCTCAAACTTGCTTTCCCATCTAATCCTTTTCCGTGCCGTATGCTGTAGGACATCACTTTCAGATTGTTGTTGTTATCCATATGAATCACCTTTTCCATTTTATCTATCTGACCTTCGTGTAGTTTACAATGGATATAAAAGTTAATGATCAGATGAAGCGATGAAATCTAACAGCAGGCTTAGCCCTGGAACCCTTTGTTATTTTTTCACAAAATGTAAATATTCATAAGTCCCAATTAATGTTAATAACGCATGCAAGGAGATACGCATATGAAGTCGCGGCAGGATAAGCTAAAGTGTGGTGAAGCTCCTGGTACTTAATCAACTCCACTCTGACTTCTTCAGCCAAAGATTAAGGTTTCAGAGAAGGACTCGTCTAGAATCCCATCTTGATGGCACGAAAATTGCTTATTATCCCTATAAGGAAATGACGACACAACATTTTCGAAAGGGATGAGTTGATGATGTTAAGAATTGAGCGGGACAAGAATGGAGAGGTCAACGTGCCCTCCCATGCATACTACGGTGTGGAGACGATGCGCGCTGCCGGAGAATATCCCACTGTGAACGCTCGCGTCCATAGCGAATTTATTAAGGCTTTGGCTTCCGTCAAAAGCGCTACCGTACGTGCAGGCATAGAGCATAGCATCGTGCCGGAGCGAATCGGAAATCTCATTATGAAGGCGACGGATGAAATCATGGAGGGAAAGCATTCGGAGCAATTTATTACAGATTATATCCATGGTTCTTCAAGCAATATCCTGAATGTGAATATGAACGAGGTGCTTGCCAACCGGGCACTGGAGCTGATGCTTGAGGATAAAGGAAACTATGCAGTGGTTGATCCAGACATTCACGTGAACGGCCCCCATACAGCCGATTGGATCATTTCGACTACGCTAAATGTCGCCGCCCATCAATCTTCGCACAAGTTAATCACAGCCATCGAGGGATTAAAGTATCGATTATGGATGGCAAAAGAACTTCTTGAGGGACAACGCCCGGCCGATTCCGCGGATTCTGTTATGATGGTGTCGACACGACTGATCCGTTCTTTCAGGGAATCCGCGAAGCAGCTGCAGCTCGATGCGACGCCGCTCACGGAAGCCGCCTCCCGATTAAAGAGCATCCGGATCGATTCCGCACCGGATGCTGCCATGCCACATTCGTATTGCGAATTAACGGAGAGAACCGTCTCTTACTTAAGGCAAATTACCCGTACTGATTATTTTGCAGCAAGTCACTACCAAGATTCTTCTTCCGGCAGCAAAAGCGCCTATGCAGACCTTTCATCGGTTCTGAAAACATTGGCTGTTAATCTGTTCAAGCTATGCTGCGATATTCGGAACGCCTTTATGAGTGAGAAGGATATGAATCCGCCGAACCGCATTTACTATGAATCGGCTGGATTTTTGCATCAGATCTGTATGCAGGTTATTGGATATGACCATATCATCAACCTCGCCGAGGAAGCCGGGATGCCTGATGACGACACCGTTCCTCCGGTAATCCTCTACCATTTAATGGAGTCGCTTGACATTATGATGAAGGGAATCGGATCGTTTGCAAGTTCGCTGACACGAGAGCAGAATGATGCCGATACAACAGCCGACTGAAGGAAAATGACGCACCGCCTCAGAAGTATTGAAAATCGAATAGGAGGCTACTAATAGTTGAGTAGCCGACCTTCCACACCACCGTACGTAAGTTCGGTATCGGCGGTTCAATCGCTTAAGTGCAAGTTACGCATGCGCTCGTACTGCGCAGGAAAGTCATAATATCCTGCCTATGCGAGCTTTTCATTTGTAATCGAACGCTGTAATATCGCGCTTACGGCTATATACAGATTTTCATCTCCAAGTTATCGCCCATGCTTGGCGGACCCAAGTAAGGGTGTCTCGGAAACCTATCCGAGACACCCTTTTCTATCTGCGCTTGCGGAATGAGGAGGGCATAATCTGCATTTGTTCCCGATACTTCGCAACCGTTCTGCGAGACAGCCGGATTCCCTCCGCTCGCAGCATATCCGCCATATGCTGGTCCGAATAGGGAATGTTTTTATTTTCGGCGTCGATAAGCTCCTTGATTCGGGCTTTAACACTCCGGGAGGATACACCGCTACCGCCCGTCGTCGATAGTCTAGCGGAGAAAAAATATTTCAGAGGGAGCACACCATGCGGCGTAAGTACGAATTTACCGTTCACCGCCCGGCTAACGGTCGATTCATGCAGGTCCAGTTTGGTGGATATCGTATTCATCTTCATCGGTGCAATTCCCTTGATTCCTTCAACCAGAAACTGTCGCTGCTCCTCCATAATGGCATTGACGACCCTCATCAGCGTCCGGTTCCTCTTCGCCAAGCTCCGAACCAGCCAACGGGCAGATCGGACGCAGCTGCTCAAATACGAAGTTGCTTCGGCTGATCCCCGCAACTTAACCCATTCTCGGGAGGAGTTGTTAATGGAGAGCTTGGGGAGATTTTCCGGATGGATCGACACTATGAAGCCACCCTCATAGTATTCGACGATCGCATCCGGAACGATATACTCTGGCTCTAATGAGGCATACGCCAGCCCCGGACGAGGATTCAATCCGCGAATATATTCCGATGCCGTCCTTGCCGTCTCCATGGGTATGTTCAAAGCCATTGCGATCTTCTCCAGCTTCCCGTATGCCAGCTCCGACATATATCGGTCTGCAACTTCATACGCATACGGAGCGGCCGCCGGATCTCTAATAATCTGCAGCAGCAGGCATTCACTCAAATCTCCGCAGCCGACACCGGCAGGCTCTAACGATTGCAATGCCTCATGGGCGGTCCGAATAAGCTCTTCTGATACGTCAAGCTTCCTTCTGATTTCGGTGATCGGGATATCCAGATATCCGTCATCCCTTAGATTCCCCGCCATAAATGCCGCAATTCGGTATACCTCCCTTGGCAAGGGGAGCATACGCAGTTGGCTCCTAAGCCTTGACTCCAACGTGTCCTGCAACTGCCTTGCGTTCCGTAATGGGTCCATCTCGTACCCATTGCTGATTGTGGCCCTTCTCCTGTAGCCATAAGCGTCGTAATCCCGTCTGAATTCGAGTTCAAGGACCGGGTTTTCAGCTTCCTGCTCCTGTAAATACCGGACCAGGTCTTCGGCGGACATGGTTAATATATGAATCGATTGCTTCAGTTCAGGAGTTATTGCCAGCTTCGTGCTTTGGTCTTGCACTAATTGATAGCCCAGCAACAGATTCTCCTCCTCCCGCAGGCTCTCTTCAATCAATATACTGTTCCCTCTTGACTATACTCAAAAACATTCGAAATGAACATCATGATTTCGTGTCTAATATTTTAGACTATATATGTTGAGCGTTTTGATGTTCATCCTGCTAGAAGCGCTCAGCTACCAGCTTTGCCTGCGTAAACAACAGCAAATAATCCCGACCGCCGGCTTTTGAATCCGTGCCTGACATATTAAATCCGCCGAACGGATGCGTTCCGACCAAGGCGCCAGTGCATTTGCGATTGAAATACAGATTGCCAACGAAAAGTTCGCGTCTTGCCTTCTCCAGATTCGGCCCGCTACGAGAAATGACGGCACCGGTCAAGCCATAATCCGTATTGTTGGCATACGCCACCGCCTCATCAAAGGTTTTCGCCTTCGTGAATGTAACTACCGGACCGAATATTTCTTCCCGCGAAATCCGGGCATTCGGGTCTACATCCGCGAAAATCGTCGGTTCGATGAAGAATCCGTTCGGATCTCCTGTGCCGCCACCAAGGACCAGGCGTCCTTCCTGTTTTCCGATTTCGATATACTCCTGAATTTTAAGGTATGCCTTTTCATCAATAACAGGACCTACATCGGTTGCGGCGGCTGCCGGGACACCCATTACCAGCTGACTTGCCCGCTCCACTACACGCTGCAGCACGATGTCGTAGACTTTCTCATGGACGATAGCCCTGGAACAAGCCGAACACTTCTGCCCGGAGAAACCGAAGGCGGACAGCGTTATAGCGTCCACCGCCAGATCGAGGTCTGCATCCTGATCAACGATGATCGCATCTTTGCCGCCCATTTCCGCAATGACACGTTTGATCCATTTTTGCCCAGGCTGCGTCTTGGCCGCCCGTTCATTGATGCGGAGTCCAACATCGCGGGAGCCTGTAAAGCTGACGAAACGGGTCAGTGGGTGGTCAACAAGGTAATCGCCGACCTCTCCACCCGGTCCAGGAACGAAGTTGACGACGCCTGACGGCAACCCCACCTCTTCGAGCAGTGCCATAAATTTGGCAGCGATGACAGGTGTTGGACTGGCCGGTTTAAGGACGACGGTATTCCCGGATACAACGGCAGCCATCGTCATGCCTGCCATAATGGCCAATGGAAAGTTCCATGGCGGAATGATGACACCGACGCCTAAAGGCAGATAATACAGCTCATTCTCTTCTTCCTGGCTAACCGTTAATGGCTGCGGCTGGCAAAGCCGCTGTATCTCGCGTCCATAGAACTCCAGGAAATCGATCGCCTCCGCCGTTTCAACATCCGCTTCTATCCGGGTCTTCCCAGCCTCAAATGTCATCAAGGCAGAAAATTCATCTCTGCGCCGGCGCAAAATAGCTGCTGCCCGGAATAAATAACGTGCACGCTCATTCGGATCAGTCCGCTTCCAAGTCTCAAATGCAGCTGCAGCCGCCTGCATTGCCTGCTCCGCATATTGTACATTCGCCTGAGATACGATACCGACCACCTGAGCTTTATTCGCAGGGTTAATGGAGACGGCTATGTGCTCAGTCATGATGCGCTCACCTCCGATGATTAGCGGATACTCTTTGCCAAGTCCTGCCTCCGTCTGCTCAAGTACGCGGTCATATTCCGCATTGTTACGCTCATCCTTAAAGTTAACAAACGACTCGTTCCTGAATTCAGTTCTCATAATTATTACCCACCCTTTTTCGTGTGATTTGGGTAGAATCGTCAAACCCTATTCCACCGGTCCTCTTGGATAATAAGCAATTATCGTGCCAACTGTGCTTGTTTCTTTCGTCTGGAACGATTTTTGCTTGCAGTTAAACCTGGTAAAGATTCATTGCACGAGCAATGACAGCCTGAAAGGAGAAATCAACCGTGGATAGTACTGAACTCTATCGAAAAGTATTATTATCAGTTTCCGGCAATAAACTGGTCGAGCATCTTGCCCTTCGGTACGGCCGTAAATTAGCAGCTAAATTCATTGCAGGTAACAGCTTGGAGGAAGCGTTGGATGAAATTCAGAGGTTGAACGAGAAAGGGATCATCGTCACATTGGATCATCTGGGGGAGGGAATCACACAGTTATCGGAAGCTGCAGGCTACAGAGAGGAATATATACGCTTAATTAATGGGATCGCCATGCGGAAGATGAACTCCAACGTATCACTGAAGCCAACGCAGATGGGCTTGGCCCTTGATCCGGAAGCATGCTATAGCAACATTCGGGACATCGTCATCCAAGCTGAACAAGATAACAATTTCGTACGGATCGATATGGAGGATTCCCCCTTTACACAAGCGACAATCGATATCGTTCTTCGCCTTCACGGGGAGGGATTAACCAATGTCGGGACTGTGATTCAAGCCTACTTGCTGCGTTCACGCGAAGATGTGAAGCGATTGATTGAAGCTGGTGTAAACCTCCGTCTCGTAAAAGGAGCGTACAAGGAGCCGGCATCCGTTGCCTATCAGCAAATGAGCGAAGTCATCGATAACTTCAAAGACCTCATTCAAATGCACCTTGACCAAGGCGTGTACACCGCCATTGCCTCGCATGATGATCGCATCATCGATTGGGTCAAGGGATATGCTCTTAAGAACGGCATCTCGAACGATGCCTACGAATTCCAGATGTTGTACGGCCTGCGAATGAACGACCAGGCGCAATTGGCGAAGGAAGGCCACCGAATCCGCTGCTATATGCCCTACGGCAGCATGTGGTACCCGTACTACACCCGACGGCTGGCAGAAAAGCCTGCTAATCTATGGATGGTCGTCAAAAATATGTTCAAATGATTTACACTGGAAAACAGGCCCGGTATAATGGCCCTAGTACCAGATTGTAAGCATTTACATTTCCCATAAAATAGGGGGCAATCGAATGAAGCATCTATTGCCGGACGTGGAGCATTTCATCCGCACGGACTGCATAATTGTAGATCTGACCGACCTTGTAGCCATCCGGGGTGCACGGATGGCTGCCGAGTTCACCCCTGTTTTTGTCAGGGATGAGTCCGGTCAATATGCACTGCTGCCTGTATCGGCAGCCGAAACCATTCTGAATGTTCAAGATATCCTGATCAACGTCAAGACAGTAAACACAGATGATCCGTTAACGAAAGTCTCTGCTGCCTTCAACTCTTGTTCATTGGCGATCGTTCTTAACGACGGCAAGGCTGTCGGTTACCTTTCCGCACAGGATGTTATGGATGCGGTGGTGCAGGCTCACCGGGTGCTGGAGGCTTATTTTGCAACAACGCTGGGTACCTTGGACCCGGACGTTGCCATTACGCTGATTGACGAGGAAGGATGTGTAGCCGTCTGGACGTCAGGAGCGGAGCATATATTCTCCATTCCGAAAGACGATATCATCGGCAAGCCTGCTTCGGATTTCTTTCCCGTCGATCGTCTGCAGTCTCTTCGCACGCTCGAAACCGGCCAGCCCGCCTATAAAATGCAGCATCGGCCGCGGCACGACCTGTTCGTCCTAATTAATTCGAATCCGGTTACTCTCGAGGATCGGATTATCGGCGCCGTTGCGGCGGAATCAGACCTGACCACCCAAATGCGGCTGCATCAAGAGCTGCTGCAGATGACAAGCAAGGTCCATCATCTTCAGAAGGAAGTGGCCCTGCTGAACCCTGCGGCAGACCCATTTCAGCATATCAAGGGAACGAGCCGCGCGATTAAACACAGTATCGAAACGATCAAGAAGATCAGTTCGACGAAAGCGACGGTGCTTATCCTGGGTGAGAGCGGTACCGGAAAAGAATTATTCGCGAAGGCGATCCACGAGTCCCGCGAGTCGATGAACGCCCCCTTCATTGCAATCAATTGCGGAGCCATACCAGCCGCACTGTTCGAGAGCGAATTATTTGGCTATGAACGGGGCGCTTTCTCAGGTGCAGACCCGAAAGGGAAAAAAGGGAAGATCGAACTGGCCCGCGGCGGCACCCTATTCCTTGACGAGATCGGAGAAATGCCTCTTGATCTTCAAGTCAAGCTGCTGCGCGTGCTCCAAGAACGGAGTTACTTCCCGGTCGGCGGCACGAAGTTGCTGCAGGCCGACTGCCGGATTATCGCGGCCACAAACCGTGATTTGAAGCGGATGATTGATGACGGTAGCTTTCGCGAGGACCTATATTACCGGCTAAACGTCGTAACTTTGGAGGTTCCCCCCTTACGTGCCCGCAAAGAAGATATTTACGAGCTGACACAGTCCTTTCTTCACGAATTCTCGCTCGTTTATGGCCGCCATATCCATTCGTTTACGCCGGAGGTATTCGAGGATTTGCTTCATTACGATTGGCCTGGCAACATCCGCGAGCTGCGCAACACCATTGAGCGGCTCGTCATCTTCTCTACCGAAGGAGAGATTCGGCGCGAATATTTGCCAGACCATATTTATTCCGGCGATAAGAGTCCGCAGCTGGGAGAGGATGTTGGTCCAAGCACCGCACCCATCAACGGTGCTTCATACCAGGCTAGGCTTGACGAGTACGAGCGGAACCTAATGCGTGAAGCGCTTGAAGCGGTCAACGGGAACAAGTACACGCTGGCGAAGCAGCTCGGCATTTCGCGGGCTACGCTCTACAATAAGCTCAAACGGCTGAAACTGTGAAGCTAGTTGGATGGACGATGTCTAATATTTTGGACACTTCAATTTTGAATGTCTAAAATTGCATACATAATGGAATTATCATCCAATTATGAATCATACACGCTTGTACCTTGCTTTTCTTGCTGACTTCCATCGTATTGCTCTGTTCATTATTTCCCAAAAACGAAAGGCAGCTGATCGTTTGATCAGCCGCCTCTTTATCATGGTTCAACTACCGTATCCAGTTAGCTAAATAAACTCTATTTCTCTAGCTTGTCATTATTTGTTATTTCAACCTCTGACAGGCTAATCACGGATCTCAAGCTTTCGTTTCTGTAGTCCATACAAACCGGCAGCAGCAATCGCTATAAAAATTGCGCTGGATGCTACGCCGACTTGCAAGCCGTACCGGTTCGACCACCACATCTCCGACGATGGGATCGATAATCTGTCCAGAGGCAAAAAAGCAGCTTCTTATTTCATGTCCTTCCAGCTTTTGAAATCGTGAATGGCGAAGCCGGCATAGCTTGTGTAGTGCGCCAATTGATTATGGGCGGACTGCAACTCTTTTTCCATCACTTCGCTGCTCATGGAATAGAATGAGACCCGTGGCCCCTCTTTGCTTTCGAGCGTTTCTACAGCAACAACAACTTTCTTCTTCAACGTGGAGGCTTCTCTCAGTATGGCCTGCGCATTCTTCACAATTCCATTGTTGCCTAACGCATAATTCCGATAATTCATGATGACTAGGCAATCGAACTTCTCTAGCATCCATGCGCTCATACTGTAATCCTTCCCCGGTACATTAATCGTATTTAGCCAAAACGGAACGTCGATCGCAATTTTCAAGCCGCTCCCTTTGGTTTCTTTCTCGATCAGTCTCAAATTGTCCATCCAGCTTTCAAGAATCGTCTTATTGTCCTTCGTCCATTCACTTAGCGCATAAGGTTCAATATCGAAATGCAATCCCGAAAAGCTTGCTTCCGGGCCAACAGCGGCGTTATAGGCTTTAACCCACGCTATAAATTTTTGAATATCCTCCTGCTTAGACCTATAGGCCCATTCGGGACGACCCTCAAGTGCCTCCACTTGAATTCCTTCGCTCTTCGCTTTTCGAATAAAACCCTCATATATTGCTGGATCTATGTCTCTATCAACCTGAAGGTAAATATCCGTTAACCCTTTTATTCTTGCAAAACTTATAATTTTATCTTGATCCTGTTTCAGGATGTTGCTATCCCATATCCATGTTCCTTTCGGAGCACGAGCCACTGAGGTCATGACGCTCACCAGATTGAGTGAAGGCTGCCAATCCACAATTGCATGCAAGGCTTCACTAATAAAGCGAAGCGGAACCATCGTGCGACCGTTTTTGAGCACCGCCGACCCTTCAAAATCTACTCTTTTTCCATTCACCAGTGCATGATTATCGCCAATCATCAATTTAATGATGTCACGGTTAAGCAAGATCGTGATTTGTTTTAATTTTCCGTTCCATTTCGTAGTGGCTCCGAGCTTGTCGGATACAAAAGCAAGTGGAACCATCGTAAGGTTGGTTTTTTGATCGACGTATGGGTGTTCATCTGGGAATTGTACTTCACGGCCATCCACGGATACTCGGACTTCAGAAGCGTAGGTAGCGGGGGTAAACGCAGCTAAACATAGCATGATAGATAACGTGCATACTAGCAATTTTCTCATGTGTGACTTCCTCATCTTATTTTTTTATTTTCCTTACTGTGCACGCAATGTTCGACTATGAGATTATAAGGTATGTAATAATTGGTAACAAGAACAACGACGCAACGAAGCGTCGTTGTTCTTCTGATACTTCCAAGTTATATATGGAATTTCGGTTTCCAGCGTTATTTTTTGAGCGTAATCCTACAGGTCTTCTATCCTTGATCCAGTATCGTTTTACGCCGAGAGCCGCATTTCACTTAAAATTTATTGTGTGAACCTCAAGAGCTTCTATAGCCGCTTCAATAGAAGCAATGCGTCTTTCAAGTAACGTCTTTTGAGGACTACCTTCTTTAGCGTTTTCATGCTGTTTTTCTACAGATGGAAGAATACCAATTATAACCTTTCGGGCTTCAAGGATGTTTTCCTTTTCGTATGAAAAATCTGCTCCATGCCAAGCATTTTCTAGACTATCTAAGGCGATTTTCACTGCATCCAGTCGTTTCTTAACGAGGGTTGCGTTTGATCCTTTCTCAATCATATTCTTGTAGGCATTTTCGAGTTTGCTTAAAGTTGACTGCATCGATTTTATCAACAATGTTTGGCGTTCTGGACTAACAACTTTCATTTTTCTCACTCCTCACTCCCTTATGTATTGTACTCAACGTAAGGTGCTGATCCCATAGGTCGCTGCACCCAACTCGTGAGCAGTTACATTCGTCACAGCCAGGGCCTGCCCGGCGAGCCTGTGCTGCGTTAGCTTCAAAGGCGGCCTTACTTGATTGAGTTCAATCACTCGACAATGGCGGTCTTCATTTGGTTGTGTTTGCTCGAAATAATGTAGCTCATGTTGTGCGCAATCGACTGCCGATATCGTAAGAAGAGGATAATCCGTATCTGCCAATGTACTGCCCGACTCATAATGACGAAGCTAGGGTCTCCCATTACAATCCCCTTCCTTTCGATTCCAATATAAGTGTACAACATTTATGCAAGTGCAAAGATAAAACTGACATTCCCTTCATTTCCCTAATATCAATATAAAAAGATTATCGAAGTACTTTAATGTTTTCTCTAAAGATTGTTTGAATCATATGAGGTACATTAGATCATTCTCTACTTGTAATGACTCAATTATGGCTACAAAAATGATCTATCAGGCTATTCGGCTTTGTTGATGTGTTTTTCAACTATAGTGTCCTTTAGCTAAATAATCTGTTGATGATATTCAATTAGAAGCTCTTGTCATCGAGTCACGACAAGAACTTATATACTTAAAAGAAAAAAGCCGCATAGAATGCGACTTACACAGTTTTCATGTTCTTGTCGTCCGACAATTCAGTGTTGGAATTGGAAATTCTGTTACATCACCTTCGGTGGCTATTCTGCCGACCGAATTACCTCGATTCTGCGTAAACCATAATGCCCCGTTTGGGCCGGGAACAATAAATGAAGGAAATGAGTCTGAATTAGGCAACTCAAATTCGGTCATCTCCCCCGATGTGGTTAACCTTCCGATTCTGCCGCTATTCATTTCCGTAAACCAAATCGCACCTTCCCGATCTTCCGTCATGCCGAAAGGCGCTATTGGCTTGATACTCGGTAAACCGCAAGTCCCGATCCGATCCGATTGCCCCGTTGTTCCGTTATTCTGATTCCTTAATCCGTCGAATCCCTCGCGCGATTTGTTCCCTCTCATGCTCGCTCAGCGAATATAGTACAGGTGCCATAGGAATGTCGAACTTCAGATGAGAATGAGGGATTTCCGTCAATAATGTTCCAATGGGCTGTTGACTATTCTTACTACGTATAACGTTCCAGAAAATTCTAGACCTATTTTCCTCGGTTCCCCATTTTTCAAGCGAATTGCGAAATAGCAAACATTTCCCGATGACAAAATCATGCTCCTTGAGGGGCTCCGTTGCTTCGAAACCTGCATCTTCAAGGCTATCAAAGATTACGGGCATCAACTGGTCCAAATAAAGCCCATAGGCAGCATCCTCGATTTCACGAAAAGCGATCGTTAACTCATCAAGCATCAAATCGTATAGTGTTTTCCATACCGATTCGATATATTGATTACCTGCCCCGCCAATCTCCTCAATGGTCATGTCGTAACGGAATACTGGTTTTACAGTCATATATACTCCTCCTTGAATTGGATTATCTCCATCATATAACATGTAAGCCAATTGGAAGGTTAGAGGATAAATTTGAAGGAAATCAATAAATAATCAAGAATAACATTACAACGGTTTTAATGTTGTGCATTGTTCACGAAGGTGGGATAACATGGGCTTTCGACCCAAAAAACTGGCTGAAAAATACGGGTTAAGCAGCAGCACCCTGCGGAACTATGAAGCGAAGGGGCTGATACCTCCTGCAATTCGATCTTCAAATGGCTATCGTATGTATACCGAACGGCATGAAGCTTATCTGGCATGTATTCAAGCCATGGCTGCCGGATTTGGTATGGAAGTAACGAGCGAGGTAATGCATTGTCTTGGGCGAAATGAGTTGAATGACGCATTGTGGATCGTCAGGGATCGGGAGGTCATGCTGCATCGAGAAAAAGCAAGTTTAGATCAACTGGTAAGGGAATTGAAGTCGTATTCTGAAGGTAGTCAAGTTTACGACTTTAAACAACATTTCAGCATCCACGAGGTTTCCAGCCGGACAGGGGCTCCTAAATCGGCAATCCGTTACTGGGAGCAAAGCGGCCTGTTTACGGCTAAGCGAGACCCTGATAACGATTACCGTCTTTATAATGAAGCGCATCTCTTTAAAATTAGGATGTTTCAGGTACTGCAGAGCGCTGTTTATTCCGAGGAAACCGTGAACTTAAAACAATCCATTGCACGCTTAGATCTAGAGAACATCGAGCATGCGATGAAGCTTTCTGAAAGTATCCAGGCTTACCTGCACAAAACGATCAAACTCCAGATGCGAGCGCACTATTTTCTATATCGCTTAATTAAAGACCCATTGTAGTGTATAGATTAATAAACATCGACAATATATTTTGTCGGTTTGACAGTCTTTAGGACCGATTCAAACGAAGAAGCCATGGTAACAGCGAAGGATTATCGCTGTGACCATGGCTTTTATTTTTTTGGAACTATAAGTTATCCGTATCATGGCACGAGGAGTATTTGTCATGAAAGACCTTGGTCCAAGTCCGAAATCAACGATAAACAAGCCGTTTGTTTTCGAATTCTCGCCAGTACATGCCGACAAGCTCCAAATAGGAATAGTTCGCCTCCTGCCATCCTTGGCGGACCTGATCCAGCCACCACTGCATCACTTTTATCCGGTTTTCGAACGCTTCAACTATAAAAAACTGAATGAATTGCGAACTGCCCTTCTTGTACTCTTTGCCGTCGAATGTTGCGGACACTTTGGTTATTTATTTCGCTTTGTCAGCAATAAATTGGGCGTCCGCCCAATCGGCGTGATCATTGCCAATTCCATCGCCGGCATCGGTAACGATTAACTTCAATTGTTTCCTTCCACTAACATCAACATCAATAAACTTGGCCGGAGTGTCTCTTTTCATAATCCCGCTGTCAAACAATTTTTCACCGTCGGCCCATACTTGAAAAGCTACGGATCCTACATCGTTTCTGTTTGCCTCCTGGTCAAGGCCTACGTAACATTGGAAGCGATTATACCCTTTCCCGGCAATGTCGTAAATGATTTCTGAATTAGCATGCGTTCCAATTCCTTTATCATAGGTGACAACGCCCGAATCACTTATCAATGTAATCGGGTTCCCTTCGACACTAGCATCTCGATGAATCGTTCCCCAACCAGTCGTCCCATAAATCCACGGAAGGTCGCTTAAATACAATTCTGGAGTGATATTAAAATGAATCTTATACGTTTGCGTCACGGATCCATCTGCCGAGGTGACGGTAATCACGGTGGTACCCGGAAGTTGTTCCGCAGGTGAAATATCTACCTTGACATCGTTATTGGCCGGAATGACTTCCACCGTAGGTACATCCGATATCGTGCCTTCCAAAAATGTCATGTAGTAATCTTTGGTTACGTGATCAAAACTGGAGAAGGATTCCCCGTTGATCTTGATGTCATCTACTAACACCTCTTTCAACAGCTTAGCTCCAGCCCAATCAGCATGATCCGCACCATTGCCGACGCCACCATCCATTACTTCCAACGTAAGAATATCGACATCGGAAACATCAACATTGACATGCTGGGAATCCGCGTTATCTTTCATTACACCGCTATCATAGAGCTTTTTCCCGTCTCCCCACACTTGAAAGATGACAGAGCCTCCCTGAGTTTCAACATCTAGTCCAATATCCGAGATAAACCTTGAAAAGTTCTTACCGATATAAAATGAAGCTTTAGAGTATGCATGAACACCCAATCCTTTTTCATACCCTTTACCGTTCAGGGTGATCATATTGCCATCTCCTTGACCACTCCCGCCGACACTTGTATCCCTTTCAGCCGGACCCCAGCCGTTTGAAACGTTGCCGAAAAATGGCATGTCGCTGATAAATGTATCTTCCGCCTTAGGGGCGGACGGGACTTGCACGGAATATTCTGAGCGTACATGCCCCTGAATTTCCCCACCAGAAACGAACATGGCATCCACTGTAAGATGACTCCAGCCAGCTCCAGCGTCTTGAGGCACCGTCACCTTCCAACTCACCTTAACGGAATTGTTTTTGCCTTCAGGTGGCATGGTTTGAAGTGTGGTGTCCGAAGCGAGGATTACTGTCCATCCTTCCGGTACATTTAGATTGAGATCCAGGTTATGAACAGCCACTCTTCCATAATTGGTCAGCGTTGTTATGATCGTTGTGGTTTCACCTGGGGCTATAACAGAAGGACCGTCAAACGATATACCAACAGCCGCAGGCACCCCGTTCGGTGTTCCCGGTATAACACGGTAGGTGACCGCTGAAAATGGTTCAACATCGGAGACGATTTTGCTGGCATAACTCATTGTTTGGCCAGTCCAATAGTCTTCAGCCAAATAAACTGAAGCAGGTTTAAAACCTAATTTTTCCGGTTCAGCACTGATTGTTGTCGCTGCAGTAGTCCGGTTGACCAATGTCATCATTTTGCTTCCGTCAGACAGCGATTTGACCCAAATTTCTTTGCCGTCATTATCGATAACTCGCTTAAATCCGTCAGTTGAAACCTCATTTCTCGGTTCCGGACTGACGCGATACATCATAATCCCGTGAGACGGAACAGAAGCGCTGATTTTGTCTGAGGTCGTAGTCGTTTCATGTGCCCAGAGATTCCGAACCGTATAGGTTTTATTGTCGACAGAGGATGGTATGCCCAATTGACTTATACTTATCTCCATATTTGACGGACCATCGGTTGAGTTGAAGAACAACACGGCTTTGTCCCCATTGGCCATCGGTTTCAACAACACATAAGTACCGTCGTTTGGCATCTTGATGGGACGTCCCTGTATTCCGATTGGATCTTGATTCACCGCAGTCACTTCACGATTGGCGTAAATATCTAAAATTTCTTGGGGGGCATTCAGTAAATCGGTACCCGAGAGCAATGGCGCAGCCATTATGGACCAAAGACTAAATTCGGTACGATATTCCTCTAAACTCATGCCCCCGTTACCGACTTCCAGCATATCGGGATCATTCCAATAGCCCGGACCGGCATACGGATACAGTTCAACAGTCTTAAGGAAATGGACTAACATCCTTAGATACGTATCACTAATATCACCGGTTGTCCGCCACAGATTGCCCACCTGCTTGCCCCATTTCCACGGATCATCAGTTCCCCCAACGCTCATACTGAAAACAATGTCCCGACCTGTATCCGCAAGCGCATTGCGCATCTTCTCATAGCGTTCCTTTACCGGTCGACCCTGAGGGTCTCCACAATTATCATACTTTAAATAGTCGATTCCCCACTCGGCAAAACTTTGGGCATCTTTCTTTTCATGGTCGAGACTCCCCGGATAATTGGCACAAGTCGTGGTACCTGCGCTTGCGTAAATACCAATTTTCAGACCGAGAGAGTGAACATAATCAGCGACTTCCTTCATCCCGTTTGGAAACTTTTCCGGATCGGGAACTAAATTGCCGTTTGCATCGCGTTGATTAAGCATCCAACAATCATCGATGTTGACGTATTCATAGCCCGCTTCTTTCATCCCGGAATCAACGATCTTTTTAGCCGTTTTCTTCACGAGATCGGCATTAACGTCACAATGAAAGGCGTTCCAACCATTCCAGCCCATCGGAGGCGTTTTTGCAAGCCCATTGTCAAGCGCATAGGCTTGCGAATGATTGAACCCTAACAAACCAATGACCAGTGTAAACAAAAACAAAAGCGTTACCAACGACTTTTGAAACCTAGGTTTGTTCATTGAACATATCATCCTTTCTTTTATTTTTTTCTCGTATGGAACTCTAGATCTTTGATCCCTCCTTTCGCGGCATCCGGCACAAACCATTTGGAGAACACTTTCGTAACGGCCATGCTGAAAACGCTTCCGCATGGGCTTATGATAAAGGGGGACTTACAGGAGAGCAAGCAGCATAATTTGATGTACTGTACTATTTTTTTCGTATGCTATATGAGACGTATTCTCCGTGAAAATCGAAAAAAAATAGAAAATGATACACGAAAAAAGGCCATATCCGAACTGGACATGGCCTATAAGAACCAATATCATTCCCACGTTTCTTTTCTTCATACGTTGTATACCGCATGCTATTTGCATCACGCTGCAACAGAATTTGTCATGAAATGCCTTGGTCCAAGGCCGAAATCAACGAAAACAAGCCGTTTGTTATCGAATTCTGCGCTTGCCCGAGAAATAATCATCATTCACTGTGGCTTGTATTCAAATGTAAACTTCACGGGAGTCGACATACCTTCGATTGAGAGATAGGCAACGTTGGTTCCTTTTAGAAAACCGGTAAGCTTGATCGTGAATTGGAAACTTCCCGTTACTGTACTTGTCGTCTGGCCTTCATACCGAACTTTCCCTTTCGAATCGAGCACTTTCAAATTCACTTCGGACTGACTGCTTCCATCCATGACCAGACCATCAATCGTCAATTTTCCTGCGCCGACATCTGCCAGAGCTCTTACGCCGTCGATCGGGGTTACCCCGTCGCCTCCCGCCAGGTTGTACACGCCAAACTCATAGAAGGAGTAACCATAATCCGTATTTCTTTCGAGCCCTTGAAATTTGACGTATCTGGCTTTGACCGGCTCAAAATGAACCGTTTCTTTTCCGTCACGTGCCGTAATGATTCCATCATTGTTCTTGACCACACTGGTCCAATTCTGTTTATCGTCAGATACAAGAAGTTTGTAGGTTTTAGCACGCGCAAATTCCCAATGAATTCGTACGGTATCGAATTCCTTGGCTTCGCCAAGGTCGACCTGGAACCAGCTATTATTCGTGTAATCACTGGCCCATCTTGTCGCTGGGAATCCATCTACTGCTTTTTCCGGTTGATAATTCGGGCTGCCGCCTTCTACCGAAGAAGCTTCCGCCTTTTTATTTTGCGCCAAGTTTCCAATGAGGTAATAAACGTCCTCCTTCAGCGCGTTGTACGCCGTTTCTTTTATAACGCCATCTTTCAACAAAATATCAAGTTCCGCGTTAAATCCTTTCAGATATTTGTCAAACTGTGTCGCATCCGTTCCTTCGTAGCGTTTCATTAGCTCTAGATAATTGTTCAAAGAACGAGGCGCTTCGGCATTCGTAAATTGATTTTGTTCTACAAATCGGTTCACCAATGTTTTCATGCTGTCCGCGTTTGCACGGACATCGATGATATAAGACGTTTTCTGCGACTTGCCGGCCGTTACGGTAATAACCAATTCATGTTTTCCGGGTGCACCCGACAGATTTATGGTTGTTCCAGCCGTATAAGGCTTGCCGTCAAACTGAGCCGTCACTTTCGTCACGCCATCGTCATCCTTTAACTGCCACGTAAACTGGAACGGCTCTGTTTCATTTACCACGGCACCACTTTGAAGAGGTTGTCCATTTATTTGCACGGCTGCCTCTGGCGGAGCCGCATTATTGATTTCATATGTTCCATTCACATATTGGTACAACCAATCATACAAAATGCGATTGGAAGGATCTTGGTTGACCGCCGCATTGTAAACGGCATTATTCCCTTGATAATAAGCTCTGAATCCGTTTTGCATCAGGCCTGTTTCAACGCCGCTGTTCAAGTAGTCGATAAATCGCTCACGGAACACGCCGTCGGTCAACATCCGGTCATCAAACTCGACTTCATTGGTCATGCCGTATTGCTTCGCCAGGTTGGCGGCATCCTCCAGACGGTCGTAGCCCATGTCCTCGAAGAAATAGTTCGGCTGGAAGGCAGCGTTGTCAAAGCCAACGTCCTTCCACATAAACGCTTTGTATGCCAAAGAATGCGGAATCCAGAAAAATTTCAGGTCCATATCATGGACTTTTCCGCTTACTGCTTTAATCAAATCCGGGCCCGTATCACTTGTGCTGATTTGTTCTTCCAGCCAGTACATGCCGACAAGCTCCAGATTGGAATAGTTCGCCTCCTGCCATCTTTGGCGGACCTGATCCAGCCACCACTGCATCGCTTTTATCCGGTTTTCTTGCGCTTTCTCTTTGCCGACAACCGAGTCTCTGAAGCTTTCGGATACCCCGTCACCGTCAACGTCACCAAAGTCGTTTACGTATTCCCCCGGGTTCGGAATCATGAGCACAACCTTCATTTTATGATCAGGCTGATTCAGCTTGGATCCGACTTCCATTGTAGCCTCATTTAACTGCTGCATATCCCCTGCGGCTGCGAAGGTTTTGTCCAAATACCAATTCCAGTCCTCCAGTATCGTTTGCCCGACACCGAAGTCACGGCCGGCAGGCGAAGCCAGTCCGAGATATAATATCCCGTCAAAAAGCCAGTCGACAGGCTCGCCATCTTTATTTACATAACTGATATTAGGGATGATCCGTTCCTTGTTCCAATCACCCAGACCATTTGGATATTGTCCGTTATAAAGCAGTCCGAGATTGCGGATGCCTCCAGTGGCTTCTCCCGGCGCCATAAACTGCGGATGCTCGGCAGGGACCTTTACGGCCCCGTCAGCCTGTCCATCGGTACCCCGAATTTCAATCTCATCAATATATGACCATTGTGTTGGATGCATCGTAAAGGTGACTTTGACATAACGGGCATAAGCAAGCTTGCCGTTCGTATTCCCGCCTTTGATTCCATCCCGGCTGCCGTCCCATTCAAAGGTCTCCTGTCTTGGCGGACCTTCCCCCCAGAGCAGCTGGGTGGCGTTATGGGACAACAGTCCCCAATTATCTTTATCGTCGGAGACATACATGGATACCGTCAAAGGTACGAGGATCGAGTTGGTAGGATAATCTTGGAAAAAGTGTGCTGTAATCTTTCCGATTGATTTTTCCTCACCGAGATCAAAGACGACTTCCCGCGTTTTTCCACGCTGATGCCCTACCCATGCCGGGTCATTCATATCCAATGTGCCGTATTTTCCATCCGTAAGCTTGTACTCGCCGTCAGGACGCGACGCGTCTGGCTCCTCAGACCATTCATAAGGTAGGCCGGCCGCAAGATTGCGGAATTGCGTCTCCTCCACTGCCGAAGATGCTGCCACTTGGTTTGGATTCGGAGCTGATCCTGCCTGTTCCGCTGCTGGTTCCCCAGCATCCGTCGGTAGATCTGGTACGAACTGTGGATTTCCTGCCTCATTTCCTTCCGGCTGGCCTGCATCGCCTGCCTGTGCAATCATCACTTCCGGAACAGGCGTTTTCGCCTGGACCGCAGAAACCGGGGCCATCAGCAATACGGCTGCCATCAGGACGGTTCCCCATTTCTTATTCGAATTCATTTTAGTCAACTCCTTTTTTGTTCTCAACTGAAAGAAATGCCTGAAATCTTTACCGCATTATGATGAATACCTGAATCGATCCCCCCTTTCAAGAAATCTGGCAAAAGCCTTTGTTGGAATCGCTTTCAAAAATAAAAAATTCATATACCCCATTTCCTTTTTCTTTGCTCGCGAACTTGTACGGCATCCGGGGTACGCACTTCCAAACCCCCGACGCCGCGGATGTCCGCCATGGTTACTGCACGGCAAGTAATTCTGTTCTATTTGCCTTTGCCGAATAGTTCCACAGATTTCAACAATTAAACTCCCGCTTCTTCCTTCTCATACATCTCTGTCAGCTTTATGCTTCTGCCTTGCTCCAAGCGAGATCGTTCGGAAGCGAAGGCAATCAAATGGCTTTGCAAAGAAGCTGTAGCCGATGTAAGGCCTTGGGACGGGTTGCGGTCGAACTTATGTACATTTTTGAGGAAGGAGCTCACCATGCGCTCATCGCCTCCGCCGTGTCCGTCTCCCTGCACGCTGCATTTAATTTCAATCTCTTCGCCCGTCGCATAGCGGTACAGCGTAAATGAACCTTTATCCATGTCGCCAATGATCTCTCCCTGCGTGCCCATAATCTGCACACGGCGAGTACCGCTCTTGGTTAATCCCGACATAATAAAGTTCGCGTTGGCGCCGCTGGCGAATTCCATATTGACGACCTGATGGTCGACAACATTGTTATCACAGCGATAGACGCAGCGGCCGAACGGTCCTTCCTTAAGTGCCCGGATAATGCCTTCCTGTGATAAATCGTGCGTCATATAGCGCGCCCAATGGTCGGCAGGTTGCTCCAAATACATTTTAATCGCTGAAAATGCACATTCCCTCTCTGCTTCGCAACCATCGATGCAGCGGTCCGTTGCACCCTCCGGCGCGTTCTCGGCTTTAAAATGAAGCAATGAGCCAAAGGAGCTGACCGCGGTGCACGGCTCATCCATCAGCCAAGAGATGAGGTCCAGGTCATGGCAGGATTTGGCGAGAATCATCGGGCTTGTTTCCTCGGAATTGCGCCAATTCCCCCGCACGTAACTATGAATCATATGGTGATAGCCTACATTCTCAGTCAGCTGAATGGTGCCGATGGCACCCAGCTCCCCATCCTCGATGCATTTCTTAATGCCCGACCAGAACGGGGAATAGCGAAGCACATGCGTGACCACCAACAAACGCTTAAACTTAAGGGAAGCTTGCTCCAATTCGATGCATTCCCCTACATTCGGCGACATCGGTTTCTCCAGCATGACATGGTAGCCAAGCTCCATCGCTTTCATTGCAGGTATATAATGCATCCGATCAAGCGTGGAGATGATCATCACGTCGGCTATTTTTCCCTGCTCGAATGCTTTTTCCCAAGAATCATAAACATGCTCTTCATCGATTTGATGAATTTCTGCAAAACGTTGTCTGCGTTCATCATCCGGCTCGGCTACAGCAACAAACTTCAGCTCATTCGGAAATTTTTCCGCATACGGTCCATAGATGTATCTTCCTCTACTGCCTGCGCCTAATAGTACAGCCGTTAATGTTTTCAATGCTCTTCCCCCTTGCGTATACAATGCATCATAACTTCATTTTAAGGGGTGTCTTTGCGCATCAAAAGAGATCATTGCTTACATTCCATATACATTTATTTACCTTGCTGCATTGTTTCGGTCCGGGCCGTCCGAAAATCCTGCGGCGTCATATCGTTTTGCTTCTTAAAGAAGCGGATAAAGGCAAGCGCTGAATTGTAGCCGAGCCTGGCGGCGATTTCATTGACCTTCATAGAGGTATTGAGCAGCAAGTCCTTTGCAATGACATTGCGGTAATCATTTACGTATTTAGACAGTCCAATTCCCGTTATTTGCTTGTAAAGCCTAGAAAGATAGGATGGATTCAAGCTGACATAATCCCCAAGAGCGGTTAGGGATATATCATCCGCAATATGCTCCTCTATATAGCGATGCACCTTTTTGACGACCTCCGCCGGCAGTTCTGTTCCTCTAATCGCATTCCACTCAAAAAAGCAGTTCCCAATTTGCCAATAGTATGGAATAAGCTCCGTCCATGAAGCGGTCTCCACCTGGCGGAACAGCATATCCAGATTAATCTGGGTATTCATATAGTCTCGCATATCTTTATTTTTGTGCAAATGCGCCAGAAATACCGCAGATAGGGAGTGGTACACCTCGACCTTACGCCCTTCAGGAATATCCGGATCCTTCCAACTGTCTGTCAATTCAACAAACAGTTTATTGAACTGCTCGCGGTGATTATTTTCAAGACAGCTCATCAGCAGCTGTACGCGAGCGTGAAAAAAGCCGTCATGATAGCTTATCGCCTTCTCTTTTTCTTCAGACTTCTGAATATCTTTATCGGTCATAATGATTTCATGAAACAAACCATGGCCTTGCATAAGACCGTATTTCATCGCATGAAAACGATCCGACAGCCGACTCCACGGGACAGCTTCACTGCCAATAAGAAAAGAAACGGAAAGGCTCAGCAGCTTTTTGCTGGTAGCCTGTATCGTCTCCAAATTGCCGCTCACATAGCGGTATGCCCTGGTCCATTCCATCGTACCGGTATCTGCCGTTAACTCCGGGCCGTCTTTAGGCTGAAAGATCCATACCATTTTGTTCATATCAAATACGACGGAGAAGCAGCGCACATGGGCGGATAAATACTCATCGCCGATATTTTGCAGAGCGTAAGCGAGCAAAGCTTTATCGGGCGCCGTAAATATTTCTTTCCAGGCATCGATCCGGCCAATCAGTAAATAGACCGGCAGCGATGCGTCGAGCGGAATGTCCATTTCCGCAAAAGCGTCCTGAAGCTGCTGCACCGTCATCGTCTTGCCTTGAAATAAGCCCCAGATATACTCCTTCTGCAAGGAAGGCATCGCGATTCTCATTTTGGACTGGGCCCGCAAGATCATTTGCGCCTGATCCTGTTCCTCTTCAATTTCCTCTATCGCCCGTTCAACGGTATGGATGATCTTCTCGTCGCTCTCCACTTTCAGCAAATAATCAAAAGCACCAAACGTAATGGCGTTCTTTGCATAGTGAAAATCATTGTAGCCTGTCAATAAAATAACTTTGCACTTCGGCCACTGCGATTTAATTTCCTGCAGAAGCTCAATACCCTCGATGCCAGACATCTTAATGTCCGAAATTACAATATCCATCCGGTGATGAGACAGTACCTCTAACGCCTCTTCACCGGAGTAGGCCTTCATGACTTCAAGCTCCAAATGCTCCGTCTTCTCGAACAACTCCAGAAGACCATCTACAATAATCGGCAGATCATCCACGATTAACAGCCTGTACATGGCGATTCCTCCTTAGCTCATGCTCAGTTTAATAATAGCCTGAAGCCCGCCAAGCTCAGAGCGTGACACGGTAATCCCAAACTCTTCTCCATAACGAAGCCGAATTCTGCGATGAACATTAAGCAGGCCGGTTGTCTCCTCCATCTGGTTCGTTGAATAACGCAGCCTCTTGCCAAGCGCTTCGATCTCCTCGTCCGTCATGAATTCGCCGTTATCTTCTACATAAATGTAAAACGCATCATGTCGCAGCTTGCTGTGCACCCATAACTCGCCTGTGCCCAGCATATTACCAAGGGCGTGTTTATAAGCATTTTCAATAATAGGCTGTAAAATCAACCGGGGGACTTTAATCGGCTGGGCTTCGACATCAAACAGCACTTGGATTCGGTCCCCGTAACAGATCGACTGCATCTCCACATAAGTGCGGGAATGCTCAAGCTCCATCTCCAGCGGGATGTCGTCATCATGTTGGCGAGTAATGAACTGAAAATATTGCCCGATGTATAAACAGAATTGGTATGCCTTTTCCTTCTGACTATCGGATTTAATCAAGCGGCACAGCACGAAGAAGCAATTATATAAAAAATGAGGATTAATTTGCGATTGCAATCTTTTCAGCTCCGAACGCTGATTCCGTATTTGCTGCTCATAATTTTCCTCAATCAGTGTTTTCAAAGATTTCACCGTATCGTTAAAAGCCTCGTATAAATAGCCGAACTCATCCTTCCTGCGGTCGATCAAGATCGGCTCCAGCTCGTTTTGCTGCATGCGGCGGAAGGAGCGCACCAGTTTGATCAACGGACGGTATATTAACCGGATTAAGAAATAGGTAAAGAATAAAACAATAAATACAGCAAGCACGCAAGCCCACCAAAACAAAGTTTTATATACCTCGAGCGAACCGAGAATCGTCTCTTCCGGTATGCTCGTTACCATGTATGAATTCCAAAGGCTTGAATACTTAAATACGGTTAGAAATCGCTTATTTTTATAATGGATCGTATCATAGCCTTCATCCATGTTCGCTGCCTGCTTTTCAAAAGCCAACTGCTTCATCAGATCATGCAATTCAAGGTCGGAGCCGCTATTGATTTCAAAGCCGCGCTCCAGATTAAACAATACGGTCTGGCCTTCCCTGCTATTCCCAATTTGCCCTAAAGTTTCTTTCATTTTACCGGTTGAGAGCTCAACGCCTACCACATAGAGCGGGTCCTTCTTGCCTGCAGGGTACTGCATTGTAATAAACAGCCGGTCCTGCCAATAAATAAAGGGCTCCGTATAAAGCTTCTTGTCTGGCTGCATCGCTTCGAATTCTTCCGCATTCAGACTGGTTTCAAAGCTGTTGCTCAGCACAGTACGCTCGATTTGCGGAATGTACGCCTTCGCCTCGCGAATAAACGGACTGGAATTTTTCATTAAATCCAATCGATGCTGAATATCCAATATTTTATACGACCGCTCATAGGAGTTCATCTGTTCGCCTGTCGCCGCCACCTCCATTAAATCTCTGTCCATGACGTAGTTAGGCAAATATCGGCTGATCCGGTCTGCTTCTTTATCCAAGGAGTCTATATAAAACCGTGTCGTGTTCAAAATCGAATCGGATATTTCACTCCGGATATGATTGGCCCCTTGCTCATTAATCATCCAGGTAATCGCCATAAGCGGCAGTAAGGCCGCCAAAAAGGCAGCCATGATTTTTTTGAATATAGAGGAATCTTGTAAAAAGAATATACTTTTCATCGTTTGTTCTCCTGTGTCTGAGATCTACGACTTTCTTTGTCTATTCTTTTACACTTCCCATTACAATGCCTTTGATGAAAAACCGCTGCAAGAATGGGTAGACAATAAGAATAGGGAAAGCCGCAACGAAGATTTGTGCCGCCCTGCTTGTACGGTCAGACAGCTGGAGCATGAGTTCCACATTTTCTGATTTTAGAAATCGGAAGTCCATCTTAATAATAACGGTTTGCAAGAAGGTTTGCAGTGGATAATTTTCTGGATGATTCATATAGAGCATGCCATCGAACCAGCTATTCCAATGCCCGACCATCGTAAACAGCCCTGTTGTCGCCAGCGCGGGCAACGATAGCGGAACATATATTTTCCAAAGTGTTAAAAAATGTCCGGCTCCGTCTATCCGTGAAGCTTCCTCAAGCTCCTTAGGCAAATTGCGGTAAAAGTTCAATAGCAAAATGACGTTGAACACGTTAATTGCCATCGGAAACACTAGCGCTCCGAGAGAATCAATAAGTCCCAAGCTTTTAATTGTTAAATAGGTAGGAATTAATCCGCCACTGAACAAAATCGTAAACACGAAGATCCAGGCATAAACGGTTCTTAAACGAAACGTATTGCGGTCCTTGGATAAAGGATACGCCGTAATAATCGTTAACAGCATGCTTAATGCCGTCCCGACAACAACCCGTTGAAAAGAAATGCCAAAAGCTCTTAAATATTCAGGCTTGCCGAACACGTTATCATAAGCTGCCGTTGTAAATTCTACAGGCCACAGCCCCACCTTGCCTGCTGCCGCAGCCGAACCCGAGCTAAAGGAAATCGCCAAAATATGAATAATCGGCATTAAGCATAAAAACGATACAAAGGCTAGAAAAATTAGATTGCAAACGAGAAAAGCTCTTCTTCCAAATGACGGTTTAATGACCACGATCTGTCTCCTTTCTGAATCACCGACTTTTTCGCTATTAGAAAATGCGGTAATTCGCTAGTCGGTATGCAAGTACGTAGGATACGGAAATGAAAATAAAGGATACGACGGATTTCAATAAACCGACAGCTGTGGCAAATCCGAACTGGGCTTGCTGTATCCCCATGCGGTACACGAAAGTATCAATGATATCGGCACTTTCATAAACCGGCGCGCTGTACAGGTTAAATATTTGATCAAATCCGGCATTCAGCACATTGCCGATATTAAGCGTAAGCATAAGGATAATGATCGGCATCATGCCCGGCAGCGTCACATGAAGCGTTTGTTTCCAGCGGCCCGCGCCATCGATTTGAGCGGCTTCATAAAGCGTAGGATTGATTCCTGTTAGCGCCGCCAAATAAACTATGGTGCCAAATCCAAATTCTTTCCATACATCGGAGATAACCATAACATAAGGAAACCAGTTGTTATCGCCAAGAAAGAAAATCGGTTTCATGCCGAACCATGCAAGCAGTTGGTTCAATATGCCGGAGGAAGGAGATAAAATGTCGACCAAAATACCGCTCAGCAGCACCCAGGATAAGAAATGGGGCAGATAGACCAGGGTTTGGAACGTTCTCTTCATCCATTCTCTACGCAATTCATTAAGCAAAATAGCAATGGTGATCGGCACGAACAAACCGGCAAGGATTTTCATTACGGCAATATAGACCGTGTTAAAAAAGATACGGCCGATATCCGGATAATCCATTAACAGCTGGAAGTTCCTCCATCCGATAAATGGGGAGCCGAACAACCCTTTATTCGGTACATATTTTTGAAAAGCCATCATGATTCCTGACATCGGAATGTAACTAAAAATAACAATAAAAGCTAAACCTGGCAGCAGCATCAAATGAAGCGGCCATTCCTTCTTCCATATGCGCGTCAGTTTCATATCTTCACCTCGCTGATTCACTTTTCATGCTGTGCATTTTTTTACTCAAGAACCTGATTGTTCTTGAAAAAAGGAGGGATTGCATAGAATCAATCCCTCCCTCCGCCACAGATTCTATTGAAGCGATTTATACCACTCGTTAACTTCTTTCGTGATTTCATCGCCGCCAAGCTTCTTCCACTCTTCAACGAATTTATCGAACTCGTCTACGGATACTTGGTTCATCATGATCTTGATGAATATCTCATCACGTTTCTTCGTCAAGATTTCTTGACGATCTGCCATCGTCGGAGTAGGCGCGCCGTAGAACTTGTTTTGCAGGTATTCTTTATTTTGCAGGATTTTAGGGTTATGCGATACCGCACCGTTCGGACCCGAGATCAGGTACTCCCACCACATGGTGATATCGCTGCCGTCAACATATTTCATTGCACGCTCATAACGCGTTTTTTGGTCTTTTGTTTCCAAAATGCTAGCATCTTTTGTTTCGATCGCTTTCGGCAAGATCTCCCCATTATTATCGATTTGTCTACCTACACGAAGCGGGTTAAGCAACCAGTAGTTAGCTCCTTTTTCTACCCCATCTTTACCGTATTCGTAAACCTTTTGTTCTTCGGTTGGATTAGACTGCGTTACGATGTATTGGTTCAGCAATTTGATAACGCCTTCCGGATGCTTGGCTTGTTTGGAGATTACATAGTACTCGTCAACGCCAAGGCCGATTTGATTCAAAGTAGGCTTATTATCGATTGAAGGGATCGGGAACGCTCCCCATTCTTGAACAACCTTGCCGTCTTTCACAGCGCCCTGCACAAGCTGCGCCGGTGTCCAGGAAGCGCCGAATACCATGCCGATGCTGCCGTCGTAGATGAGCTCAGCGGCTTTTTCCGTATCTTTAACGGCAAACTCAGGATCGATCAACCCTTTTTTGAACATGTCTTGCAGCGCTCCAAGAGCCTGCTTCATCTCGGGCTGAATATCACTGTTCATCAAACCGCCGTTCCCGTCCTCCATCCAGATGTTTTCATAAGCATGGTAGCCGTTCAAGAACGCTCTCAGACCGGTAACGCCTGTCTCTGTACTAAATGGGTTCTTGCTGACCGCAATACCGTAAGCTTGTTTTGTACCCCCAGGATTTTTCGCTTTGAACGCTTCGGCAATTTCAATGAGATCATCCATCGTTTTAGGCTCAGGCAGGTTCAGTTCCTTCAGCCAGTCCGTACGAACGAACAAGTACTGATAGTTGAACGGGTTGTATGAGCTTGGAATACCCATCATTTTTCCGTCGATCATCGCTGTTTTCATTTGCATGCCGCCGTCCACAGTCAGAAACTTTTTTGTCTCTTCCGTAGCATGCTGATCATAAACCTCTGTCAGATCCATAATCATATCCGCTTCAGTAAGCTCTTTAAGCTGTGCTGCGTTGACAAGCATGAAATCCGGAATATCATTCGATGCAATCGCGATTTTCACTTTTTCCTTAAATTGACTTACATCGGCAATCCATTTGTTTGTAATTTTGACACCGATATCTTTTTCATAAGCATCATAAACGGAGTTTTTGTCGAAGCTCTCCCCTTCGTCAAATTTCAAGTAAGGATCGCTTGGCGAAACCGTTGAGACCTCAATGACATCATTGCTGTTTCCTGTGCCTGCTATTTCGGTCGGTTCCTTGGAATTTCCAGGTGGACTTGGCTCAGACGACGATTTGAAGCCGCAGCCTGTAACCGCCAATGCAAGCGTCAAGGAGATCATGACAAGTGCCTTTTTGCTCTTCAAATTTTACCCCTCCGGTACATTTCGTTATAGTTTTCGCTGCAAATTATAATGCAGTATTTCATATTTCAAGTATAAAAAGAAGCCTCCCGCTGTTCTATATACTAGTCTTTACTTTCGTATACACCTCTTGACACCAGACAAAAATAAATATTTACTGTGTTTGATGGATACAACGTCGGCGTATTCTTTTCATTTAGATACACCTCAAAATGTATGTATAGAAGTAAATAACAGTATCTGGTTAAAGGCATCTCTTGTCTATATACTTAGCATATAAATTCATTATTGTCTGGAGGCCATTGGATCATAATGAAACTTCATATTGCTTATGATCATCCCATTGCCATCAATGCTTTCGAATGGACTCCTGCTACTTATCAGCAGCCGCCCCATGTGCACGCGAGTCTGGAGATCGGCCTTTGTTTAACAGGCAAAGGCCGCTTTTTCTTCGGAAATAAACAATATACAGCTAATCCCGGCGACTTGTTTCTGGTCAATAACGAGGAACGGCATATTGCCCAATCCGATCCCGATGACCCGAGCCGCTATCTTTTTATTAACTTTGATCCCTCGCTGCTGCTAGCTGAGGAGCCTGGGCTGCTGCTGCCATTCTCCTATCGCTCCAATCATTTTTGCAATCATATCATTGGCGATTCCCCCCTCGCCAAACAGCTCACTCCTTGGGTACTGGCTATAGCGGAAGAACTGCGAGAGAAGTCCCCGGGGTATTTGGTCATGGCCAAAAGCGCGCTCATTCAGCTGTGCGGCCGTCTTCTTCGACATTACAACGGTTTGCTATCCGATGATGAGCGTCATCATATGGTACATTCCGTTCTCCAGGTGCAATCGCTTGCCGTTTTGGTCGAGCATCGTTACAATGAGCCGGTTAGCTTAGGGGAATTGGCTAATGAACTTGGTTTAAGCGTCTCGCGCGTGAGCCGAGCGTTTCTGGAAACGACGGGTTACCGTTTCTCGGAATATGTCTCCTTACTTCGTATCCAGGCTGCCAAGCGGGAATTGGCAGGAACGGACAAAGTTGTTGCTGATATTGCATTCGAATGCGGCTTTCAAAGCTTGCCGACCTTTTACCGCGTCTTTAAAGAGACTGTCGGCATGTCTCCGATCCGTTATCGGCAATCGATGGGAGTTATGGAATGAACAAAAAATGAGAATAACGCTTTCCTAATTTGAGAAGCCATTGCCGGCATGGCTGGTTATAATCAAGGCATACATTGATTTCACGTATTTCAGGAGGGCAACCGTTATGACGAAATGGATTGGACTGAGGGAATTAGTTCGGGAAGAAGTAAAACAGCGCGAAGAAGAAGGCTGTAATGTAGAAGGGATGTCCGAACGTTTGGAAGCCGCCGGCACAGACGAAGCAAAATTAATGGAAGTATACCAGGCTTTAATGGCACTTGAACCAATGGCGGATTTCAAGTATATCGAGCCGTCGGAATTGGAAGCCATTCGCGCCGAACGTCCGGATGGACCGAGAATCCTGTCCGGAAACTGGGATGAACTTAAATGGCAGGATAAATTTCATGGTGCTTGGCTCGGCCGTTCGGCTGGTTGTGCGCTCGGAAAACCTCTGGAGGCTCCTGCCTTCATGCAAGGCTCTGGCGGCAGACCCGGCTGGCACAATATAAAGTTGTGGTTCGAAGGCGCAGGTCAATGGCCGATTCGCCACTATACACCGGGCGAGTCAACTGCAGAAGCCGAGTACGGTATCGAGATAGCAAGGTGGAGCAGCATGGCCAGCTGCCGGGAGAATATTCGCTTTATGGAAACAGACGATGATATTCGTTATACCGTTCTTGGCCTGCTCATGCTTGAGGAGCGCGGGCTTGATTTCAACTCCTGGGATGTGGGCAAGCTGTGGCATCGTCATTTGTCATTCGGGCAGGTATTCACAGCTGAAGCGCAGTCCTATCTTAATTTCGCGCGTGTCACTTCACATATTAACGGCGATCGGCCAGATGATTGGGAGAAACATATCCACTCAGGACGTTCTTATTTGAATCCCTACCGCGAATGGATCGGCGCCCAGATCCGTGTGGACGGCTATGCATACGGTGCTGCCGGCCAGCCCCAGCTTGCAGCTGAGCTTGCTTGGCGGGACGCTTCCTTCTCCCATGTGAAGAATGGTATTTACGGCGCCATGTTTTGCTCGGCTATGATTGCCGCGGCATTCGTTGAAAGTGATATGAAGCGAATTGTTGAGATCGGATTGAGTGAAATTCCGAAACGCAGCCGTCTTGCAGAAGATATCTCGTTAGCGGTCAACATTGCTCAGGAAACGGAAGATTCATTAGAATTGGTGAGTAAAATATGGGAAGCATTTAAGCACTATCACCCTGTTCATACCAATAATAATGCTGCATTATGCGCGGCTGCTCTCATTCATTCCGGAGGCGATTTTGAGAAAGGCATAACAACCGCCGTACTTGGTGGCTGGGACACCGATTGCAATGGCGCCACCGTCGGTTCCATTCTTGGCGCATCACTTGGAGCAGCGGCGCTCCCTGAGAAGTGGATCTCGCCGCTAAACGATACGTTGTATGCCGATGTCAGTGGCTTCCACCCCATTGCCATCTCCGAATGCGCACAAAGAAGCTATAGTGTCTTCCGAAAATTGCAGCATTAAAATCATTAAGGATGAATCGAGTAGGAGGGGGCGGTTAGCCCCCGTCCTCTCCGTCGTGTACTTTGTTGCAGCCATAGTTTCCCGTTAGTTCACTTATTTAACTTACAACCGCTTCACTCCGACATCTATCCCTGTAACGTCCATATAGACTTCGTAATTGAATTTCTCCTCCGTAGCACCTCCGTTGTTATGCGCTCGGATTCGCAAATCAGACTGATCAATACCTTGCGATAATGCCCAAGTGATCATGACGTCAAATGCTTCTTTCTTTACTTGCTGCCATTTCCTTCCCTTCCTGCCGGCGGCCTTGTAATAAGCTGCTCGGTATGGTTGAAGTTCAATAATTTCTTTGGTTTGTGTTAGGACGAGCTCGATTGGGATGTAGATATCCATTTCCTGCGTATCAGGTGGTATGCCGAGATGGGTAGCACAACGCATATCATAATGTTCCATGATCGGACCAGCAGCTGTTTGAAATGACGAGTATGGAAACCATTCCTTGAAAATATAATCATACGTTCGCCCTATCGACTCTCCAACCGGTCCAATCGCTGTGAACCTTGCATATTTCGTTTTTGGGATGAGCCGTGCTGTGGCCCCTGGCGGCACATGGTCTACGTTTGTCACTTCGATCCCGATAAAGTAGGTGTATCCGCTCTCGTCTCGATCTACCGTCAATGCATAGTCAATTTCCTTTTCTGGCTCAACACGCAGATGTGCGATATTGCCGAAAGTTTGCTGCCACTCATCGAAATACTGTTTCCACAGATCGGGCGAAGATACACCATCTTCAAATCGACATTCTATGCCAATTAGCTTCATCGCTGGTTTTGTTACGATCATCGTATGTGGCTTGGTTTTTATCATGGCTACAGCTCCCTTTTGCTGCTGTGCGAGATTGACAGCGTGGAATGTAGGCAAAAGAAACCGTCTCTTCCGATAGTTTTCAGGTGTTATTCCATACATGCGTTTGAAAGCTCTACCGAATACATCATGGGATTCGAAGCCGTAGTCATATGCGATATCCGCAATTTTATCATTGCTATAGCTTAAACGTTCAGCAGCAAGATGCAGTTTGCGACTGCGTACATATGACATGACGGTGAAGCCAGTATACGCCTCAAACACGCGCAAAAAATGTGACTTAGAGAAGCCGGCCAACGCTACAAGTGACTCACACGGAATGTCTTCCTGCACATGCGTCTCAATATAATTAAGCACGGACTGAATTCTTTGCTCATAATCCATGGATGTGCACCTCCACGGAATAAATTGTAGCATGGAGAAAAATAGGTTTCTCGATGTTTTTTCTCTTATTGGGGAGAATCGTTATGCGGTTTGCCTTCCCTTGTCCTCGCTCTGCGATAAGAACTTGCATTGTTAAATCATGACCACCCGTCCAACGGGTGGTTTGCACTTGGGGTATAACCCCCTGTTGCCAAACTGCGCCTAAAGACGCTAGCCTGACAATAAAATTGTTCAGGCTCAGTGTAATTTGTCACTTTCACTTACCAGTTAAACTGGTTTACTTT